>JAGRGG010000072.1 GCA_020445645.1 Geminicoccaceae bacterium | reverse complement strand
GCCCCGCGCCCAGCGGACGCGAAGCGTGCCTCCTCTGCCTTGACAGCCAAGCCCTTTCGCGCCTTCTGCCCCCATGAACCGCACCCTCTTCGTCATCAACCCGAACAGCAGCCCCACCGTCACCGCCGGCATCGACAGGGCACTCGATCCCTTGCGGACGGCGGAGGGACCGGCCATCGCCTGCGTCACCCTGGCGGAGGGGCCGCCCGGCATCGAGAGCCAGCGGGACGTCGACGGCGTCGCGGCGCCGCTCTTGCGCCGGATCGAGGCGCTGCGGGGGGAGGCGGCAGGCTTCGTCGTCGCCTGCTTCAGCGACCCCGGCCTGCACGCGGCGCGCGAGGCGACGGACCGGCCGGTGCTGGGCATCATGGAGGGCGGCCTGCTCACGGCGCTGACGCTGGGCCAGCGGGTCGGCATCGTCGCCATCCTCGACCGCTCGATCCCGCGCCACCGCCGCGCCGTGGGCGCGATGGGGCTGAACGATCGCCTCGCGGGCGACCGGGCGCTCGGGCTCGGGGTCGGCGATCTCGCCGACGCGCCGCGCACGCTCGCCCGGATGGTCGAGGTGGGGCGGGCGCTGAAGGAGAGGGACGGCGCCGACGTGCTCGTCATGGGCTGCGCCGGGATGGCGGGCTACCGCGCCGAACTCGCGGCGGCGGTGGGGCTGCCGGTCGTGGAGCCCGTGCAGGCGGCGGCCGGCATGGCCCTCGCGCGGGTCCGTCTCGGCTGGTAAGAGGGCGCGGACGGTTCTGGAGGGTTGGAGCATGGATCTCGGACTGAACGGCAGGCGCGCGCTCGTGACCGGGGCGAGCCGGGGGCTCGGCGCCGCCATTGCCCGGACGCTGGCGGAAGAGGGCGCCGAGGTCGTCGCCGCCGCGCGCACGGTGGGGCAGATCGAGGCGTGGGCGAGGGACCTCGGGCCGGGGGCCGGGCGGGTGCTGCCGATGCGGCTCGACATGGCCGACCCCGCCAGCGTCGAGGCGCTGGTGGCGGGTGCGGGCGAGGTCGATATTCTCGTCGGCAACACGGGCGGACCGCCGCCGGGCCTCGCCGCCGAGACGCCCCGCGACGCTTGGCTGCGCCAGTTCGAGACGATGGCGGCGAACCTGTTCCATTTGGCGAACGGCTTGCTTCCCGCCATGCGCGCCAGGGGCTGGGGGCGGATCGTCGTCGTCGGCTCCAGCGGGATCGAGCAGCCGATCCCGAACCTCGCCCTCTCCAACGGCGTCCGCGCCGCCATCGCCGGCTGGGCGAAGACGCTGGCGGCCGAGGTCGCGGGCGACGGCGTCACCGTCAACATGGTGCTGCCGGGCCGCATCCACACCGACCGCCTGGACGAGCTCGACGCCGCCAACGCGGAGCGCCAGGGCAAGGCCGTCGACGACCTGCGCGCCGCGTCCAGGGCGACGATCCCCGTCGGCCGCTACGGCCGCCCGGACGAGTTCGCCGCCGCCGTCGCCTTCCTGTGCGGCGCGCAGGCCTCCTACGTCACCGGGATCCGGCTCCGGGTCGACGGCGGCCTCGTCAGGTCGGCTTGAGCGCGATGACCGACGAGATCCTGGAGGAGGTGCGGGACGGGGTCCTGTGGGTGACGTTCAACCGGCCCCAGGCCCGCAACGCCTTCACCTTCGCCATGTACGACCGGCTGGAGGCGATCTGCGGCGCCGTGTCCGGGGACGGCCCGGTCCGCGCCGTCGTGATGACGGGGGCGGGCGACAGGGCGTTCGGCGCCGGCACCGACATCGCGGCCTTCCGCGCCTTCGAGGGACCGGACGACGCCGTCGCCTACGAGGCCAGGGCCGACCGGGTGATGGCGGCGATCGAAGGCTGCCCCGTGCCAACGATCGCCGCGATCGGTGGTGCGTGCACCGGGGGGGCCGCGATGATCGCCGCCTGCTGCGACCTGCGCCTCGCGTCGCCCGCGCTGAAGTACGGCTTTCCCATCGCCCGGACGCTCGGCAACGCGCTCTCGGCCCCGAACCTCCGCCGCCTCGTGGCCCTGTTCGGCACGGCCCGCGTCCAGGCCATGCTGCTCGCCGCCCGGCTCATGGAGGCGGAGGAGGCGAAGGCGTGCGGCTTCGTCATAGAGGTGCTGCCCGACCACGCGGCGCTCCTCGCCCGCGCCGAGGCGCTGGCCCAGACGGTCGCGGGGTTGGCGCCGCTCACGCTGAGGGCCACGAAGGAGATCCTGCGCCGCCTGCGCGACGGCGAGCCCGATCCGGACGACGATCCGGTGACGCGCTGCTACACGAGCGACGACTTCAGGGAAGGGCTCGAAGCCTTCCTCGCCAAGCGCCCGCCCAGGTGGCGGGGACGGTAGGCGCTTCGGGTCCGTCGCGCGGAACTTCAGGCACCCTCGCCCCAACCCTATCTCGCTCGCGGGAGAGGGTTGGGGCGAGGGTCTTCCTCAAGGGAAAAGAGGGACCGGCTGCGGAGCAAGCCAGACCCCGCGCCAGCGGGCGCGAAGGGTAGCCTTACCTGCCCGTCGTATCGTTCCGACCGGTGAGGGTGCTGCCGGCGCCCGAGCCGCCGGGGCCGAGATCGCCGGTCGTGCGGGCGACGTTGCCGGCGTCCTGGTCGTCCGGCACGCCTTGGGTACCGGTGCCCGTCGCGCGGACGCCCCCCGTGCCGAGGGCGGACGCGGACGCCGTCGCCGCCTGCCGGACGCGCAGGTTATTCTGCACGTGCTTCACCCCGGTGACGCCGTCGGCGAGGTCCTCGGCCCGCCGCTTCGCGGCGCGATCCGAGACGACGCCGTTCAGCGTGACCTCGCCGTCCTTGACCCCGACCTCGATGTCGGAGGCGTCGAGGCGGGAGTCCTCGCTCATCCGGTCGCTCACGTCCTCCAGGATGCGCGCGTCCGAGCGGGCGTAGCCCTTCGGCCCCTGGCCCCGGTAGTTGCCGTCGACGGGCGCGTCGGCGCGGCGACGGCGCTCGGCCTCGTCGTCGCCGAACCAGGAGGCGATCTCGTCGCCGGCGCGGTCGAAGAAGCCGCGCCCCTCGTCGCCCCGCCCGCGGCCCCCGCGGTTCTCGGGGCCGTAGCCGTAGCCTTCCTCGCGGCCCGAATAGCCGCCGAACGCGGCCTCGCCGCGCATCTGGCCGGGGCGGGGCTGGCCGGGGATGCGCCCGTAGCCGCCGCGCCCGCCCATGTCGCTGCCCGAAAGACCGCCGTAGCCGGGGCGCTCGTCGCGCCAGCCGCGCGGATCGCGGTCCCTGTCTTCCTCGTAGTCTTCCCGGCCCTCGTAGCGCCGTTGCATCCGGGTGCGGCGTTCCTCGTCGTAGCGACGATAGTCGTCGTCGGCCATTGTCCTGCCTCCCTTGAAGCCTCGATGGGAAGAAAACGGCGCGTCGGAAGGGACGTTCCGGGGCAGATATTCCTTCAGGGTGGGGGCAAAGCGTCTATGCTGGCCCCGTGCCATCGGGCGGGAGAGCGACATGAGCGACATGGCATCCCTCTACGACGAGGACTTCTACGTCTGGACCCAGCTCCAGGCCCGCGAGCTGCGCCGGCTGAAATCCCACCAATCGAACCTGCCGCTCGACCTCGACCATCTGGCGGAGGAGATCCGGGACCTGGGCAAGGAACAGCGCAACGGCCTGCGAAGCTGGTGCAGCCGCATCATCGAGCACCTGCTGCTCCTGGAGCACTCCCCGGCGCGGGAGCCGAGACGAGGGTGGATCAGGGAGATAGCCGGCTTCCGCCGCGAGATCCGTCGTCGGATCACGCCTGCGCTGAAGCGCGACCTGCGGGGACGGCGGCAGCGGCTTTACCTTGAAGCCAAGCTCGCCGTCGAGCAACGCGCCGCACTCTACGACGAGCCCGTGCCGGACCTGCCCGAAGCCTGCCCCTATGCCCTGGACCAGCTTCTCGACGACTGGTGGCCGGAGGGGCTGCGGGCATAATCTCGACCTATTCCAACTCGAACATCCGCCGCATTCCGCTTGAGGGCCGCTTGCCGCCCGCGCCACAAGGCCGGGGACGAACGATCCGAAGGAGCCCCTTCAAATGCCCTTGCGAACGATGATCGGAACGCTGCCCGCCGTGGTGGCGCTCGGCCTGATCGGCGGTCTCGTCCTGCCCGCCCTGGCGCTCTTCACCTGGAGCGCCGCCGCCGCGCTCGCCGACGGCTGGAGTTGAGGGCATGACCGCTATCCGCCTCTTCGGCGCCGCCGGCCTCGCCCGTCTGCTCGACCGCGAGCTTCCCCCTTCCCCCTTGCTGGAAGAGGCGGGGGACGGGGGCAGGCTTTTGCGAAACGACCCCGAGACGCCGCGAAAGGCAGGCCGTCCCGCCGATCCGGCGCGGGCCGACCGCCTACATCACCGCGCCGATCTGCCAGGGGATGAACTCGTGGTCGCCGACGCCGAGCGCCTCCGACTTTGAGGGTTCCCCGGACGCGACCTTGAGGCATAGCTCGAAGATCTCGCGGCCCTTGCTCTCGATGGAAGCATTGCCGTCCAGGATGTCGCCGCAGTTGACGTCCATGTCGTCGGCCATGCGCTCGTACATGGCGCTGTTGGTGGCGAGCTTCAGGCTGGGCACGGGCTTGAAGCCGAAGCAGGAGCCCCTGCCCGTCGTGAAGGCGATCAGGTTGGCGCCGCTCGCCACCTGCCCCGTCACCGAGGCGGGGTCGTAGCCGGGGCTGTCCATGAAGGTGAACCCCTTCGCCGTCACCGGCTCCGCATACTTGTAGACGCCCGTGAGGTTGGAGGTGCCGCCCTTGGCGGCGGCGCCGAGCGACTTTTCCAGGATGGTGGTGAGACCGCCCGCCTTGTTGCCGGGGGAGGGATTGTTGTTCATCTCGCCGCCGTTGCGCGCCGTGTAGTCCTCCCACCAGCGGATGCGCTCGATGAGCCGCTCCGCGACCTCGGGCGAGACGGCGCGGCGGGTGAGCAGGTGCTCGGCGCCGTAGATCTCCGGCGTCTCGGCGAGGATCGAGGTGCCGCCGTGCGTCGCCAGGATGTCGGCCGCGTGACCGAGCGCCGGGTTCGCCGTGATCCCGGACCACGCGTCCGAGCCGCCGCACTGGAGGGCCAGCGACAGTTCGGACGCCGACACGGTCTCGCGCCGCGCCTCGGCCGCGTGCGGCAGCATCTCGCGGATCATGCCCAGCGCGTGGTCGACGGTGCGCCGGGTGCCGCCCAGGTCCTGCATGTTCATCGTTCGGAAGTGCGGCCCGCGCTCGATGCCGTAGGCTTCGAGGAGGAAGTCGATCTGGTTCACCTCGCAGCCGAGCCCGATCATGAGCACGCCCGCGAAGTTCGGCTGGCGGGCGAAGCCCCACAGGGTACGCTGGAGCGCATCGAACCCGTCGCCCCGGTCGGCGAGGCCGCAGCCGGTCGAGTGGGTGAGGGCGACGACGCCGTCGACGCTGGGGTAGGCCGCGATCGCGTCGGCCGGCAGGCTCTGCTGGATGAACTTGCAGACCGAGGCCGAGCAGTTCACCGTGGACAGGATGCCGATGTAGTTCCTGGTCCCTACCTTGCCGTTCGGCCGGACGAAGCCCTCGAACGCGGCGCGCTCGGCTTCGGGCACCATCGTGGTCGGCCTCACGGCGCTGCCGATCGCGTAGTCGCGCGCGAAGTCGCGCAGTTCGACGTTGTGGACGTGGACGTGCTCGCCGGGTTGGATGGCCTCGCCGGCGAAGCCGATCACCTGGTCGTACTTGCGGACCGGCTCGCCCGCTTCGATCGGCCGGGTCGCCACCTTGTGCCCGGCGGGGATGCGCTGGCGGGTCCGGATCCCCTCGCCCGGCAGGGGCGTGTTCTCCATGATGGCGAGCCTCGCCACCACGACGTTGTCCTCGCCGTGCAGGCGAACGGTCAGCGGTGCGTCGGCCATGACAGGAACCTCCCAGGTCGCGCGTTCGGGACGCGAAGGCCCCTCACATAGCGCCGCCGCCATTCCGTCGCCAGAGGCTCGCCAAAGTGGCCCTTGCCAAAAGGGCGGTGGGGCGTGATCTTCCCCGGCCCTTCGTCCTTCCACCCCCAGAGAACCCCATGTCCTCCCGTCTCGCCCTGCCGCTCAAGGCGCCGGCCCGCCCGTTCGCGCGGGAACTGCGCGCGATGGTCGCCATCGCCGCACCCCTGGCGCTGGCGCAGGTTGGCATCCTCGCCATCAACACGACCGACGTGCTCATGCTGGGCCGGCTCGGCCCGAAGGCGCTGGCGGCGACCGCGCTGGCGCTCAGCATCTTCCACCCGCTCCTCCTCTTCGGCATCGGCATCGTCACGGCGACCGCCCCCTTGAGCGCCGCCGCCTGGGGCCGGCGCGACCTGCGCGGTCTTCGCCGCGTCGTCCGCCAGGGCCTGTGGGCGGCCGTCCCCTTCACGCTTCTCTTGAGCCCCGTCCTGTTCTGGCTCCGCCCCCTCCTCGTCGGCATGGGGCAGGACCCGGTGCTGGCGGGGCTGGCGCAGGACTACATGCGGGGCGCGCTCTGGGGCCTCCTCCCGATTCTCGCCGCCGTCGTGCTCCGCACCTATCTCACGACCCTCGGCCGCCCGCGCGCCGTGCTTGCGATCAGCCTCGCCGCCATCGTCCTCAACGCCGGGCTCAACTACCTGCTCATCTTCGGGGCGTTGGGCATCGAGGGATTGGGCGCCTTCGGCGCCGGGCTCGGCTCCGCCATCACCAACACCGTCATGGCGCTGGCCCTCATCCTCCACGTCGCCTTCCGTCCCCCCTACCGCCGCCACGCCTTGTTCGGCCGCTTCTGGCGCCCGGATTGGTCGACGTTCCGGCGGATCCACCGCCTGGGCCTGCCGATCGGCCTGTCGATCGTCGTCGAGGTCAGCCTGTTCTCAGGCTCGGCGCAACTCATGGGCTGGATCGGCACGCTCGAACTCGCGGCGCACCAGATCGCGCTGCAACTCGCCTCGATCACCTTCATGGCCCCTTTGGGCATCGGCCAAGCGGCGACCGCTCGCGTTGGCCTCGCCTGGGGCCGGGGCGACAAGGCGGGTGCGAGGCAGGCCGGCCTCGCCGGGATGGTGCTCGGGTTCGGCTTCATGGCCTGCACCGCCGTCCTCTTCGCCGCCCTGCCGCGCACGCTGGCCAACCCCTTTCTGGGCGATGGCCCGGAAGCCGCCCCGGTGCTCGCGTTCGCCGCCACCTACATCACGATCGCCGCCGCCTTCCAGCTCTTCGACGGCCTCCAGGTCACGGCGATCAGCGCGCTTCGCGGGCTCCAGGACATGACCGTACCGCTCCTGATCGCCATCGTCGGCTACTGGCTCGTCGGCCTAGGCTTCGGCACCACCCTCGCCTTCGCCTTCGACTGGGGAGGGCGGGGCATCTGGACCGGCATGGCGCTGGGGCTCGCCTTCATGGCCGTCGTCCTGGTGCATCGCTTCTTGCGCCTGACGCGGCTTGAAGGCGGCTAGACGCCTCGCGTCCGC
>JAGRGG010000071.1 GCA_020445645.1 Geminicoccaceae bacterium | reverse complement strand
GCTGGATGACGAACATCACGTCGGGGCGCCCGGCGTCGTACTCGTCGAAGACGAGCGCCACCGGCCGCTGCAAGGACCAGGGCAGGATCCCTTCCCGATACTCCGTGACCTGCTTACCCTCCTTCAGGACGATCGCGTCCTTGCCGATGAGGTCGATCCGGCTGATGTGGCTGTCGAGGTTGACCCGGACGCAGGGCCAGTTCAGGTGCGCCGCCACCTGCTCGATGTGGGTCGACTTGCCGGTGCCGTGGTAGCCCTGGATCATGACGCGGCGGTTGTGCATGAACCCCGCCAGGATCGCCAGCGTCGTGGCCTTGTCGAACTGGTAGGTGGTGTCGATCTCGGGCACGTAGTCGGTGCGCGCCCCGAAGCCCAAGACCTCGAGGTCGCTGTCGATCCCGAACGTCTCGCGCACGCGGACCCGCCGGTCCGGCCGCTCGGGCATGTCGTGCAGGATCACCCCGCCGTTCGTGCTGTCCTCGATCAAGACCTTCCGCTCCCAGCCGTTCGCAGTGCCACAGGCCAAGCAAAGGCGCCACGCCCCCGCCTGCCCATTGCCCCAAGATGGTGCCCGGCCCCCCGCCGCGCCAGGGCCGAAGGTCATATAGACCAGACGCCGGCGCCACCTCAAACGTAGAGTTTGTTGTCCTTCAGGTAGGCGTAGGCCTCGTTGACCCGCTTCAGCCGTTCCTCCTGCACGCGGTCGCCGCCGTGCAGGTCCGGGTGGTGCAGCTTGACGAGCGCCTTGTAGCGCCGCTTCAGCTCGTCCAGCGTGAAGCCCCAGGAGAGCTGCATGACGGCCAGCATCTCGGCCGCCTTGCCGACGGGGGGCTTCGGCGGCGGCGGGGGCTCGGCGCCGAACCCTTCCTCCATCACGTCGAGGGGGTCGCGCCAGCGCCAGGGGCCGTTCGGCCCCATCTTGACCCCGTGCGGGCCGTACCCGTTGCCGCCGAAGCGCCAGGAGGGCCGGTGCCACGTCGTGTCGGCGCGGCGGTGGTCGTCGATCCCCTCGGCGTCCATTCCGGCGAAATAGTCCCAGCCCCGGTTGTACGCGCGGACGTGCTCCAGGCAGTACCAGACGTAGTCGCGGAGCGCGTCGCGGGCGCGGGGCGCAGGGTAGGCCCCGTGCTCCGGACAGTCCGGCCACGCGCAGGGGCGGGGCGGGGCGTCGGGGGCGAGGCGGGTGGCCTTGTTCCGCTCGCGCATCCGGGGGCGTCGTTGCTGCTGCTCGTCCATGTCGTTCCCGAAGCCGGCCCTCGGGGCCGGTGGTCGTCGTTGGGGCCCGGGTCTCCGTCGGGGGCGTCGGTCCCTCGTCTCACGTCAGGCCCGGCGAAGGCAAGGCTCGCGGCCCGCTTTCGGGGGCGGCCCCCTCAGATGCGACGCGGGGCCGCGCTTGCCAAGGGCTCGAGGGGAGGGTTCAGGGGTCGGGGAGGCGGCGGCAGGGGACGGCATCGGTTGCCAAGGGGCGCCCCGTCCCGATCCAGGCGAGCACGTCCTTCCAGACCCGTTCGCGCTCCAGGTCGCGCAAGAGCATGTGCCAGCCTTCGGCGTAGCGGACCGCCGTGCAGTCGGTGGCGGCGATGTCGCGGGTGAAGGAGGCCTGGACCCCGGGCGGGACGATCTGGTCGTTCGTGCCGAGGAGGACGAGCGACGGCACCCGCAGCGCCGCCGCCGCCGCCCGTGCCTTGCCCATGAGCCCGACGGCGCCGGCGATGGCGTCGATCCGGGTCGCCTTGATGGTCAGTGGGTCCCGCCCCAGCTCGCGCAGCATCGGCACGTTGTCGGAAGGCCGGCGGTTCAGCCCCTTGCCGGTGAGGGTATAGCCCGGCGCCACGTGGACGGCCGCCCAGAGGAGGAGACGGTAGAAGGGGTTGAGCGCGTCGCCGCCCCAGACGCCGGGGGCGACGAGGATCGCACCATCGACGGGCGGCGCGTCGGGTCGGGCGAGCATGAGCGTCAAGGTCGCCACCCCCATGCTCTCGCCGAGCACGTAGAGGGCTGCGTGCGGGAATTCGGCCGCCGTCGCCCGCACCGCCGCCGCCGCGTCGTCGACGAGGGCGTCCGCCCCCGGCCAGAAGCCCCGGTCCGGGTTGGCGCCGAAGCCCTGCTGGTCGTAGGCGACGAGCGCCACACCGTTCGCCGCGAGGAAGGCGCCGAACCCGGCGAAGGCGGCCTTGCGGTCGTTGAAGCCATGCAAGGCGAGGACGACGGCGCGCGGCGGCGCGTCCGGGAGGAAGCGGAGCGTCGGCTTCGGCCCATGCGCCGGCTCGATCCGGGGCAGGGCGCAGCCGAGGAGCAGGGTCAGGAGAAGGACGGCGGCGACGAGACGCAAGCGGGCGCCGTTCAGCGGGCGGAGGCGGGGCCGGCCGGTTCGAGGCCGAGCAGGCGCCAGAGGTCGGCCGGCTGCCGCCCCAGGTCGCGGACGTGCTTGAGCGTCGTCGCTTGATTGCGCTTGGCGAGGCGCCGGCCCTGGCCGTCGACGACGAGGTTGTGGTGGTACCAGCGGGGGACGCGCAGGTTCAAGAGGGCCTGAAGCAGGCGGTGGACGTGGGTGGCGTGGAACAGGTCCTCGCCGCGGGTGACGAGGGTGACGCCCTGGAGGTGGTCGTCGAGGGTGCAGGCGAGGTGGTACGAGGTGGGGATGTCCTTGCGGGCGATGATGACGTCGCCGAGCAGGTGGGGCTCCGCCTGGACCCAGCCTGCGCGGACGTCGTGCCACCAGAGCGGCCCGGTCATCGCCATGCCGCGCGCCACGTCGAGGCGCCAGGCGTAGGGCATCCCGTTCTTGACGCGAAAGGCGCGCTCGTCCGGGTCGAGGTCGCGGCAGATGCCGGGGTAGACCGGCTCGCCCGAAGGCCCGTGCGGCGCGCGGCCGGACTCCTCGACCTCGGCCCGGATCTGCTGGCGGGTGCAAAAGCAGGTATAGGCCACGCCCATGTCGGCGAGGCGTTGCAGGGCTTGGGCGTGGGCCGGGAGGTGGTCCGCCTGCCGCCGCAGCCCGTCGGGGGCGAGGCCGAGCCAAGCGAGGTCGTCCAGGATCGCCGCCTCGAACTCCGCCCGGCAGCGCTGCCTGTCGATGTCCTCCAGGCGCAACAGGAAGCGCCCGCCGCTGCGCCGCGCCGCCTCGCAGGCGAAGAGCGCGGCGTAGGCGTGGCCCAGGTGCAGGTAGCCCGTCGGGCTCGGCGCGAAGCGGGTGACGTTCGGCGCCTCGCCCGGACCCGGCAAGGGCAGGAAGTCGGGTCCCTTGGAGCAGCTCGGTCCTGAGGCCATCGTCGTGGTCACGTTGCGGCACCTAGTACGGGCGAAAGGTGAGGTGGAAGACTCGGCGGCGCATCATGATCAACGGTTGCAAGAGACGCAAGCGCCTCGCCGTTCCGCAAACCCGGTCTACAGCCGAACGAAGGGGTTGAGGAAGCGCAGAAAGCGGCCGGTGAGCCGCAGGGGGGCGCTCGTGACGGTGAGGCACAGGCAGGGCGCGTCGGGTTCCGCCGTGGGCCGATGGTCGACGGCGCCGTCGGCAAGCTCGATGTCGCCCGGCCCGTAGCGCCCCGTCCCGTCCCGGTAGGCGCCCTCCAGGACGAGCGTCGCCTCCAGGCCCTCGTGGGTGTGGCGGAACAGGGCGGCGCCCGGCTCCGCGCGGACGAGGCGGGTCGTGAAGCCGGGGGATCCCAGGTCGAGCACCGCCTCGGCGATACGGCCGTAGCGCCGCCAGCGCAGGCCCCCGATCCCTTCGGGCACGTAGGCGAGGAGCGGCGCCGGCAGGGCGGGGGCCCCGGCGGAAGGCTCGACCGGCGGGGCAGGGGCCTCCTCGGGGCCGGTCTCCCGGTCGAGCCGGTCCCGGAGGCGCTCGAACGCCTTCGGGTCCAGGGGTTCCGGGTCGATCTCCTCCAAGAGCGCCCCACCCAACTGCTCGAAGACGGCGTGCGCCGGCCGGCTCTCGGGCCGCAGCGTCAGGTGGGAGGCGACGAGGAGGTCGACGGGCAGGGGCAGGCGGCCCGCCGCGTGCGCGAGGAGGAGTTCGTCGAGCGTGGACGGGTTCATCGCTCTCGTCCGAGGATGACCCGCAGCTTGGCAAGCGCGAGGCGCAGGCGGGACTTCACGGTGCCCAGCGGCAGGCCGAACTCGTCGGCGATCCCGACGTGCGTCTTGTCGTCGAAGTAGAACGCGCGCAACAGGTCCGCCTGCTCGGGTGGTAGGTCGGCCACGGCGCTCTTGATCCTTTCCTTCATCTCTTCCGCCTCGACCGCCGCGTCGCCCTGGATCGGCGCTTCCGGCGCCAGGACAGGGTCCGTGGGGTCGGGGGCGGGTCTGCGTTCCCGGCGCAGCACGTCGATCCGCCGGTTGCGCGCGATCGTGAAAATCCAGGTGGCAAGGGCACCCTGCCGAGGGTCGAACTGCCCGGCACGACGCCAGACGACGGAAAAAACGTCCTGCGTCAGGTCTTCCGCCGCCGCGTCGTCGACCCCCGAATGCCGCAAGTAGGCCTTCACGCGCTCGCCGTAGAACGTGAAGAGGCGATTGAACGCCACCCAATCCCCACGTTCGGCGACTGCACGCATGTCGGCGAGCAGGGTGTCGGCGTTCGGGCGTTCTGGCGGTTTCACCTCACCATTCAAGCCTCGCACGCGCGGGTGAACAAGGCCCAACTGCCCCTTCTGCCGTTGCCCCTCCTCTGCGGGCCTCGTGGTTTCAACGTATTATACGCCGGTGAAACGGAATCGGATCAGCGGTTGCGCGAAAGGCGGCGCCGTCTTCGTGCTCACGATCCCTTCCCGTCCCGCGGAGGCGCCACCATCGCCGCCGAGATCACCGTCGCGGTGCCGTGCCACGTGCGGCCCGTCTTCGGATCGACGCAGGGACGGTTCTCCGGCACCTCGATGAGGGTCACGAAGATCGGCGGCCGGTAGTCGAGGCCGGGCGGCGGCGGGCCCGGAACGGTGAGGTGCGGCGTCTGCGGCCCCGCTTGCACGTCGCGCAGGACGAAGGTGGCGCCGTCCGGCAGTACGATGCCGCGCGCGTTCCCAGCGGGGCGCACGTTGCCGTGGTCCTTCCAGCCGCGGACGCCGACGACGAGCGGGCAGTCCATCGTCCACGCGGCCCGGCGCGCGCCGATGGCGAGCTGTCCTACGAGGCCCGCGAGGCTCGCTTCGTCGCCGTTGCCGGACACGAGCAAGGGGAGGTCGTCCGGCGTCACCACGCGCACGTACTCGTCGATCAAGAGCGGCCCCTCCGCCTCCAGGTCGACCGTCGGCTCGGGCGCGAACAGGCCGATCCGCTCGCCCGCGAGCCAGAGGCCGAACGAGGCGAGCGCGGCGAGGATGAAGTCACGGATCATCGGAGCAGCCCCAGGAGTTTGCCGAGCAGGTCCTTCGCCTCCGCCCCGCGCCACGCGACGTAGCCGGCGAAGGCCCCGGCCGACCACGTGAGCAGCCGTTCCTTGTCGCGCAGGAGGCCGCCGAGCTTCGCCTCGATCGCCTGGAAGCGGGCGGCAAGCTCGACCCGGACCTGGGCCTGCTGCTGCTCTTCCTTCTGCTGGAGCGTTTCCTTGACCCGCGCCCACTCGCACAGGCGGGCCGAGGCCTGCTGCACGTCGCGCAGGGTTTCGCCGAGCAGCTTCACGTCGGCGTCCGCGTTCTGCGAGCGGTCGCGCAGGTGCGTCGTCCACACCTCGATCCGCTCGAGGCGGAGCACGATCGCGCCGAGTTCCCGGCTCTTCTCCTCGGTAAAGGAGCATTTGTCGAAGGCCCGGCCCTCCTCGGCGAGGCCCGGTCCTGGCCGGCCTGAAGTCGTGCGGGGACGCTCGGACGACGGATCGGTCATGACGGAGGGCGGCCCGTGGTGCGCTGATCGGTCCGTCAAGGTAGGCTGGAACGGTCGAATTGTAAAGAATATTTTCCTATAACGGTTCTACGGAAAGAGCGGCGGCAGGTCCAGCCCGCCCGTCTCGTCGAGCCCCAGCATCAGGTTCATGTTCTGGATCGCCTGCCCGGCGGCGCCCTTGACCAGGTTGTCGGTGACGCTGAGCAGGATCGCCTCGCCCTCGATCCGGCTCGGGTGGACGGCGAGCAGGCAGGCGTTGGAGCCCCGGACGTGGCGCGTCGCCGGCAGGCCCTTGAAAGGCAGGACCCGGACGAAGGGCTCGCCCGCGTAGGCGGATTCCAGGCCCGTTTGCAGGTCCTCGGCGCGGACGCCCCCCTTCAGCTTCACGTAGACCGTGGCAAAGATGCCCCGGTTCATCGGCACGAGGTGCGGCGTGAAGGTGATCCGCACCGGCCTTGCCGCAAAGTCGGAGAGGCACTGCTCGATCTCGGGCGCGTGCCGGTGGGTGGCGACGGCGTAGGCGTGGAAGCCCTCGCTCACTTCCGTGAACAGGTTCGCCTCCTTCGCGGCGCGGCCGGCCCCCGACACCCCCGACTTCGCGTCGACGATGATCCCGTCCTCGCGGATGAGGCCGGCCTTGAGGAGCGGTACCAGGGCGAGTTCCGCCGTCGTCGTGTAGCAGCCGGGGTTGGCGACGAGCCGTGCCCCCCGCACGGCCTCCCGGTAGTGCTCGGTGAGGCCGTAGACCGCCTCCTTCTGCAAGTCGACGGCCCCGTGCGGGGCGCCGTAGACGGCGGCGTAGAGGTCGGGGTCGCGGAGGCGGAAGTCCGCCGACAGGTCGACGACCTTCGGCCCCCGCGGCAGGTCCTTGAGCGCCGCCTGCGTCAGCCCGTGCGGCAGGCAGCACAAGATGGCGTCGGCTGCGGCGAGGTCGACGGCGTCCATCCGCTCCATCCGGGGCAAGGAGAGGTCGCCCAGATGCGGGAACAGGGCCGCGACCGGCTGCCCGGCGTTGCGCTCGGCGGTGAGCCAGCGGATCTCGGCCTGCCTGTGCCCCGCCAGGAGACGCAGCGCCTCGGCCCCGGTGTAGCCGCTGGCCCCGAGGATGCCGATCCCGATCTTGTCCGCCATGTCCGTCCGCCTTGCCGTGATGCCGGGCCTGCTTAACCCTGCCCGACCGAAGGGCGCAAGGCGGGCTTCGTACCCGCCGACCGAAGGCTTGCCTTGTCCGGCCAACGTTCCTTAAGTAGCCCATCGGGATAGGGGAACGACCGGATGAAGGTGCTGGTGGTCGGCGGCGGGGGGCGCGAGCACGCGCTCTGCTGGTCGCTTTCGGGTTCGCCGCTCGTCGACGGACTCTACTGCGCGCCGGGCAACGCCGGGATCGCCGCCACCGCCACCTGCGTCGGCATCGAGGCCGACGACCTCGATCGTCTCGTGCGCTTTGCCAAGGAGCGGGGCGTCGGCCTCGTCGTCGTCGGCCCTGAACGGCCTTTGGTCCTCGGCCTCGTCGACCGGCTGGAGGCCGAGGGGGTCAAGGCGTTCGGCCCCACCGCCGCCGCCGCGCGGCTGGAGGGCTCGAAGCGGTTCATGAAGGCGTTCTGCGCCCGCCACGGCATCCCGACGGCGCCCTGGCGCGCCTTTGCCGCCGACGAGGCCGGAGCGGCGCGTGCCTTCGTCGCCGCCGAGCCCCTGCCCCTCGTCGTCAAGGCGGACGGACTCGCCGCCGGCAAGGGCGTCGTCATCGCCGGGACCCGTGCCGAGGCGCTGGCGGCGCTCGACGACGCTTTCGCCGCCGGCGACGGCGTCGTCGTCGAGCGCTTCCTGGCGGGCGAGGAGGCGAGCCTGTTCGCCCTTTGCGACGGCAGGGATGCGCTTCTCATCGGCACGGCGCAGGACCACAAGCGGGCCTTCGACGGCGACGAAGGGCCGAACACGGGCGGCATGGGCGCCTACGCCCCGGCCCCCCTCCTGGAGGGCGATGCCGCCGAGCGGGTGATGGACGCGATCGTCCGCCCGACGTTGGCAGCGATGGCGGCGGAGGGTGCGCCCTTCAAGGGCTTCCTCTACGCCGGCCTCATGCTGACGGACGAGGGGCCGCAGCTCCTCGAATACAACGTCCGCTTCGGCGACCCCGAGTGCCAAGCCGTCCTCCCCCGCCTCATGACCGACCTCGCCCAGCTCCTGCAGGGCGCCGTCGACGGGATGCTCGGCCACATGGATCTGCGCTGGTACCCGGAGCACGCGCTCACCGTCGTCCTCGCGGCGAAGGGCTACCCGGGCACTTACCCCAAGGACACCCCGATCGGCGCGCTGGAGGGCATCGACGACGACCCGGACGTGCTCCTCTTCCACGCCGGCACGCGGCGCGAGGACGGCCGCCTCCTCTCGACCGGCGGGCGGGTCTTGAGCGTTACCGGCCTCGGCGCCACCCTCAAGGAGGCCAGGGCGCGGGCCTACGCCGCCGTCGAGCGGATCGACTGGCCGGACGGGTTCTACCGCCGCGACATCGGCTGGCGGGCGTTGCGGGCGGGGTAGGTTACGCTTCGCGCGTCTTGCCCTCGGCCGCCATGCCCCTATGCTGCGCGGCATCGCCCGGAACACGAAGGCCCCGCCCCATGCTCATCCGCTCGCCGCTCGCCGCTTCCAAGGGCCTCGCCCTCTGGCAGGCCGTCGTCCTCGCCGTCCTCGGCACCGCCGTCCTCGCTTTGTCCTCGAAGGTACAGGTGCCGCTCTACCCCGTGCCGATCACCTTCCAGACGGCCGTCGTCCTTCTCATCGGCTTCGCCTACGGGTCGAGGCTCGCCGTCGCCACCATCCTCCTGTTCCTGGGCGAGGCGCTCCTCGGCCTGCCGGTGCTCGCGCTGCCTATCGCCGGCCCCGCCGTGGTGTTCGGCCCGACGGGCGGCTACCTCGCGGGCTGGATCGCCGCCGCCTTCCTCTGCGGGCTCGCGGCCGATCGGGGCATGCGCGGCTGGCGCCTGTTCGCCGTCACCCTCGCCGCCTCCGCCGCGATCTACCTTCCCGGCGTGCTCTGGCTTTCGGGCTTCGTCGGCGGCTTCGGGAAGGCGATCGCCGTCGGCGTCGTGCCCTTCCTCCTCGGCGACCTGTTGAAGTCGGCGCTGGCCGCCGCCGCCGCCGAACTCGGCCTCGCCCGCCTGGGCACGCTGAACCGCCCCTGATGCGGCCCGTCTCGCCCGACGAGGCGGGGCTCGCCCGCGCTGCGCGGGCGTTGCAGGCGGGCGGGCTCGTCGCTTTTCCCACCGAGACGGTCTACGGCCTCGGCGCCGCCGTGACCGACGGCGGCGCCGTCGCCCGCGTCTACGCCGCGAAGGGTCGGCCTGCGCACAACCCTTTGATCGTCCACGTGGCGAGCCTGGAGGCCGCCCGCCGCCTCGGCGCCTTCGACGGCCGGGCCGAGCTTCTGGCGGAGGCATTCTGGCCTGGCCCCCTCACCCTCGTCCTGCCGCAGCGGCGACCGAACCGGCTGTCCGCGCTCGCCACGGCCGGGCTCGACACGGTGGCGCTGCGCTTTCCGGGGCACCCCGTCGCCCGGGCGCTGCTCGCCGCCGCCGGCCTTCCCGTCGCGGCGCCGAGCGCCAACCCCTCGGGCCAGACGAGCCCGACGACGGCGGCGCACGTCCTGGCCGACCTAGGGGACGCCCTCGACCCCTTGCGCGACCTCGTCGTCGACGGCGGGGACTGTCCGCTCGGCGTCGAGAGCACGGTGGTCGACCTATCGTCGCCGGACCGCGCCCGCCTCCTGCGGCCGGGCGGCCTGCCGCGCGCGGTGCTGGGGGGGCTCATCGGCCCCCTGCTGGGACCGGAAGCGGAAGCCCCTCTGCGCTCGCCGGGGCTCCTGGGCCGTCACTACGCTCCCCGCCTGCCGATCCGGCTCGACGCCTGCGAGGTGGGGCCGGACGAGGCCCTACTCGCCTTCGGCCCCGACCCGCTTATGGGCGCCCGCATCGTCCTCAACCTGAGCGTTGATGGGCGCCTCGACGAGGCGGCGCGCAACCTCTACGCCCACCTTCGCCGCCTCGACGCCTCGGACGCCGCCGCCATCGCCGTGATGCCTATCCCGGAGGAGGGCCTGGGCGAGGCCATCGCCGACCGCCTGCGCCGCGCCGCCGCCTGAAAGCGGAGGGCTTTGCAAGCAACGATGTCGCGCCTACGCTGAAGCCCAAGGCAATCCCAGGCAAGGATGGGAACGAACGCATGAAGACGATCCTGGCCCTCTCGCTCGCCGGCACTCTTCTCGGCACGACCGCCCTGGCCCAGGAGGACTTCCAGCCCGCCGTCATCTTCGACATGGGCGGCAAGATGGACAAGTCCTTCAACGAAGCGGCCTTCAACGGCGCCGAGCGCTTCAAGGAGGAGACCGGCATCGACTACCTCGAATTCGAGATCACCAACGAGGCGCAGCGCGAGCAGGCGATGGAGCGGATGGTCCGCAAGGGGGCCGACATCGTCGTCGTCGTCGGGTTCCAGAACGCGACTCCGGTCGAGACCATCGCCAAGGCCAACCCCGACGTGAAGTTCACGATCATCGACGCTGTGGTCGACCTGCCGAACGTCCAGTCCGTCACCTTCAAGGAGGAGGAGGGTTCGTACCTTGTCGGCATGGCGGCGGCGATGGCGTCCAAGACCGACAAGGTCGGCTTCGTCGGCGGCATGGATATCCCCCTCATCCGCAACTTCCTCCACGGCTACGAGCAGGGCGTGAAGGCGACGAAGCCGGACATGCAGGTGATCTCGAACTTCGCCGGCACGACGCCCGCCGCCTGGAGCGACCCCGCGCGCGGCGCGGAGCTTGCCATCAGCCAGTTCGACAGGGGCGCCGACGTGGTCTACGCCGCCGCCGGCGCCACCGGGCTCGGCGTCCTCCAAGCCGCCGCCGACAAGGGCGAACTCGCCATCGGCGTCGACAGCAACCAGAACTACCTCTACCCCGGCCATATCCTCACCTCGATGGTCAAGAAGGTCGACGAGGCCGTCTACAATGCCTTCAAGACGGCGCAGGACGGCACCTGGGAGGCGGGTGCCGAGTCGCTGGGCCTCGCCGAGAAGGGCGTCGACTACGCCGTGGACGAGAACAACGCCGACCTCATCACGCCCGAGATCAAGCAGAAGCTCGATGAGGCGAAGCAGGAGATCATCGACGGCAAGATCGCCGTCGAGGACTATTATAGCACCCAGAAGTAACGGGCGCGGCGATGGCGGCGGGCGCCACGCGGCCGGGAGAAGCGCCCCCGCCCGCCGTCGAGCTTCAGGGGATCGACAAGTGGTTCGGCACGAACCACGCCAACCGGGGCATCGACCTCGCCGTCATGCCCGGCACGATCCACGGCATCATCGGCGAGAACGGCGCCGGCAAGTCGACCCTCATGAACATCCTCTTCGGCTTCCTCGAAGCCGACGGCGGGCGGATCCTGGTCGACGGCGAGCCCCGCCGCATCCGCCGCCCCGAGGACGCGATCCGGGCCGGGATCGGCATGGTCCATCAGCACTTCATGCTGGTCGAGCCCTTCACCGTCGTCGAGAACGTGCTCCTCGGCGCCGAGGAGGGCCCCCTCCTGCGCCGCTCGCGGGCGAAGGCCAGGGCCGAGCTGGGGCGGCTTGCCCGCGACTACGCCCTCGACGTGCCCTTGGACGCCGTGGTCCACGACCTGCCTGTCGGCCTCCAGCAGCGGGTCGAGATCCTGAAGGCGCTCTATAGAGGTGCCCGCATCCTGATCCTCGACGAGCCCACGGGCGTCCTCACCCCTGCCGAGGCCGACCACCTGTTCCGCATCCTGACGGGCCTGCGCGACCAGGGCCGCACCGTCCTCCTCATCACCCACAAGCTGCGCGAGATCATGGCCGTCACCGACCGGGTGAGCGTGATGCGCCAGGGTGCTATGGTCGCCCACCGCGAGACGGCCGAGACCTCGCGCGAGGACTTGGCCGAACTCATGGTCGGCCACAAGGTGATCCTGCGCATCGACAAGGGCCGCGCCCGCCCCGGCGCGCCCGTCCTCGAAGTGCGGGACCTCTGGGTACACGACCGGCAGGACGTGCCCCGCCTGAAGGGGCTCACCTTCGACGTTCGGGCGGGCGAAATCGTCGGCGTCGCCGGGGTCTCGGGCAATGGCCAGAGCGAGCTTCTGGAAGTCCTGTCGGGCATCCTCCATCCGACGAAGGGGGAGGTGCGGGTGGGCGGCGAGCCCGTCTTGAACCCCGCTCAGGGACGATCGCTCGGCGTCGGCCACGTGCCGGAGGACCGCCTGCGCGTCGGCCTCGTCCGCACCTTCCCGGCCTGGGAGAACGCGGTGCTGGGCCACCAGCGCGACGCGCGCTACGAGCAGGGCGGGTTCATGCGCCGCCGCCGCATCCGCGACGTGTGCCGCGACTGGATGCGCCGCCACGACGTGCGCCCGCAGAGCTGCGACCTGGAGGCGGGGGGATTCTCCGGCGGCAACCAGCAGAAGCTGGTCCTCGCCCGCGAGATGGAGCACGAGCCGGGGCTCCTCCTCGTCGGCCAGCCGACGCGCGGCGTCGACATCGGCGCCATCGAACTCATCCACAAGCGCCTCGTCGCCCTGCGCGACCGGGGCAAGGCGATCCTCCTCGTCTCGGTCGAACTCGACGAGGTGATGGCGCTCGCCGACCGCATCCTCGTCATGTTCGACGGCACGATCACGGGCGAGGTGCCAGGGGAGGGAGCCGACGAGCGGCGGATCGGGCTCCTCATGGCCGGGATCGCCGAGGAGGCCGCCTGATGAGGGACGCCCTGCCGGCCTGGGTCGAACTCGGCCTTCTGCCCCTCCTCAACTTGGCCTTCGCCTTCCTCGTCACCGGCGTCATCGTCGTCATCCTGGGCGAGAACCCCCTGGAGGCAGTCGAACTCCTCGTCTACGGCGCCTTCGGCTACGGCGAGGCCTGGGGCTACACCCTCTTCTACGCGACGAACTTCATCTTTACGGGGCTTGCTGTGGCGCTCGCCTTCCACGCCGGCCTTTTCAACATCGGCGGTGAGGGGCAGGCCTACATCGGCGGTCTCGGCGCCGGGCTCGCGGCGCTGGCGTTCGGCGGCGGCTCCCCCTTCCTCGTCCTCCCCCTTTGCGTGCTGGGTGCCGCCCTTTTCGGCGCGGTCTGGGGCTTCATCCCCGGCTGGCTCCAGGCCAAGCGCGGCAGCCACGTCGTCATCACGACGATCATGCTGAACTTCGTCGCCGCCTCCCTCATGACCTACCTGATGGTCAACGTCCTCATCGTGCGGGGCAGCCAGATCCCCGAAAGCGCCGGCTTCGGCCCCGGAGCAGACATGCCGGGCCTGAACGGCCTCTTGAACCTGTTCGGCCTCGATGTCGGCCGCTCGCCGCTCAACCTTTCCCTCGTTCTCGCCCTCGTCTGCTGCGTCCTCGTCTGGGCGTTCGTCTGGAAGTCGAGGCCGGGCTACGAGGTCCGGGTCGTCGGCCAGAGCGAGCCCGCCGCCCGCTACGCCGGGATCGTGCCGGGCAACAAGGTGATCCTCGCCATGACCCTGTCCGGGGTGCTCGCCGGGCTCATGGCGGTGAACGAGGTCCTGGGGGCGCAGCACCGCCTCGTCCTGGGCTTTTCCGGCGGCTACGGCTTCGTCGGCATCGCCGTAGCGCTCATGGGCCGCAGCCACCCCTTCGGCGTCGTGCTGGCGGCCCTCCTCTTCGGCGCCCTCTACCAGGGCGGGTCCGAGCTCGCCTTCGACATGCCGGCCATCAGCCGCGACATGGTCGTCGTCATCCAGGGTCTCGTCATCCTCTTCGCCGGAGCATTGGAGCACATGTTCCGCCCCTTCCTGACCGGCATCTTCGTCCGCCGGCGGGACGCGGCGCCGGCCGTGCGGGAGGCGGCGCGTGGCTGATGTCTGGCTCCAGGCGCTCCTCGTCACGGACAGCACCGTCCGGCTCGCGGCCCCCCTCGTGCTCGCCGCGATGGCCGGGCTGTTCTCCGAGCGCTCTGGGGTCGTCGACATCGCGCTCGAAGGCAAGATGCTGGGCGGCGCGTTCGCCGCCGCCGCCGCCGCCGCGTACACGGGCTCCGCGTGGCTCGGCCTCCTCGCCGCCCTCGTCGTCTCCTACTTGCTCGCCATGCTCCACGGCTTCGCCACCATCACGAACCGGGGCGATCAGGTGGTGTCGGGGATGGCGATCAACATCGCCGTCGCCGGGCTCGGCCCCGTCCTCGCCGACGCGTGGTTCCATCAGGCGGGCCGCGTCCCCGTCTTCGGCGCCGGGACGCGCTTCACCGAGATCGACCTGCCGTTCGCCGAGGCGGCGCGCGCCGTGCCGCTGATGGGATCCTTCTACGCCGAGGTCGTCAGCGGCCACAACCTCCTCGTCTACCTCGCCGCCTTGTCGGTGCCGCTCACCGCCTTCGTCGTCTACCAGACCCGCTTCGGCCTGCGCCTTCGCGCCGTCGGCGAGAACCCGGCCGCCGTCGACACCGCCGGCATCCCCGTCGCCCGGATGCGCTACGAGGCGCTCATGGTGACGGGCCTGCTCTGCGGCGTCGCCGGGGCCTACCTCTCGATCGGGCAGGGTGCGGGCTTCGTCCGCGACATGACCGCTGGCAAAGGCTACCTCGCCCTCGCCGCCCTCATCTTCGGCAAGTGGCGCCCCGTGCCGACCCTGCTTGCCTGTCTCCTCTTCGCGCTCGCCGACGCGCTTCAGACCCGTCTTCAGGGCGTGACCCTCCCCGTCATCGGCGAGCTGCCGACCCAGGCGATCCAGGCCTTGCCCTACCTGCTCACGATCCTTCTCCTCGCCGGCTTCGTTGGCCGCGCCGTGGCGCCGAAGGCGATCGGCCAGCCCTACGTGAAGGAACGATGAACGACCTCCTCGAAGCCGCCCGCGAGGCCCGGGCCCGCGCCTACGCGCCCTATTCGGGCTTCAGGGTCGGCTGCGCGCTTCGCCTGCATTCCAGCGCCGTCGTCGTCGGCGCCAACGTCGAGAACGCGGCCTACCCCATCGGCCAGTGCGCCGAGCGCGGCGCCATCGCCGCCATGATCGCGGCCGGCGAGCGCGGCATCGCGGAGGCTTTGGTCATCGGCTCCGGCCCAGAACCCTGCACCCCCTGCGGCGGCTGCCGTCAGGCGCTGCGCGAGTTCGCCTCGCCCGCCCTCCTCGTCCATTGTCTCGACCGGGAGGGCAACGGGTTCGCGGCGACGCTGGGCGACCTTCTCCCGCACGCCTTCGGCCCCAAGGATCTCGGCGCCGACGGCCCGGCGCCGGCTTCCGCCGCCGAAATCGTCCGCGCCCGGGCGCCTGGCTTCGCCCCCTTTCTCGGCCTCCTCCTCGGCTCCGGCCTTGGCGAGGTGGCGGACCTCGTCGAGGGCGTTGCCGCGATTCCCTACGCCGACCTGCCGGGCCTGCCCCGGCCCGGCGTCGCCGGGCACGGCGGCCGCCTCGTGTTGGGTACGATCGCGGGCCTGCCGGTCGCCTGCTTCGAGGGCCGCGCCCACCTCTACGAGGGCGACGACAAGGCGCCGCTCCGTCTCGTCCGCCTCGCCAGGAGTCTCGGCTGCACCGCCTTCCTCGTCACCAGCGCCGTCGGCGGCATCCGGGGCGATTTGGGTACAGGCGACATCGTCCGCCTCACCGACCACCTGAACCTGATGGGCACGAACCCGCTCATCGGCCCGAACGACGACCGCTACGGCCCCCGCTTCCCCGACATGAGCGCCGCCTACGACACCGGCCTTGCAGCACTTCTGGACGCGGCGGCGGCGGAGGGGATCGAGCTGAAACAGGGCGTCTACGCCGGCTGGCGCGGCCCCGCCTTCGAGACCCCGGCCGAGATCCGGATGCTGCGGACCCTCGGGGGCGACGTGGTCGGGATGTCGGTCGTGCCGGAAGCGCTGGCGGCGGCGCATTGCGGCCTGCGCTTCGCCGCCGTCTCGATCGTCGTCAATCGGGCGGCGGGATTGGAAAAGGCGGTGCTCAGTCATGAAGAGACGCTGAAGCAGGCGGGTGCGGCGGCGCCCGGGCTCGCCCGATTGATTCAAGGTTTTGCCGGTCGTCTGGCGAGGGAGGAAAACGATGGTGCCGCGTGACGTGGCGGGGCTGATCGAGGCGGCGAAAGCCGCGCGGGCCGACAGGGGAACGGCCGCCCGGCTGCGCCGCCTCCTCGACCTCACGACCCTGAACGGCGACGAGCGACCCGCCGAGATCGGGGCGCTGTGCCGGGACGCGATGGTGGCCGAGGTCGCGGCCGTCTGCCTTTATCCATCCTGTTTGCCGCAGGCGAAGCGGCTCCTCGAAGGCTCGGGCGTCCGGCTCGCCACTGTCGCCGCCTTTCCGGCGGGCGGGGACGACATCGCCAAGGCCGCCGACGAGGCGCGGGCGGCGGCGCTCGCGGGCGCGGACGAGGTCGACGTGGTGGCGCCGATCGCGGCGATCATGGAGGGCGACATCGGCGCGGTCGGCGAGCTCGTCGCCGCCTGCCGCGCGGCGGTGCCGGCGGGCACCGTCCTCAAGCTCATCCTGGAGACGGGCACGCTGGAGCGGCCCGACCGCATCACGGCGGCGGCGCGGGCCGCCGTGATGGAAGGCGTCGACTTCCTCAAGACCTCCACCGGCAAGGCCCCCGAGGGCGCCACCCTCGACGCCGCCGTCGCCCTCCTGGCCGTGATCGCCGAGGCGGAGGGGCAAGTCGGGCTCAAGGTGTCGGGCGGCGTCCGCACCGCCGACGAGGCCGCCGCCTACCTTCACCTTGCGGAGGCGGTCATGGGCAGGGACTGGGTCAGCCCCGAACGCTTCAGGATCGGCGCGTCGTCCCTCCTCAAGGACCTGCACCGGGTCGAGGGGGCCTGAAGCCTTGGCGCTTCTGCCGCAGGAGGTGATTCAGGCGAAGCGCGACGGGCGGGTGCTCGAGGGCGACGCGATCCGGGGCTTCGTCGCCGGCATCGCCGAGGGCACGGTCGGCGAGGCGCAGATGGCGGCGTTCGCCATGAGCGTCCTTCTGAACGGCATGGACCGGCGCGAGACGGTGGGCCTCACCCTTGCCATGCGCGACACAGGGGACGTGCTGACGTGGCCGGGTCTGGACGGTCCCGTCCTCGACAAGCACTCGACGGGGGGGATCGGCGACAAGACGAGCCTGATCCTGGCGCCCCTCCTGGCCGCCTGCGGCGCCTACGTGCCGATGCTCTCCGGCCGGGGGCTCGGTCACACGGGCGGCACGCTTGACAAGCTGGAGAGCTTTGAGGGCTACGAAGTCGCGCCCGGTCGGAAGCGTCTGCGTGCCGTCGTCGCCCGCGCCGGCTGCGCCATCGTCGGGGCGGGGGCGGGGGCGGGGCTGGCGCCGGCCGACGCCCGCCTCTACGCCGTGCGCGACGTGACGGCGACCGTAGAGAGCGTGCCGCTCATCGTCGCCTCCATCCTCTCGAAGAAGCTGGCGGCGGGGCCGGAGAGGCTTATCATGGACGTGAAGTGCGGCTCCGGCGCCTTCCTTGCCGAGATCGATCGCGCCCGCGAACTCGCGCTCACCCTCGTCGGGGTCGCTGCCGAGGCGGGCTTGCTGTGTCGGGCGCTCGTCACCGACATGGGCTGGTGCCTCGGTACGACCGCCGGTAACGCGCTGGAGGTGGCGGAGGCCGTGGCCGTGCTCAGGGGCGAGCCCGCCGACCCGCGCCTTTGGGATCTCGTCCTGGCGCTCGGTGCTGAGGCCCTTTGCATGGGCGGGCTCGCCGCCGGGGCGGACGAGGCGCGGGCGAGGCTGGGGCACGTCCTCGCTACGGGCGCCGCCGCCGAGCGGTTCGGCCGCATGGTGCGGAACCTGGGCGGCCCCGACCCCTTCGACTGGATGCCGCCCGAAGCCCCCGTCGTCCGGCCCGTCCCGGCCCCCGCCACGGGCCGCCTCCTCGCCTGCGACGCCCGCGCCCTCGGCATGGCCGTCGTCCGCCTCGGCGGCGGGCGAGTCCGGCCAAGTGCCGCCATCGACCACGCCGTCGGGCTTTCCAGAGTGCGGAGCCTGGGTTCGGTCGTGCGGGACGAGCCGCTCGCCTTGATCCACGCGAGGGACGAGGCGTCGGCCGAGGCGGCGCTCGGGTTCGTTCGTGCCGCCTACGAGATCGGACCCGACGACGCGAACGCTGCCGATCCGCCCATCGTTCGGGAGCGGGTCGCTTGAGCGCCGCTCGGGTTCGTTCGTACCGATTCCGCCGCCGCGCAAGCCGTCCTTCCTCCCATGATACCTTCCGAGTCGAAGCTGCCTAAGCTTCTTCGAGCCTCCAGCAAGACTGTCTCACCGCTTGACCGGGCGAAAGGTGATGCGACGCGGGCGGCGGCGGGGGGGTGGTGGGACGGCCTGAAGAGGCGGGCACGGCGCCCGTGGCGGACCGCGGGGCTTGCGCGACCCAGGCGGCGGGCGCTCGCCGGCGGCGGCCGCGGTCGTGGCCGGCCGGCTTGGCGACCCGGTCGGCTTCCTGGGGCCGCTTTTGCGGCCGGCGCCGGCGGGTCGGCATCGACCGGCAGGAGGGGGTCGCGGCCGTCGTGCATGCTGGCGCCGGCCGGCGGCGCGCCCCTGCCGTCGATGATGCCGCGGCGCCCTCGGCCGGCTTTGCCAAGCCTGGGCCCCGCATGGCCCAAGGATGGCCCAAGGATGGGGCCGGGCCTGCCGCGGCCCCGTCTCGTTTCGTCTCGTCGTCCCCTTGAACGCGCCGCGTTCAAGGGAGGGACAAGCAAGCTGGACCGCGACCGCGGCAAAGTTGTACTGTAAGCCATTAGCAAGGCGTGGCGTCGAGCGCAACGACAGGCTCGGTCGGCACTGCTGGCTGGTCGAGCGTACCCTCACCCGGCTCCACCGCCTTCCTCGCCGCCGTCCTCCCTCGCCTTTCGTTGGGTCGAGCAGTGGCGGTTCCATTGGGCGTTCTTGTAAGGTCGGCCATCGGCGCATCACCCGCGGGTGATGCAAGGCCGCTCAACGATGTGCGGATGCACTTGACGGCGCTGGCGCTGCAGGGCCGAAACACCGTTTTTGGTGGCAGAGGACATGCCTCATGAGCCTATGCGGGTCAAGGCAGGCCGTCGACGCGCCTTGCTGGATGTGCTACTTGAAAATTGGCGCGAGTCGTGGGCTTGGAGGCTCATAGTTTTTCCTTGGGGCAACCGTCCTTACCTTGCGGGATCGCAGTGTCAAGCTGCTCGATCGCCGGTGGGCCAGAGCGAGAAGACCATGGCCGTCCTTTGACCCTGTGCGATACCTGAAAAGCCTGCCGCAAGGCCCGCTGCCCCGCCAGGAACGACGTCTACCCCTGCCGTTACGAGCATCAAGAGCCGGGCGGTACGCCGCCACGCCCGCTTCGGTCGCAAGTCGGCCTGCCGTTCCGCTTCGTCGCTCCTGGCTACAACCGCCCATGCCTCCCGTTCCGTCCATAAGTTGATGAATAAGATGACAGGAATTAGACAAGACTATTTCATTATGAATGACGATCAGTCAATCCAAACGCCTGCAGGTCCATGAATTTTATCAAGATTTGATCTGCTATACCTATTAATCTTGAGTCCTTCTGATAAATGATTGCGTAAGACCATATCCAACATGCTTGGTGAGGAAATGTCGTCTACAAGGGTGTTGTTGCTGTAGCGCCTTTCATCCTGAATAAGGTAAGGAGTGACAATAATGACAAGCTCGCTCTGCTGCTGACGAAATTCGCTTGAGCGAAACAAGGCTCCGACGACCGGTAGATCACCGATGCCCGGAAATTTTTCGATGCTGCTCGCCATGCTGTTGGATATCAAGCCACCGATCGCAAAGCTTTGGCCATCGCCGAGCTCGATGGTCGTTTCGGCCTTGCGGGTCGTCAATGCCGGGATTCTTAGATCGCCTATCTGTACCGACCCGTTATCGCTCAAATCGGAAACTTCAGGTTTGACATTGAGGCTGATCTGATTGTTGTTCAAGACTGTCGGAGTGAATTCAAGACTGACACCGAATTGTTTGAACTCGATCTTTATTTCATTATCTTGTTGAGCAACCGGGATTGGAAACTCGCCCCCCGCCAGGAACTTCGCGGTTTCGCCTGATTTTGCCGTCAGGTTGGGTTCGGCGAGTACTGTTACCAAGCCCTCACGCTCAAGAATATCAATAATACCATCAATATTGATATTGCTGCTTGAAAGACCCAGGCCGAGCTGGCCGGCATTTCCGGAAGAAACCACTCGCCTCGTAAAGCCACCCGCAGCGCTTTGAAATTCTCTTCCTACGCTGAAGGCCAGCGACAAGTTATCAAAATTAAACAAACTTTCCCAATTGAAACCAATCAGTTTATTTGAAGATCTAGAAAATTCGGCGATTTTTACCTTCAAATTTACCTGTAGCGGGTTTGTTATTTTTACCTGATTGATGATGCGCTCATTTTCACCGATGAAGCGGCCTATGACGGCTTCCACGTTGTTCACGACTTCCTTCGAAGCAGCGGTCCCCTTTACAATGACGCCGCCCTCGATAGAGTTCAACTGAAAATCGTTTCCTGGAGCTACCGTTTCTAGGGCATTTTGCATGACTGTCAAAGGATGGACGATAGTTACCTTGCTGCGCATGATAACGTCGTCATTGCTGTCTACGGCAAAGATGGATGTCGTTCCGGTTTTCTTGCCAAAGATATATATCAATGACGGCGAATGTGCTTGTACGTCGGCCGTCTCGGGATCAGCCACGAAAACCGCAGAAGCAGGCCGTGGCAGTTTTATGATCTGCCCTTGCCTTACCTCTATTTGTAGGGACTGCTGGGTCTCAATTGCCCATGCATTAGGAACAATAAAAAGTAATGAAAATATGCATAAAAATAAGACTAATTGCTTATAGTGCATGTCTTGTGGCCACTTAATTTGCTCACTTAGATGTTTCATCAACGGAATTGCCTCTTATAATTTTTAAGATTACTTTTTTGTTTTTTGCCGTGTTTTCTTCGTTCGAAAAACTGCTTTCCCTATCGTAAAGTTCATTGCCGGTTTCCGTGCTGGCCAAGCTGCGTAGGGCTAGCGTGAGGCGGCCCAGGTCCATGGCCAAAGCTATCTCCTGGGCATGTTCCGGAGTCGCTTCAAGCGTCACCGTTCGGGCCGTTTCGGACTTGGACTCGCCTTTTTCCTGCTCGCTCAGCCTTCTGCCGATGGCAATCACCTTCTGGTTCGTCAATATCGTCGTGCTTTTTTTATAGGATTTTTCATCATAGCTAATATTGTTGATCGATTGTGTAAGTATTACGTCGACGTAGTCGCCGGGAAAGATGAGCCCTGTGTTTCCGCCCGCTTCATCCATGGGTACCGTTATCGCCCTCATACCGGGCTCAAGAATGGCCGAAAGGAAGCTGCGGTCGCTTGGGTCGACGACGTTGTCGAGCGTGAGGGGTTGCCCGGCGGCTATCGGGTTGCGGACCACCGATCCGTACAGCTTCGCTTCCTCGCCGACCTTGTTGACGATGAAGGACTGCGGAACCTCGATGTCCGGCCAATCCTGCCACCCTACATCCGCGTCGCTGATGAAGCTGCCGACCGTCAGCTTTCGTTTGGCGATCAGAACCCTGTTGACGACGGTCGGCTTGCTCTCGCTCGGCTTGGCTTCGGCTATGCTGACCTTTTCCCGCCCTTCAAGCATCATCTTGATCGCGTACGTCGAAACGACGGCAAATACCACGGAGAAAAACAAGGATAGCAATCGTTTCATGAATCGTACTTCACGTTTGTTAGCAGAAATCTAAAGCCAAGCTTCTTTCCCATAAAGATCTGATCAAGCGGCGACAGGTGACGAAAGACGGCTTGCTGCGGCTGCGCCTTCACGGCGAAGCGCGCCGGCGAGCCGCACGACAAGCTTCTCACACCCGAGGTTCAACTAGGGGCTGTTGCTCGACGAAATCGTCGCCTCGATATTGCTGAATGTTGTATTGAGCGTCGTGCCCAAGGTCTGCAGGGCCGTGATGGCGGCGATCGAAACCAGGGCTGCGATGAGCCCGTACTCGATGGCGGTGGCGCCGCGCTGGTCCTTGTAGAAGCGTTTCAAACCGAACATGCTTTCAACCTCCAAGAAGCCTTACCTGAAGAAAAGATGCCCGAAAACGATTGATAAATGGTTAAGCCGCTCCCTCAAGATCTTATAAATTTGCTCGCTTTGCGGGGATGGAAGCAAAGCCACCCTGACCGCTCGGACGGCGGCTCGTGGACGCGATCCCCGATGCCGACGTAATGGGGACGGCTCAGTCGCGTGCCCTGCAATTCCGGTAGGTCTTGCCGTTCTCGATCTTGAAGTAGCCCCGGCCGCGCTCGGTGGCGAAGGTCAGGTCGTCGCCGTCGCTCCGGCCACGGTAGAGGCGGGAACCGGCGTCCCGATCCGCAAGGGTGAGCGCGTAGGTGCGGCCCTCGACCGAAATGCGGACGTCGTCTCCCGGATTGTCGAATTGGGCGAGGAAGCCGCGGTCGCTGTCGCAGGCGTAGGACACCCTTTGGCCGCTGAACGAGTCGCGTCCTCGCCCGCCCCGCCGGTCGCCCGCGAAGCGGCCATCGGCGCGCTCGCAGTCCTTATAGTCGGCGCCGTCCTCGATCCGCAGCTCGGCCCGGTCCTGGTTGACCGACAGGCGGATGTCGTCGCCGTTGCTCCGGCCCGTGTAGCGGTAGGTGTCGCCGTCGCGCCCGGCGAGCGACAGGTCGTAGTCGCGACCGTCGGTCTCGACGGCGGCGCGCTCGCCGCGCCGGTCGAACCGAACGCTGAACGCGCGGTCGTCGTCGCAGCGGAAGGCCAGCGAGCGGTCGTCCCGGCGATCGGCCACGGGCCGGAACACGTCGCCGAACCCCCCGCCTTGGAAGATGCCGCCGTCGGCGCGCCCGTCGCCGACCGGGACGACGCAGCCCGCGAGCGCGAGGGCGCCAAGACACAAGGCAAGGTAGCGCCGCATGACCTATCCTCCCGTTTCTCCTCGGCCGCTCCGCCCGTCGAAGGGGCCAAGCGCGCGGGATCCTGCCGGGGCGTTGGCCCCGTTGCCAAACCTAAACGGCCGGATCAGGCGTCGGTGCCCTGGAGGCTCGACGTCGGGGCGGGAAGGCGGCGGGGGCGGAGGTCGAGCCAGACGACGTTGTCGTGGGCGAGTGCGGGCGCGGGCTCGCGCCAGCGGGCGAGGTCGCGGCCGAGGAGGCCTTCCAGGCGCCTGATGTCGGGGGTGAGGCGGGTCATGAGGTCGCGGCGCAAGGCGGGGTCGATCGTCTCGGCGAGATGGTCGGTGGCGAACCGCCTGCGCACGCCCCTGAGCGGGGCCGGCTCGGCGCACAAGGTTTCGAGCGCACCCCGGACCGGGCGCATCACGGGCGACTGGGCAAGGCGGAGCACGTCGCCCCTGAGGCGGCCGATCCGGCTCGGGGGCGCGCCCGTCGAGAGGCCCACCTTGCGCCCGATCAGAGGCGAGCGGAAGCGGTCGTTGACCGCGAGGAAGCGCAGGAGGTCCGGCAGGCTCCGCCGCTCGTCGGCGAAGAAGTCCTCGTAGATCCCGACGAAGATCCGCTCGCGGGGGAAGCAGTCGAACCAGGGGGTGAGGAGGCGGTGGTAGTAGGCGAGGTCGAGGAGGTGCGGGCGGGCCTCGATCTCGGCCTCGAAGGTGGCGGCGCGGCGCTCCCGCCGCCGCAGGTGGCGGTAGAGCGAGACCAGCATGTCGAGCGGCTGGCGGAGGATCGCCACCACCTTGAGGTCGGGAAAGTGCCGCCCGAGGCGGGCGGCGCAGTTGGGGTCGGCCATGTGGAAGGGCGACACGTCGCCAAGGATCGCGTTCGAGGGCGCGCCCTCGAAGCGACGCCTGTAGTCCTCCAGGGAGCCGATACGGGCGAAGCCGGGGCGGGCGGGGTAGCGGTCGCCGAAGAAGCCCCGGTCCTTGGCGGGGGGGACGAAGACGTCCGGGTGCCCGCGCAGGACGGCCGAGAGCCACGCCGAGCCGGCGCGGGGGCCGCCGATGTGGACGAAGTCGAGGAATTGCGGCTCGGCGAGCATGTCGGGCAACCCAGGCTGGTTCAGGGCGCGACGGCGCCGAGCCCAAGAGTGCCCGTCTTTGCCTAAGAAAGCCTTAAACCCCCCGCCGATTTCGCCCGTTCCTCCGGCTTGAGGCCGAGTCGCCAAGCTTGCCGTCCTTGGCGATGCGCGCCTCGACGAGCGGGCGGCCCCGCTGCCACTCAGCTTCGGGGTGTCCGGCCGCAAACGCGCCGCCGACGGCGCACCAGGGGTCGACGACCTCGCCCGTCACCCGCACCCGCTCGGCCTGGGCGCCCGCCGGGACCAGAAAACCGCCCCGCATCGTTCGCCTCCCTGCCCGTTCGCGCCCATGTTTCCCGAAGGCGCCGCTTCGTGGCAAATCACGAACCGTCGCGCTGGGCAGGCTTACGGGAGGGCAGGATGGCGCTGGAACGGATCGGCGAGACGGCGGAGGGGCCGGTTTTCATGGGCGAACTCGGCGAGGGCGGGATCAGGGCCAGGGTGATGAGCCAGGGCGCCGTGCTGCGCTCGCTGACCGTGCCCATCGACGGCGGTCGGCGCGAACTCACGCTGGGCTTCGCCGGGCTTGGCGACTACCTCGACCCCCCAGACTACTTCGGGTCCGTCTGTGGGCGGGTCGCCAACCGCATCGCTCACGGGCGCTTCGAATTGGACGGCGAGACCTTCGACCTCGACCGCAACGAGGGCGGGCGCCACCACCTGCACGGCGGCGCCAAGGGCTTCTCCTTCCAGAACTGGACGATGGTCGAGGGGGCGGACGGGCGGAGCCTGGATCTCTACCTCGTCTCGGCCGACGGCGAGGGCGGCTATCCCGGCACGCTCCGCGCCACCTGCCGCTACCGTCTCGACGCCGTGGACGCGCTCTCGGTCGAGCTGACTGCCGAGGTCGACCGGCCGTGCCCCGTCAACCTCACCCACCACGCCTACTGGAACCTGGACGGGGGCGGGCCGGTGGCCCAGCACCGGCTGAAGCTGGCGTCCGACGCCTATCTGCCGACCGACCCGAACCAGATCCCGACGGGCGAGGTCGCGGACGTCGGGGGCACCGTCTACGACTTCCGATCCGGCCGCCGCATCGGCGACGCCGATCCCAGGCTCGACCACTGCTTCGTGACGAACGGCGACGGCCTTCGGCCGGTGGCCGAGCTTTGGGGCGGCGACGGCCGCGTCCGGCTCCTCTTGGAGAGTGACCAGAAGGGGCTCCAGGTCTATAACGGCTTCAAGCTGGACAGCACCGGGCGGAACGGCGAGCGCTTCCTGCCGCTCTACGGCCTCTGCCTGGAGCCGGAGGGCTTCCCCGACGCCCCGAACCATCCGGCGTTCCCCCCGGTGATCCTGCGGCCGGGGCGGACCTACCGCCAGACCATGCGCTTTTCCTTCCACCTCGACGGCTGAGGGCGCGCGGTCCCGACAAAGGACGAACGACAGGTGGCCGGCTTCCGCGACATCCTGGGCGAGGGGGGAGGCATCGAGCGGGCGCTGTTCTGGGTGCTGCTCGCCCTCCTCGCCTTCGGCTGCCTCCTCGTCGTCAGGCCCTTCCTGTCGCCGATCCTCTGGGCCCTGATCTTGTGCTTCTCGACGTGGCCGCTCTTCGAGCGGGTCGAGGCCGCTCTGGGCGGGCGGACCCGGCTCGCGGCCTTCATCATGACCCTGGGGCTCGCCACCGCCTTCGTCCTGCCCCTCGTCCTCCTCGGCACGAGCATCGCCGGCAATGTGGAGGACGTTCTCGACCGCTTCAAGGCGGGAGGTGGGGACATCGCGGCGCCGCCCGGCTGGCTCGCTTCGCTCCCCCTCGTCGGCGCCACCCTGGACGCGTACTGGCGCCTCCTCGTCACCAACACGGGCGCCTTCGTTCAGGAGGTCGGCGGCTTCCTCGCCCCGGTCCTCGCCACCCTACGCGACCTCCTCCTCAAGGCGGGCGTCGGCGTCGGGCGGGGGCTGCTCGAACTTCTGCTCGCCGTGCTCATCGCCTTCTTCGGCTACCGCGACGGGCGGCGCTGGCAGGCGATCCTGCACCGGATGAGCGAGCGCGTCGTCGGGCCGCGCGCGAGGCAGCTCATCGAGGTCGCGGCCGGGACCATCCGGGGCGTCGTCTACGGCGTCGTCGGCACGGCGGCGGTGCAGGCCATGCTGGCCACGTTCGGCTTCTACGTGGCCGGCGTGCCGGCCCCCTTCCTCCTCGGCTGCGTCGTCTTCGTCCTGGCGCTGTTCCCCGTCGGCGGGGCACCCCTCGTCTGGGCGCCGGCGACGCTCTGGCTGTTCTACCAGGGCAGCGTCGCCTCTGGGATCTTCCTGGGCGCCTGGGGCTTCCTCGCCGTCAGCGGCATCGACAACTTCCTCAAGCCCTGGCTCATCAGCAAGGGCTCGGACCTCAGCTTCCTGCCCGTCTTCTTCGGCGTGCTGGGCGGCGTGCTTGCCTTCGGCGTGCTCGGCATCTTCCTCGGCCCCACCTTACTCGCCGTCGGGCTCGCCCTCGTGCGCGAGTGGATGGCGACGCGGCCGGAACTTACAGGGGGCAGGGCGGCCCTGCCGGGGGAGGGGCCGCCCCAGGCGTGAGGGCGCGCGCAGGGACACGGCGCCTTGATCGTTTGACGTGCGCGCCCCCCGACCTTATCTGACCCCGGCGTCCGTCACCCGGCGGGCGCGTTCCGCCGCCTCGTCGGCGGCGAGCAGCGAGCGAAGCGAACGACGATGCCGGATTCCCTCGACCGCTGGCCCTTCTCTCGCCAGGACCCCGACCGGGTCGTCCTGGACGCGCGGCCGGGGACGCGGCCGTCCGACAAGCCGCCGGTGCGGATCTACCTCGGCACCGAGGAGGCGCAGTACAGGGCCGAGCGCATCTTCTTCTACTCGATCGAGAAGGTCCGCGACCCCGCCCGCGTCTACGAGATCTACCTGATGAAGAACGTCGCCGGCTTCGACCGGAGCCGCTGGCGGACGGGCTTCACCAACTACCGCTACGCCATCCCTGAGTTCGCCGGCTTCAAGGGGCGGGCGATCTACAACGACGTGGACCAGATCTACCTCGCCGATCCGGCACTCCTGTTCGACCTCGACATGGGCGACCACGGCTACCTCGCCATCTCGGCGAAGGACACGTCGGTCATGCTCATCGACTGCGCCCGGATGGCCGAACTCTGGAACCGGGGTACGGCGGCTTCCAAGGGCAAACACGAGCTAATCAACAAGCCGGCGGCGATCCCCGACCTGTGGGGGCGCCTCGACCCGCACTGGAACGCCCGCGACCAGGAATACGTCGAGGGGCTGACCAAGTGCCTGCACTACACGGCCCTGCACCAGCAGCCTTGGCAGCCCTTCCCCGGCGACTACTCCTACCACCCGAACCCGCTCGCCTACGTCTGGCACGACCTGGAGCGCGAGGCCGACGCGCAGGGCTTTGAAGTGTTCGACCGGGAGCGTCCGAGCCCCGATTTCGCCCGCCGCCTGGACGCGAACAACGGCGGGGCAGTGCCCGACGCCGCGCCGAAGCTGTCGGGGGACGCCCGGCGCCTCGTCGAGGATCTGGGCGTCCGCTCGGCCCTCCTCGTCACGGCGATCGGGGGCGATCCGCCGCCCGGCGCCCTGCCGGGCGGGATCGCGCTCGATCGCTTCCACCTCGCCCCTTCGGCCGCGTGGCCGGAAGGCAAGCGCGACATGGTGATCGCCCGCGGCCTGCTGGAGCGCCTGCCGCCCGCCGACCTGCCCTGGGTTCTGAACGAACTGTTTCAAAGGGCCGAGAAGCTCCTCTACGCGGCATTGCCGGCGACCGAGCCGGAGGGCATGGGCAGCGCGCGTTGGTGGGAAAAGCGCCTCGCCGAGGCCGCGCGCTTCCATTCCGGCGTCAGCTGGCACCTCGACGTGGCCGACCGGGCGGCGCCGATCCCCGGCACCGAGCGCGCGTTCGGCGCCAGATGTCACGACGGGCCGGAAGCCCCCGCCGTCTGGGCGCTCCTGGACGGCGACCCCGGCCGCGACGCGCAGGTGAAGCGCCTCGCCGAGGCGCTGGGCTGGGGCTTTGCGGCGAAGCGCGTCGCGCATGGCCCTTGGTCGCGGCTGCCGAACGTCGTGCGCGGCGCGTCCCCCGGCGGGCTCGACCGGCGCCGCTCCGACCCCCTCGATCCTCCCTGGCCCGACCTGGTCATCGCCGCCGGAAGACGGGCCGCCCGCGTCGCCGCCTGGATCGGGCGCCAAGGAGGGAAGCGCACCCGCGTCGTGCAATTGGGGCGGCCCGAGACCGCGTTCGGCCTGTTCAACCTCATCGTCGTCCAGCCGCAGCACCGCCTGCCAATCCGCGACAACGTCCTCCACGTCACGGCCCCTCTGGCCGGCGGGCGCGACGCGGCGGCCGGGCGGCTGGAGGGCCGCTGGCGCGAGCGGCTCGAAGCGATGGCGGCACCCCGTTCCGTCCTCGTCGCCGGGCCGGGCAAGCGGCCCTACAGGCTCGACGCCGCGGCGGCCCGGCGCTTCGGGCAACTCGCCGCCGCGCGCCTCGACGACCTGGGCGGCTCGCTCGCGGTATGGTTCGAGCCGGATACGCCGGACGCGGTGCGGGCGGCGCTCCAAGAGGGCGTCGGGCGCGAGGCGCCGGTCCTGAGCGACGACCCGTCCGCCGCCGGGGAGGGGGCGAGGGAAGCCCTGGTGCGCGCCGCCGACCGCTGCCTGCTCATGGGCGACGACGTCGACCTCCTCGCCGCCGCCTGCGCCGCCGGCAAGCCCGTCGACCTGTTCGAGCCGCCGGAGCGGCTCGACCGCTACCCGCTGGCCCGGCCGATCCGCCGCCTGCTCGGCCTCATGGTCGGCGGCGGGACCAGCTACCGCGGCACCCCCCTGCAGCAGCACGCCGTATCGCGCCTCCTCGACCGCCTGCTGACGAGGGGCTGGCTCAGGCTGCCGCGCGACCTGAAGCGGCTGCACCGGGCGCTGGCCGCGCGCGGCCTCGTCACCCGGCTCGACGACGGGCGGGTGATCGCGACGAAGCGCCCGCTCAACGACGTCGACCTCGTCGTCGAGCGGGTAAGACGGCTGATGCAGGAGGACCGCCGGTCCGCCGCCTGAGGGACGGGGGTCGGCCAGGGAGGAGGCGGACATGGCGGTAGGGATCGACGGGCGGGGGCCGCTTTCGATCCTGCCCGTGCGCGACCGGCGCGACCTCAAGGGGTTCATCGGCGTCACGCGCGAGGTCTACAGGGACGATCCCCTCTGGGTTCAGCCCCTCACCTTCGAGCGGCTCGACCACCTGAACGCGAAGAAGAACCCCTTCATGCGTAGCATCGAGGCCGCCTACTGGACTGCCTTTCGCGGCCCCCGCCCCGTCGGCCGGATCGGCGCCCAGGTGAACCAGGCGCATTTGGCGCGCTACGCCGACGCCACCGGCCATTTCGGCTTCTTCGAGTGCCTGGACGACCCGGACGCCGCCCGCCTCCTCACCGAGACGGCCGAGGTCTGGCTGCGCGCCAAGGGGATGCGCCGCGCCGTCGGCCCCTTGAGCCCGTCGATCAACGACGAGGCCGGGCTCTTGGTCGAGGGCTTTTCCACCCCTCCCTACGTGATGATGCCGCACGGGCGCCCCTGCTACGACCGCCTCCTTCAAGACCTGGGCTACGCGAAGGAGAAGGACCTCATCGCCTACGCCTTCGACGCGACCGTCCCCTGGCCCGCCCCCGGCCTCGCCCTCTACGAACGCCTGAAGGCGATGCCGGGGATCGCTTTTCGCCACCTCGACATGAAGCGCTACAAGGCCGAGATCCACCTGATCTGCGACATTTTCAACGACGCCTGGGCGGAGAACTGGGGCTTCATCCCGTTCGGCGAGGCGGAGGCGCAGTACCTCGCCGCCTCGATCCGCCCCATCGTGGCGTCCGACATGTTCGCCATCGGCGAGCTGAACGGCGAGCCCGTGGCGATGACGGTGGTCCTGCCCAACCTGAACGAGGCGATCCGGGGCCTGGACGGGCGCCTCCTCCCCTTCGGCTGGGCGAAGTTCCTCTGGCGGCTGAAGGTCGCGGGCGTCAAGTCGATGCGGATGCCGCTCATGGGGGTAAGACGGCATTTGCAGAACACCCGCGCCGGCGCCGCCCTTGCCCTCGGCGTCATCGAGAAGGTGCGGGTATCTGCCGTCCGGCGCGGGATCGAGCGGGGCGAGCTGTCCTGGATCCTGGAGGACAACCCCCGCATCCAGGGGCTGATCGAGACGGTGGGCGGGCGCCCCTACAAGACCTACCGCATCTACGCGAAGCCCCTCCTTTGACCCCGCCCGCCTCCCTGCCCGTCCTCGTCCTCGCCGGCTCGCGGGGACCCGATGACCCGCTCGCCCGCCACGCCGGCGTCGCCCACAAGTGCCTCGCATCCGTCGCCGGCCGGCCAATGCTGGCGAGGGTCGTGGCGACGCTGGCGGCGATGCCGGGGCTCGGCCCGATCGCCGTCTCGCTGGAGGCGGGCGCTCCCGCCGAGGTCGGGCACCTGCTCGAAGCCACGGGTGCGGCACCCCTCGTCCTGCCGGCGGCGGCGAGCCCGAGCCTTTCCGTCATGGCGGCGCTCGACCGGCTCGGCGCGCCGCTCCTCGTCACGACGGGCGATCACCCGCTGCTGACGGCCGACATCCTTGGCGCCTTCCTCGCCGCCGCTTGGGCGCGGGACGCCGACGTCGTCGCGGGCGTCGTCCGCCGCGAGACGATCGAGGCCGAACTGCCGGCGACGCGGCGCACCTATCTGTCCTTCAGGGACGGCGACGTTTCGGGGGCGAACCTGTTCCTCCTTGCGAACGACGACGCGAGGGGGGCGGTTGCCTTCTGGCGGCGGGTGGAGCAGGAGCGCAAGCGGCCCTGGCGGATCGCCACCGCCTTCGGCCCCCGCCTGTTCCTGGCCTACCTCCTCCGCCGCCTCGACCTCGACGCCGCGCTGGCAAGGATCGGGCCGATCATGGGGTGCGCCGCCGCCGTCGTGCGGCTGGACGCGGCGGCGGCGGCGGTCGACGTCGACAAGCCCGGGGATCTGGTTCTTGCCGAGGCGATCCTGGCGAAGAGGGGGGAAAGAGCGTGACCTTCGAGCTTGCGCACGTCACCGACGTGCACCTGGGACCCTTGCCCCATGCCCGGACGAAGCACCTGCTCTCGAAGCGGAGCATCGGCTACATCTCCTGGCACAGGAAGCGCTACCTCATCCACCGCGTCGAGGTCCTGGACGCGCTCATCAAGGACATCCACGCCGACCCGCCCGGCCACACGGCGGTCACGGGGGATCTCGTCAACATCGCGCTCCCGGACGAGTTCGTGCAGGCCGGGCAGTGGCTCCGGCGCCTGGGCGAGCCCGAGGACGTGACCGTGATCCCCGGCAACCACGACGCCTACTCCGGCCGTTCCTGGCGGGCGGGCTGGGTGAACTGGCGCGCCTACATGCGCGGCGACGGCGAGCCGCCCGCCGCCCCCGTCTTCCCCTTCGTGCGCCGGGTCGGGCCTCTGGCGCTGATCGGCCTGTCCTCGGCCGTGCCGAGCCCGCTCGGCTACGCGACCGGGCGGCTGGGGTCCGCCCAGGTGGCGCCGCTCAAGGACCTCCTGGCCGGGCTCGGCCAGGAAGGGCTCTTTCGCGTCATCCTCGTCCACCACCCGCCCCTCGACAGGCTCATCGGCAGCCGGCGGCACCTGCGCGACGAGAAGGCGCTGCGCGACGTCGTCCGGGACGCCGGTGCCGAACTCGTCCTTTCCGGCCACGAGCACGTCTTCCTCCTCGGCTCGATGCCGGGGCCGAAGGCCCCCGTCCCCGTCGTCGCCGGGCCTTCCGCCTCGCTCCTGAAGGGCGACCACATCAGCTCGGGCGGCTACCTGCGCTACCGGATCGACCCGACGGGCGGGGAGGCGATCCTCGTCGAGCTGCGCCGCTTCGATCCGACCAGGGGCTCGGTCCACCCCGTCATGCAGGGCCGCATCGCGCGCCAGGACGACGGCTACGCCCTGGTCGAGCACGCGTGGCGCCCGGCCCCGGCCTGAGCGTCGACCCGCCCCGATGCCGACGTCCTCGACCCTCACCCGCTACCTGCTCGCGCAGGTGCTCCGCCCCGCGACGACGACGATCGTGGCCGCCCTCCTGGTCCTCCTCGCCGAGCGCGCCCTTTCCGTCGTCAACATCGTGCTCGGCTGGCGCGGCAGCGTCGTCATGATCTTCGAGATGCTGAGCTACCTCGTCCCCTACTACCTGGGATTCGCCTTGCCGGTCGCCCTGTTCCTGGGCATCTTCTTCGCCTTCAACCGCCTGGGCACCGACAGCGAGGTCGATGCCATGCGGGCGTCCGGGGTCGGCCTTGCCGGCATGGTCCGCCCGGTCCTCGGGCTCGCCCTCGTCGTCGCCCTCCTCCACTTGGCCCTCGTCAGCCACCTCCAGCCCTACAGCCGCTACGCCTACCGGGCGGCCGTCTACGCCGTGACGAGCGCCTCCTTCCAGTCGCTGATCCAGCCGGGCCGCTTCGTCACGCTCGGCGACACCACCTACAGGGTCGAGCGGCTTTCGGCCGACCGGCGCAGCTTCGAGGGGCTGTTCCTCTACTCGGAGCGGGGGGATGGGGGCACCGTCGTCCTCACCGCCGCGCGCGGCCGGATCGAGCCGGGGCCGGCGGGCGGCGCCCTGCTCCTGCGCCTGGAGGACGGGGTGCAGCAGCTGGCCCGCGGCGGCGGCGAAGGCGGGGGCGTGCCGGCGCTCACGTTGCGCTTCGGCGAACTCACGACCGACCTCTCCGGCCAGGAGCCGAAGCCCTTCCGCCCGCGCGGCGAGAACGAGCGCGAGCTGACCCTTCCCGAGCTGTGGGCGATGCGGGGCACGAGCCGGGGCGAGATCGAGGCGCCCGAGATCGAGGCCGAGCTGCACGCCCGGATCGTCCGCACGCTCGCCGTCCCGGTCCTCCCCTTCCTGGCCCTGCCGCTCGCCTTGCCGCGCCGCCGCGCCCGGCGCTCCTACGGCTTCGTCATCGGCATCGTCCTCCTCGTGGGATTCAACCAGATCCTCAAAAGCGGCGAGACCCTGGTCGACGACGGCCGCATCGGGGCATGGCTCGGCCTCTGGCTGCCCTTCGCGGCCTTCTCGGCCCTCGCCTGCATCCTCTTCGTGCGCGCCGCGACGACCGTGCCGAACCCCGGCGGGCGCACGGCGCTCGACGCCCTGACCGAACGCCTCACCGCCCTTGTGCTGCGCCGCACCGGCGGGGAGGGCACCGCTTGAGCACGCTCACCCGCTACCTCAACCGGATGCTCCTTGCCCGCTTCCTCGCGGCCCTCCTCGGGCTTTGGGCGTTCGCCATGCTCTTCGACCTCCTCGACGTCGCCGACGAGCTGCTGGCCCACGGCGGCGGGGCGCTGGAGGTGCTCCGCTACGCGGCGCTGCGCACGCCGAGCCTGCTGGGCGAACTTCTGCCGATGGCCGCCGTGCTCGCCGCCCTCTTCCTCATGGCCGACCTTCTCCGCCACAGCGAACTGCCGGTGATCTGGGGTGCCGGGGTCTCGCCCGGCGGGGTCATGCGCCGCCTCTGGCCCGCCTGCCTCCTCCTCCTCGCCCTGAAGCTCGGCAACGACGACCTCGCCGTGCCCCGGACGATCGACGCGCTCCGCGCCTGGGGGGTCGGCGACTTCAAGAGCGCCGGCCCCGGCCTCGACGTCGGGCGGCTGTGGCTGCGCCAGGGCGACGCCGTGCTCCGCCTGCCCGTCGCCGGCCCCGCGACCGGCGGGAGCGACGGCTTCCTCGCCTTTCGCCTGGGCGGGGACGGCAACCTCGTCGAGCGCGTGGTGGCGGCGCGGGCGCGGCTGGAGGGCGGCTCCTGGCATCTCGAAGGGGTGACGCGGCAGGGAGTCGGCAACGGCAGCCCGATCGGAAAGGAAGCGGCGGCCCTGTGGCCGAACCGGGTCGCCGCCGACCGGCTCGCCGTCCTGGCCCGCCCGCCGCAGGAGCTGGGGCTCCTCGACCTCGCCGACATCATCCGTCACGACGGCTACGGCGTCGCCGTCGTCCAGAGCCAGCGCACCGCCTTCTGGCACCGCCTGTTCGGCGCCTTCGTCCCCACCCTCCTCGTCCTCCTGGCCGCCGCACTTGCCACCCGCTTCCGCCGCCGGGGGATGATCGGCCCCCTCTTCATGAAGGGCCTCGGCGCCGGGTTCTTCTACATCATCGCGAGCGGCATCGCCGTGGCGCTGGCCGAAGCGGGCTTCGTCGCCCCCATCGTCGGCACCGGCCTGCCGGCCCTCGTCCTGCTCGCCGCCGTCGTCCTCCTGTCGCGCCGGGCGCGCCGGCTCCCCGCCTGATGCGGACGGTCCTCGTCAGCAACCCCACGAGCACCCGCAACCGCAGGCGGGGCATGGCCGATATCGAGGCCGTCGCGGCGGCAAGGCCGGGCGTCCGCCACCTCCGGCTCGAACCGGGCGAGCGGGCCGGGGGAACGGTGGGGCGGATCGCCGAAGCGGGCGCTGGACTCGTCGTCGTCAACAGTGGCGACGGCACCTTCCAGGACGTCCTGACGGCGGTCCTGGAGCGGGGCGACCTCTTTCCCAGGCCCCCGCTCCTCTGCCACATGGCGCGGGGCGGCGCCAACATGACGGCCCGCGACTGCGGCATCGCCAGCGGCCGGGCGTCCGACCTTGCCCGCCTCTTCGCCGCCGCCGAGGCCGACGCCCTTGCCCCCCTCACCGTGGAGCGCCGCGTGCTCCGCCTCGACCTCGGCGGGGGCCGCCGCCCCGAGCGCGGCCTGTTCCTCGGGCTCGGCGGAATCGTCGACGGCATGAAACGTTTTCGGGGCGGCGCCGCCGCGCGGGGGCTGGAGGGCGCCCTCGGCCACGCGCTCACCGTGGCCGGCCTCCTCGGGCGGGCGGCGTTCGGCGGCCCCGCCGCCGCCCGGATCGGCCCGCACGAGCTTACCGTCGCCATCGACGGCGGCAAGCCCGCGCGGCGGCGTCTGCTCCTGGCGCTCGCCACTACCCTGGAGCGCCTGATGCTCGGCTTCCGTCCGTTCTGGGGCGGGGGCGAGGGGTTCCGCTGGACCGAGATCGACACGGGTGCCCGGGGACTCTTGCGCCGTACGCCGCGCGTCCTCTATGGGGGGGACCGCCGACGCCTGCCGGAGGGCTACCGCAGCCTGCGCGCGGCAAGGCTGGAGCTTCGCCTGGACGGCCCTATCGCCCTCGACGGCGAGCTGTTCCGGCCGGCGCCCGGCGAACCCGCGCGGGTGACGGCCGCCGAGCGGGTCCGCTTCGTCCGCCTTTAGGAGACACCGACCCCTTGGCCGAGATCCGCACCCCCCTTGAGGTCGTGCGCGCGGAACTGGCGCTGCCGCCGGCGCCCGAGGTCCTGGCGTTGGCCGAGGCGGCGGTGGCGAGGATGGGCGGCCCGTCCGTCATCGCGGGTGTGCTCTACTACGGCAGCTGCCTGCGCGACGGCGTCTTCGAGGACCGCCTCGTCGACCTCTATCTGATCGCCGAGAGCTACGAGGCCGTCCACGGAAGGGGCATCATGGCGTTCCTCAACACCGTGCTCCCGCCGAACGTCTACTACGTCGAAACCGACCACGAAGGCCGGCGCCTGCGCGCCAAGTTCGCGCTTCTCAGCCTGCGCCAGCTCGGCAACCGCGTCCGCCCCTGGGTTCTCAACCCCTACTTTTGGGCCCGCTTCGCCCAGCCCATGGGCCTCGTCGCGACCCGCGACGAGACCGTCCGCCAGCGAATCGAATGGGCGCTCGCCCGCAGCGTCGAGACCCTGTTCCGCATGGTCCTCCCCCTCTACAAGGAGCGCCCGAAGACCGCCGAAGCCTTCTGGCTGCGCGCCTTCACCGAAACCTACCGCACCGAATTGCGCGTCGAGAAGCCCGACCGCCCCCGCCAGATCTTCGCGCACTACCAAGCCCGCTTCGAGACCCTGTTCGAGTGGGGCCGCTACCTGGAGCCCCACGAAACCCGCCGCCACGCCCTCTGGCGCTGGCGCCTGCGCCGCGCCCAGGGCAAGCTCCTCTCCGTGCTGCGCCTCTTGAAGGCCGCCTACACTTTCACCGACGGCGCCGACTACCTCGCCTACAAGATCGAGCGCCATTCGGGCGTGAAACTCGAAGTGACCCCCTGGCGGAGGCGCCACCCCGTACTCGCGGCTTGGCCGTTGCTGGTTCGGCTGCTGCTGAAGCGGGCGGTACGGTAAACGCCCCGCGCCAGCGGACGCGAAGCGTACCTACTCCGCCGCCGCCTGCATCTCCAGCCGGTCCCGCATGGTTTCGAACCGGCGCAGGACCTCGTCGATCTGGTCCGGCTCGTGCGCCGCCGAGAGGCTGCAGCGCAGGAGGCAGGCGCCGTTGGGCGTGCCCGGCGGCAGGGCGAGGTTGACGTAGACCCCGGCGTCGATGAGGAGGTTCCAGGCCCGCACCGCCGTCGCCTCGTCGGGGAGGCGGATGGCGATGACGGGGCTCAAGGGGGCGGCGAGGGTGAAGCCGAGCTGTTCCAGGCCGTCGTGGAGCCGCTTCGCGTTGGCCCAGATCCGGGCGCGCAGTTCCGGGCGCCGCTCGATCTGGTGCAGGGCTTCCGTGACCGACGCCATCGCGGCGGGGTTGGGCGAGGCCGTGAACATGTAGGGGCGGCTGGCGACGCGCAGCAGCTCGAGGCCGGCGTGGTCGGAGACGGCGAAGCCGCCGATGCCGGCGAGGCTCTTGGAGAACGTGCCGACGACGAAGTCGACCCCGTCCTCGACGCCTTCCGCCTCCGCGACGCCGCGTCCCTTCTCGCCGAAGACGCCGAACGAGTGCGCCTCGTCGACGAGGAGGTAGGATCCTGGATGGCGCCGCTTCACCGCGACGAACTCCTTCAGAGGTGCCGTGTCGCCGAGGATCGAGTAGAGCCCTTCGACGACGATCAGTTTGGCGCCGCCCTTGTCCTTCAGGCGGGCGAGGCGGCGGTCGAGGTGGTCCGGGTCGTTGTGGCGGAAAACGACGGTTTCGGCGGCGGCGAGCCTGCAGCCGTCCCAGATCGAGGCGTGGCTGTCGCTGTCGGCGAGGATCGTGTCGCCCTCGCCCGCGAGGCCTGCGATGGTGGCGAGGTTCGCCTGATACCCGGTCGAGAAGACGATCGCGTGGCCCTTGCCGAAGAACCGCCTGAATGCCTCCTCCAGCCGGACGTGGCGGCCGAACGAGCCGTTGGCGATCCGGGAGCCCGTCGTGCCCGTGCCGTCCTCCTTCGTCGCTTGAAGGGCGGCATCGATGCAGGCGGGGTCGAAGCTGAGGCCGAGATAGTTGTTGGTGCCGACGAGGATCGTCTCCCGCCCCTCGATGATCCCGACCGTCGGCGAGAGCACGCGCTCGACGGTGAGCCCGAACGGGTTGCGCCCGGCGGCGAGCACGGCGGACCGCCGCGCCATCGTCGGCTTGAACTTGTCGAAGATGTCCAAGGCGGCCGCTCCTCTTTCTCTAGCCCTGCTTGGCCGCGACTTCCTTGCGGACCAGCCCGGCGAGGTCGCCCACGGTCCGCATGTCGCCCACTTGGTTCACGGGGATGTCGATCTCGAAATGGTCCTCGATCTCCATGATGAGGTCCATCGCGGCGACGCTGTCGATGTTGAGGTCGGCGCCGAGTTCGGTCGCGGGCGTGACGACAGCGCCCGCCGGCCGGTGGCGCCCCAGGAGGCCCGTCACCGCCTCGAAGATCGCGTCTTCGTTCGTCGTCGGGGTCATCCGATCCATCCTTCCTGCCGATACCCCTCGAAGGTCGTCCGCAGACCTTCCGTGAGCGGCGTTCGCGGCTGCCAGCCCGGGACGGGGGCCGCCCTCGCCACCCAGTCTGGGTAATAGAGTTCGCCGAGCTTGTCCCGCCCGAACGGCATCGCCCGGCCGGTGACGCGGGCGGCGAGGTCGAAGGCGAAGGCGAGCGCCGCCGCGGCGCTTCTCGGCAGGAAGACGAGGCGCACCCGCCGCCCCAGCACCGCCTCGGCCCCGGCCGCGAGGTCGGCCCAGCGATAGCCGCCCCCGCCCCCGTTCTTGCCGTCGTCGGGTTCGATCGGGGTATCGCCCGTCCCCGCCGTTTCGGCAAGGCGGACGACGAGCCGGGCGAGGTCCTCGACGTGGATCAGCGAGACCCGCTGCCCCTTCGGCGCCGGGACGACGAGCAGCCCCTTCGCCATCCCCTGGAAGACCGGCAGCGTCGCCCGGTCGCCCGGGCCGTAGACGGCGGGCGGGCGCAGGATCGAGAGGTCGCCCTTGTAGGCCCGGCGCACCGCCGCCTCGCCGTCCGCCTTGCTCCTCGCATAGGCCGAGGCTTCGGGGTGGCGGGCCGCGAGCGAGGAGACCAGGACGAAGCGGGGAACCCCTGCCCTGGCCGCCGCCGCCGCGACGCGGCCGGCGCCCTTGGCGTTGACGGCGTCGAAGGCGGCGGGGTCCGGGCCGCGCACGATCCCGGCCAGATGGACGACGGCGTCGGCGCCCGCCACGAGGGCGCCCAGCGCCCCTTCGTCGTCGAGATTGCCCGGCACGACGCGCCCGAACGGCGACGTCCCGCCATGCCCCCGGCGTTGCAGCAGCGTCAGACCGCACCCGTCCGCGCTCAAGAGGGGCAGGACGTGGCGGCCGATAAAGCCGGTGCCGCCGGTGACGGCGATACGGGGGCTCATGCCGTGGCGGCGAACGCCTCGACCGGGACGGCCGTCCCGGCCTCGTACGCTTCGGCCACGTCGCGGAGCAGGCCGGATTCGTAGTGACCCTTCGCGGTGGCGCGGCTGAGCTTGCCCGAGGTCGTGAAGGTGAGCGAGCGCACCGGCACGAGAACGACGGTGGCCTCGGCGCCGGCGACGCGCTGGACGGTGGCCTGGACCGCGCGGCGGAGCGTCACCTGCTCCAAAGGATCGCGGGTGCGGCACTCGACGAGGACGACGAGGCGCTCCTCGTCCTCCTCGCCCGTGACGGCGAACGCCGCCACGTCGCCGGCCCGCACCCGGTCCAGGCGCTCGACCGCCCACTCCAGGTCCTGCGGCCAGATGTTGCGCCCGCCCAGGATGATCAGGTCCTTGCTGCGCCCGGTGACGACCAGCTCGCCGTGCATCATGTAGCCGAGGTCGCCGCTGTCGAGCCAGCCGTCGGGGGTGATCGCGGCGCGGGTCGCGTCCGCGTTGCGAAAGTAGCCGTCCATGAGCGACGGCCCCTGGATGCAGACCCGGCCGACGTGCCGCTCGGGCAGGGGGTTGTCGTGCGCGTCGCGGACCTCGACCGCGTAGCCGGGCATCGGCCGGCCGCAGACGACGAAGTCGCGGATCGGCGCGCTCGCCGTCCGCGCGGGCTCGGCCACCTTGCGCCGCTCCAAGGCCTCGCCGCGGGCGACCCGGTCGATCGTGACGCCGCGCCCGCGCTTGGCGAAGGTGACGGCAAGGGTCGCCTCGGCCATGCCGTAGGACGGCAGGAAGGCGCGGGGGTCGAAGCCGAGCGGCGCGAAGGTCTCGGCGAAGCGTTGCAGCGCGTTGGCGCGGATCATCTCGCCGCCGATCCCGGCGACCCGCCAGCGGCCGAGGTCGAGCGCGGGCACCTGCCCGTTCTCCGCCCGGCGCGCGCAAAGCTCGTAGCCGAAGGTGGGGCTGAACGAGATCGTGCCGCCCATGTCCGAAAGCAGCTTCAGCCAGACGAAGGGGCGCCTTGCGAAGCTCGTCGTCGCCAGATAGTCGACCGAGATCTGGTTGAGGATCGGCGTCAGGCAGCAGCCGACGAGGCCCATGTCGTGATAGAGCGGCAGCCAGGACGTGCAGCGGTCGCCCTGGCGAAGGGCGATGCCGTCCACGGCGATGGCGCGCGCGTTGGCGGCGATGGCGCTCTGGGTGACGAGGACGCCGCGCGGGAAGCTCGTGCTGCCCGACGAGTACTGGATGTAGCAGGGATCGCCCGCGCCGAGCGGGGCGAGGCCGCCCCCGACGCAAGGCCCGTCCATGAGATCCCTTACCGTGGCGACGAAAGCCGTCGCCGTCGGCCGCGCCGCTTCTTGAAGCGTGCCCAGCAGGTCGGCGGACGCGATGGCGGCGCGGGCGCCCGCCGCGAGCAGCATCCCGCGCAGCCGCTCGACGTAGGCTTCCCGCCCGCCGAAATTGATCGAGAGGGGCAGCGGCACCGGCACGAAGCCCGCGTACTGGCAGCCGAAGAAGGCGACGAGGAAGTCGGGGCCGGTCTCGGCGACGATCCCGACCCGGTCGCCCCGCTTCAGCCGGGTCGCGGCGAGGCGGGCGGCGAAGTCGAGCGCGAGGCCGCGCAATTCGGCGTAGGAAAGCGCCCGCAACAGATCGCCGCGCGGACCGAAGAAGTTGACCCCGGTCTCGCCGCCCGCCGCGTAGTCCAGACCCTCGGCGAGCGTGGCGAAGCCCTCGGACCTGAAGGCAAGCCTCGCGTTGCTCGTCGTCGTGGGCTTCACCATCTCAACGCTCCGACCTTGTGGGGGACGCGCAACCGGTCCCTTCCTCCGCTCCACGACCTTCCACGGGCGGGGCTGCCCGCAGGAAAGCCGACGGCTGAACGATAGGTAGGCGACCCGTTAACCGCCAATCACGTTGTGTTGCAAATTGTTACGAAGGTAAATTCAACCAAATGCACAACAAGCCGTGCCAACCTTGCAAAACTGCATCGGTTCGCGGTGACAGCACGTGCTGGACAGGGCCGACTTTGGGCAGCAAGACGTTAGATGGGCAGATTTTGCTGCGTTGCAATAAGAGCCCGGGCCGATCGGGCCACGTCGCGGCTGTCCCTGCTTCTAGGACGGGGCGCCGCCACAGGGCGAGCCGGGCCGCCTGTCGACTTGCATTTCCCTCTTTCTCATGTGGCTTTTTTGCCGCTAAGCCGTACCCGACCCGCATAAACGGCCCCTTCGCCGACCGGTTCCGCGAGCGGGCTTCGGGGGGAGAGGCGCGAAGCGCCTTGACAGCGGCGTCAACGGACGGCGTTCCTGCGCTCGAATCGGAACGCGGTACGCCGCATTGTCAGGAAGCGGGCTTGCGGCTAGACAGGCGGCGGGTCTGGTATACCAGGGAGGCGAAACGCCGATGAAGGTCGGAATACCCAAGGAGCGGCGGCCGGGGGAGGCGCGGGTCGCGGCCTCGCCGGACACCGTCAAGCGCTACAGGGGCCAGGGGCTCGACGTGGTCGTCGAGCGGGGGGCGGGGCGGGGCGCCGCCATCGGCGACGACGCCTTCGAGAAGGCGGGCGCCACCTTGGGCAGCGCCGAGGAGGCGCTGGGCGCCGACATCGTCCTCAAGGTGCAAAGGCCGGAGGACGACGAGGCCGAGCGGATGAAGGAAGGGCAGGTGCTGGTGACCCAGCTCGACCCCTACAACAACCGCCCGCTTCTCGACAAGCTGGCCGAGAAGAAGGTCACGTCGTTCTCGCTCGAACTCCTGCCGCGCACGACCCGGGCGCAGGCGATGGACGTGCTGTCCTCGCAGGCGAACCTCGCCGGCTACAAGGCGGTGATCGACGCGATGGCCCGCTACACCCGCGTCATGCCGATGATGATGACGGCGGCCGGGACGGTGACGCCGGCCAAGTTCTTCATCGTCGGCGCCGGCGTCGCGGGGCTCCAGGCCATCGCGACGGCGCGGCGGATGGGCGCCGTCGTCTCCGCGACCGACGTTCGGCCGGCGGCGAAGGAGGAGGTCGAGAGCCTGGGCGCCAAGTTTGTCGGCGTGCCGGTCGACCCCGGCGAGGGCGGCTACGCCAGGGCGCTCACCGAGGACGAGCAGAAGGCGCAGGCGAAGATGGTGGCGGAGCACGTGAAGAACCAGGACATCGTCGTCACCACGGCGCAGATCCCGGGCCGCAAGGCGCCGCGCATCGTCTCGGGCGAGATGGTGCGCTCGATGAAGGCGGGCTCGGTGGTCCTCGACCTCGCGGCCGATTCGGGCGGCAACGTCGAGGGCTCGAAGCCGGGCGAGGTGGTCGAGACCGAGGGCGGCGTGTCGATCATCGGCGCCTCCAACCTGCCGGCGCGGCTGGCGCCCGCCGCGAGCACGCTCTACGCCAAGAACCTGATGAACTTCGTGGCACTCCTCGTCGACAAGGACAAGGGGCTCACCGTCAACAAGGACGACGACCTCGTCGTCGGCGCCCTCGTCACCGAGGGGGGTGCGATCGTCCACCCGCGCCTCAAGGCCTGATCGGGCAAGAGAGAAACCCATGCACGCCATCGATCCCGGGGTCTTCGACCTCATCGTCTTCGTGCTCGCCGTCTGCGTCGGCTACTACGTGGTCTGGTCGGTGACGCCGGCCCTGCACACGCCGCTCATGTCGGTGACGAACGCCATCTCCTCGGTCATCATCGTCGGCGCCCTGATCGCCACGGGCTCGGCCACGGGGGGCGCCACCTTCTTCGGCTTCCTCGCCGTGGTGCTGGCGTCGGTCAACATCTTCGGCGGCTTCCTCGTCACGCGGCGGATGCTGTCGATGTTCAAGAAGCGCGGCTGAGGAGACCCTCCATGAGCAGCAACCTCGCCGCCGTCGGCTACCTGATCGCCGCCGTCTGCTTCATCCTGGCCCTGCGCGGCCTGTCCCACCCCTCCACGGCCCGGCAGGGCAACCTCTACGGCATGGCCGGCATGACGATCGCCGTCGTCATCACCCTTCTCGTCCTGCCGCACCCCTCCTTCCTCGCCTACCTCCTCATCGTCGTCGGCATCGCCATCGGCGGGGCGGTCGGCTACGTCGTCGCCCAGCGCATCGAGATGACGGCGATGCCGCAGCTCGTGGCGGCGTTCCACTCGCTGGTCGGCCTCGCCGCCGTCTTCGTCGCCATCGCGGCCTTCCTCAACCCCGCCGACTTCGGCATCCTCAAGGTCGAGGTCGAGCGGGTCGCGGCGAACGCGGTCGTCGTCGACCCCGAGATCAGGGGCGTGTCGCTGCTTGAGATGGGCCTCGGCGCCATCATCGGCGCCCTGACCTTCACCGGCTCGATCATCGCCTTCCTGAAGCTCCAGGCGAAGTTCGCGCCCGGAATCGAAAAGGCGCTCGGCCCGCTCAAGGGCCCCGTCAACCGGGTCATGTCGAGCCGGCCGATCATGCTGCCGAACCGCCACTGGATCAACGGCGGCCTCGGCGCCACGCTTCTCATCCTCCTGATCCTGTTCATCGCCACCGCGAGCGGCTTCGTCTTCACGCTCATGATCCTGCTCGCGCTCGCGCTCGGCGTCCTCCTCATCATCCCGATCGGCGGCGCCG
>JAGRGG010000070.1 GCA_020445645.1 Geminicoccaceae bacterium | reverse complement strand
GAGCCTCGTCCGGGCGGCGCTGGCGGGCGACATGCTGGAGGCGGTGGAGCGGTTCAGCGGTCGGTTCTCTCGCGCAATGGTTGACAACGACCCGCCCCCGCGCAACGCATCGCCCCGCAAGAAGGCGGGGAATGAACCATGCGCGTCGACGGCCCGCACCCGTACCTGAAGGACCTGCTCGCCGGGGGGAACTGGGCGCTCGCCGGCGAGGTCGCGGCGTCGCTCGCGGTGAACGGCCGGCTCGTGATGGTGGCCGACCCCGCGCACGGGCCGGTGCCGGTGCGCACCCCCGACGGCCGGCTCCTGGTCGACGGGGCGACCTTCGACCTGCTTGCCCGCATGGACGACGAACTGGGCGCGCCCTGATGGCCGACGTGGTCTACCATGCCAGCCCGACGCTGGCCCGCTTCCACCGAAACGACAGTCGCTTCCGGGTGGTAAGAGGGCCGGTGGGCAGTGGGAAGACCACGGCGATGTGCTGGGAGATCTGGCGCCGCGCGCACGCGCAGCCGAAGGGCGACGACGGGGTCCGGCGCTCGCGCTGGCTCGTCAGCCGCTCGACCTACCGCGAGCTGAAGGACACGACGCTCAAGTCCTGGCTGCAGTGGTTCGGCCCGCACCGGACGGGCGGGCGGATGCGCTGGGACGACACGACCTTCGAGCTGGAGACGGGCGACGTCCACCTGGAGGTGATCGGCCGCTCGCTGGCCTCCGAGGCCGACGTGGGCAAGCTCCTGTCCCTGGAGCTGACGGGGGCGTGGCTCAACGAGGCGCGCGAGTTCCCGCTCGCCCTCGTCAACCGCCTCGCCGAGCGCGTCGGCCGCTTCCCGCCAGCAGGCTCGACGGGGGCGGGCTGGGTCGGGATCGTCATGGACACGAACCCGGCCGACGAGGACGCGTGGCTCACCCGCTTCGAGCTTGAGCCGCCGAAGGGCTGGGCGTTCTTCGTCCAGCCGCCGGGGCTGATCCGCCTCGAAGACGGCGGGCTCGTCACCAACCCCGGCGCCGAGAACCTCGCCTACCTCGAACGCGGCTACTACGAGGCGAACCTGGAGGCGATGACCCTCGACGAGGTCCGGGTCTACCGGATGAACGAGCCGGGCTTCCTCGTCGAGGGGCAGCCCTACGTCGAGGGCTTCCACGAGGGGGTCCACGTCAGGGACGGCATGGCGCCGATGCAGGACGTGCTGCATCTGGGCCTCGACATCGGCGGCGGCACGCTCACCCCCGGCTGCGTCTGGCTGCAGCGGAGCCCGCGCGGGGTGTTCATGGTCTTCGACGCCGGGATCTGCGAGGGGATGGGGGCCGAGCGGCTGGCCGACCACCTCGCGGCGTCGATCGCCGACCTGTCGCCCTGGCACGCGGCGCGCCCCGACATGGTCCGGATCCTGGCCGACCCCGCCGGCGTCACCCGCGACCCGATCTTCGAGGTCACGGCGCTCGACCACCTGAAGCGCCGCCTCGGCTGGCGCTTCGATACCGCGCCGACGCAGGACATCCGCCTTCGGATCGGCGCCGTCCAGGGGCCGATCCGCCGCCTCGTCGACGGGGTGCCGGGGCTCGTCGTCCACCCGAGGGCCAGGGACCTCGTCAAGGGCCTCAAGGGCGGCTGGCACTTCCCGAAGGTGACGGCGCACGGCATCCCGCGCTTCGGGGACAAGCCGGCGAAGAACCGATGGAGCCACGTCATGGACGCACTCGGCTACGCCCTCCTGTGCCTCGGCGAGCTGAAGGCGCAGGCGGGGCGGGACGCCGGGCCGCGGCGCACCGTGCGCCGCCACACCCACGCGATCACCGGGCGGCTGCTCGGCTAGGGCAAATCCGCATCAGCCGGGCCGGTTCGCACCGTTTTTGCGCGGGCCGAAGCATTCCCGCATCAGCGATGGTCAGCAGGCCGCCGATCCAACCCGCTGGCTTGAAGCGGCGCTTCAAGGGAGCTTTCAGGCCGAGGCCGGCAGACCTCGGCGGGCCGATCTCGCGCGAGCCTTCGCCGAGGGCCATTCATCAACTCCGGGTAGTATTGCCAGCGGGCGGTTGCCCGGTTATCAACGGCGCAGCCTCAAGCGTCGCCCCCGCCGATACAACCCTGATCCTGGTGCCGCTCATGGGCAAGGCCCCGAAGTCCCCCGCCGTTCCGCCGCCGGCCCCGCCGCCGCCGCGGGAGGACGAGGCCGTGGCCGACCAGGCCGAGCTGGAGCGGCTGCGCCGCCGCCGCGGCCGGGCGTCGACCCTCCTGGCGAGCGCGCCCGAGGGCGGCGCCGGGACCCGGGCGCTGCTCGGCACCGAGGCCTGACGGGTGGCGACGGACGCGGACGCCCTCGACCTCCTGCGCGAGCACGACGTGCTGGCGACGAAGCGGGCCCCCTTCGAGCCTTTGTGGAACGAGCTGGCCGAGCGGGTGATGCCGTCCGCCGCCAGGGTCGGACGGCGGGCGCTGCCGTCGTCCCGCGGCGACGAGGTCTACGACGCGACGGCGATGAACGCGGTGCCGCGCTTCGCCGCCGCGCTCGAATCGATGCTCGTCCCCCGCGCCTCCCGCTGGCACGAACTGATCGCCAGCGGCCCCCGCGCCTCGAAGGACCAGGGCGTCGCCCGCTGGCTGCACGACCTCACCACCCGCCTCTTCCGGCTGCGCTACGGCGGCAGGGCGACCCTGCCGCAGGCGCTGCACGAGACCTTCCTCTCGCTCGGGGTCTTCGGCACCGGCATCGTCTCGATCGAGGACGTGCCGGGGGAGACGATCCGCTACCGCTCGGTGCCGCTCCAGGAGTGCCACCTCGCCGAAGGGGCGGACGGGCTGGTCGACACGCTGCACCGCCGCTACGCGCTCACCGCGCGGCAGGCGGCGGCGGCGTTCGGGCGGGACCTGCCGGCCCGGATCCAAAAGCTCGCCGAGACCGAGCCGCACCGGGAGGTCGACCTCCTCCACGTCGTCATGCCGGCCCAGGGCGTCGACCCCCGCCGCCGCGACTGGCGGGGGATGCCCTTCGCGTCGGTCCACCTCCTGCCGGCCGAGCGGGCGGTGGTGCGGCGCGCGGGCTACCGCACCTTCCCGTTCGCCGTGTCCCGCTACCTGACCTCCCCCGGCGACGTCTACGGCACGGGCCCGGCGATGCTGTCCGCCCCCTTCATCCTGCTGCTGGCGCGGGCGCAGCGGTCGCTCATCGTCGCCGCCAACCGCAACGCCGAGCCCGCGTGGCTCACCCACGACGACGACCTGCCGCCGCCGATCCTCACCCCGAACGCGCTCAACCCCGGCTGGCTCGACCCCCAGGGCAACCCGCTCATCCGCCCGCTCGCCTCGGAGAGCCGCTGGGACCTCGCCGAGTGGCTGTTCGCCCACTGGCGGGAAGGGGTCGACAACGCCTTCCTCGGCCGGCTCTTCCTCATCCTGGAGCAGACGCCGCAGATGACGGCGACCGAGGTGCTGGAGCGGGTGCGGGAGAAGGGGGCCCTGCTCGCCCCCACGGCGGGCCGGCAGCAGACCGAGCTGCTGGAGCCCTTGATCGCCCGCGAGCTGGACATCCTGGGCGCGGCAGGATTGCTCGACGACATGCCGGACGTGCTGAAGGCCGAGGGCGGGGCGGTCGACGTCCACTACGACGGCCCCCTGGCGCGGGCCCAGAGCGAGGAGGAGGTCGGGCGGATCCTCTCGGTCGCCGAGCGGCTGGCGACGATCGCCCAGTACGACCCGGGGGCCGTGCAGGCGATCGACTGGCGGGAGGCGGCGCGGCACGTGGCCTTGGGCAGCGGCCTGCCGCCGGCCTTGGTGCGCACCGTCGAGCAATTGGCGGCGATGGACGCGGCGGCGAAGGACGCGGCCGAGACGCAGGCGGCGGCGACGGCGGCCCCCGGCCTTGCCGGCGCGGTCAAGGACCTCGCCCAGGCGCGCTCGGTCGGCGGGCTCGCCGCGTGAGGTCGCTCCTGCGCACCTCCGAGGTCGGGCTCGCCAGCCTGAAGAAGCTGGAGGGGCTCCGGCTCGAAGCCTACCGCTGTCCGGCCGGCGTCCGGACGATCGGCTACGGCCACACGGGACCGGACGTCCACGAGGGGCTCGTCCTCACGAAAGCCGAGGCCGAGGGCCTCCTGCGCGCCGACCTGGACCGCTTCGAGATGGCGGTCCACCGCCTCGTCACCCGTCCGCTGACCCAGCCCCAGTTCGACGCGCTCGTCTGCCTCGCCTTCAACATCGGCGAGGGCGGGCTCGAAGCGTCGTCGGTGATCCGCCGCCTCAACGCGGGCGACGTGGCCGGCGCCGCCGACGCCTTTCGCCTGTGGAACAAGGTCCGGGGCGAGGGCGGCCGGCTCGTCGTCAGCCCCGGCCTCGCGGCCCGGCGCGAGGTCGAGCGGGCGCTGTTCCTCGCCCCGACGTTCGAGCCGGAGGATCCGGCCCGCCTGCACGAACTCGACGCCCTGCACGAGGCCGGCGTCTTCGCCTCATCCCGACGAAAGGACCCCCCGATGCTCATCCCCGACGAGAAGCCCTGGTATTCAAGCCGCAGCGTCTGGGGCGGCGTGGTCGCGGCCGTCTGCGGGCTCCTGCCGCTGCTCGGCGTCGGCGTCGACCCCGCGACGCAGGGCGCCATCGCCGACGTGGTCGTCCAGGCGACGGGGGTGGTGGGCGCCGTCGCCGCCGTCGTCTTCCGCCTCAGGGCGACGAAGCGGGTGGGTCCTTGAGCGGCACCCACCTCGCGTCCTGGCGCGGCCTCCTCCTCGGCGACCACGGGACGCTGGGCCCGGCGGCGCGGGTGGTCCTCGACGACATCCGCCACATGGCGGGCGAGGACCTCGGCCTCGGCCTCGTCACCGACGACCGCGGCCGGGTCGACCCCTTCAAGCTGGCGATGAAGGAAGGCGCCATGCTCCTGGTCGCCGCGATCGAGGCGCGGATCGAGAAGGCGGCCCAGGAGCTGAGGCCGCGCACCCCCACCTTCGCCCGCGTCGACGGCGGGCTCACGCTGCGAGGAGACAACGATGGCTGACGACGCAGGCGCCGCCGCCGCCGCGCAGGATGCGAACGCCGCGGCGCAGGCCGGCACCGCCGCCGGAGGGCAGGCGCCCGACTGGCTGGGCTCCCTGCCCCCCGACCTGAAGGGGCTGGCCGAGGCCAAGGGCTGGCGCGACCCCGCGCACGCGCTCCAGGGCTACCAGGGGCTGGAGAAGCTGCTCGGCGCCGACCGCGCCGGGCGCACCGTCGTCCTGCCGAAGGACGGCGACGAGGCGGCGAAGGACGCCTTCTTCGGCAGGATCGGCAGGCCGGAGACGGCGGAGGGCTACGAGCTTGCCAAGCGCGACGGGGTCGACCCCGACTTCGGCGGCAAGGCGGCGGCCGTCATGCACCGGGCCGGGCTGACGAAGGACCAGGCGGGCGCGCTCGCCGAGTGGTTCACGGCCGAGCAGGCCGCGGCGCAAGCGGGCGTCGACGACGCCTTCGCAAGGCGCTCCGAGGCCGAGATGCAAGAACTCACCGCCGAGTGGGGCGAGGGCGCCCATGCCCGAATGGAGACGGCGCGGCGCTATGCGAAGGTCGCGGGCTTCGACGGGGCCGAGCTGGACGCGATCGAGCGGGCGATCGGCACGAAGGCGATGCTCTCCCGGTTCGACGCCGCCGGCAAGGCGCTCATGGAGGACCGGCCGCCCGCGGGTTCGGGCGGCGCCGAGCCCGCGACCCCGGCCGCCGCGACGGGGCGGCTCCAGGCGATGCTCGCCGACCCCGCCAAGGTCGAGGCGCTCATGAACAAGGGCCACCCCGGCCACGCCGCGGCCGTCGCCGAGAAGGCGAGGCTCGACGGCGTCATCGCGGGCGTGCCGGCGTCTTAAGGCCCCCTTCACCGGGGACCGCTTAAAAGGCGCGCGCGGGCAACCCCTCTTCGGGGGTCCGCTGACCGCGGGGAAAGCCCCGCCGGCGGCCGGCCGATCCGGCAAGAAGGCGGGTCCGGCCAACCCCATCGCGCAAGCGCGATGGGGACCCCGAGAGGGAGGAAGGGCAACCCCCGACGCTCACCCACTTGAGTGAACGGGGACACCCACCATGCCGGGCGACATCGCCACCCTCTATTCGACGCAGTTCACCTCCTCCCTCCAGCTCCTCTCGCAGCAGAAGCTCAGCCGCTTCGAGGCCACGGTCTCGCACGGCACGTATGCGGGCGAGAAGGCGCAGGTCGTCGACCACCTGGGCGAGACCCAGGCCGTCGAGCGCACGACCAGGAACGCCGACACGCCCTTGATCGAGGTGCCCTACGACACCCGCTTCGTCCAGGGCAGCACGTTCGACTGGGCGACCCTCGTCGACACCGACGACAAGCTGAAGATCCTCGCCGACCCCGTGTCCAGCCTGCCGATGGCCTGCCGCGCCGCGCTCAACCGGGTGAAGGACGACAAGCTCATCGCCGCCTTCGACGGGCTCGCCAAGGCGGGCAAGGACGGCAACGCCCTCGTCGCCTTCCCGAGCACCCAAGAGGTCCTGGCCGCGACCGGCAGCGGCAATGGCATGAACTTCCAAAAGCTGCTCGGCGCCTTCGAGATCTTCTTGAAGAACGACGTCGACCTCGACGGCGAGAGCCTGTGGTGCGCGCTCTCGCCCAAGCAGTACCTGGAGCTGTTCCCCGCCGACGCGGGCCTGCTCACGTCCGGCGACTTCGTCACCATGAAGCCCGTCGAGACCGGCAGGCTCGGCCGCGTCCTCAACATGCAGTTCATCGTCTCGACCCGCCTCGTCAAGGTCGGCAACGAGCGCAAGTGCTTCGCCTACTGCGAGAGCGGGATGCACCTCGGCACCTGGAAGGGGCAGGAGGGCAGGGTCGAGCAGCGCGCCGACAAGAACTACGCCTGGCAGGTCTGGGGCTCCGAGACGACGGGGGCGACCCGCGTCGAGGAGAAGAAGGTCGTGCGCATCCTCTGCGACGAGACCTGATCCCAGCACGGGGCGGCCGTGCGCCGCCCCGGCGCCTGAGAGCGACGCTCTCAGCCCCTCTTCATCATCCCCCTCGAACCGGAGCTTTGGAACATGGCCGTCACGGCACAGGCGAGCGACTTCTTCACGGTGCGCCCGCGCCAGACCACCGAGAGCCACGGGCGGGTGCGCACCGCCTACGTCGAGCACGTGCAGGCGGGGGCGGGCGACGCCGGCTCGACGATCGACCTCTGGCGCGTGCCGGCCGGGCGGGTGCGGATCGTCGGCTACCTGTCGCGCCTTCGCACCTCGGCGTTCGGCGCCGGCGTCACCCTCGACATGGGGCACACCGGCTTCTCGTCGCGCGACGGCAGCGAGATCGCCGCCGACGGCGACGCGCTCCTCGACGGCAAGGCGGTGGGCAGCGCCGGCGCGTTCGCCCTCGACGAGGACACCTTCCTCATCGACGGCACGGGCGGCACCGTCATCCGGGCGACGGTGCTGGGCGGGGCCATCCCGGCCGGGGCCACGATCAAGGCGACCATCGCCTACGTCGTCGACTAGGGCGGCGGCCGTTGAGCGTCCGCATCGCCAACCTCGCGCTCGCCCGCGTCGGCACCGGGCGGATCGAGTCCTTCGAGGATGCCGACGCCGCGGCGGTGCTGGTCCGCGAGCTGTGGCCGCAGGTGCGCGACGCCGAGCTGCGGGCGCACACCTGGGGCTGCGCCACGGCGCGCTCCCTCCTGGCGGCGAGCACCGAGGTTCCGGCGTTCGGCTTCGCCCGCAGCTTCCCCCTGCCGGCCGACTGCCTGCGGGTCCTGGAGGTGGGCGAGGGCGGCGCACGGTCGGACTGGCGGGTCGAGGGGCGGGCGGTGCTCGCCGACGCCGCCCCGCCGCTCGCGCTCCGCTACGTCCGCCGCCTCGACGACGACGGGGAGATGGACGCCTCGCTCGTGGACGTGCTGGCCCTTCGCCTCGCCGCAGCATTCGCCCCCCGGCTGACGCAGAGCGCGTCCGCCGGCGAAGGGCTGGAGCGGGATTACAAGGAGGCCTTGCGAAGGGCCAAGCGGCTCGACGCGATCGAGAACCCGCCGCAGGCGATCGGCGACGCCCTCGACACGAGGACGTGGCTGGAGGCAAGGCGGTGACGGCCGATCCCTGGGAGGACGAGGGGTTCGTCGTCGAGGAGCACGCCGGCAGCCTCGTCCGGCTGACGGCGTCGGGCCACGGCCTCGAGACCTGCGAGGCGGCCGTCGGGCGCTACCTCGAACGCTGGCCGCCCCAGGGCTACGGCACCGCCTTCGAGGCGCCGCGACGGGACAAGGGCGTCTTCGTCGCGCTCGGCACCCGCTACCGGAGCTGCGGCGGCTGATGGCGCGGGCGAACCCGCTTCTGTCCCGCTTCAACGCCGGCGAGCTGTCGCCGCTGCTGCTCGGGCGGTCCGACCTCGACGCCTACGGCGGCGGCTGCCGTTTGTTGGAGAACTGCCTCGCGCTGCCCCAGGGCGGGGTCGAGCGCCGCCCCGGCACGCGGCTGATCGCGGACCTGGGCGCGGGGGCCGCCTTCCTCCATCCCTTCGTCGCGGGCGGAGACGACGGCGCCTACCTGCTCGCCTTCTCGGACGGGCTCCTGCGCGTCTGGACGGCTTCGGCTGAAAGCGGCGCTTCCAGCCCCGTCGCCACCCTCGCCACGCCCTGGCCGCTGTCCTCGCTCGAGGGCGCGGACGGGTGCTTCGCCTTGAAGTCGGTGCAGTCGGCCGACGTGATGTGGCTCTGCCACCGCCGCCACAAGACCCACATCCTAAAGCGCACCGGGCTCACCTCGTTCGCGCTCGAAGCCTTCGCCCCCGACGGCGGCCCCTTCGCCGACCTCAACCCCGACCCCGAGGTCACGCTCGGGCTGACGCACGCCTTTGCCTACATCTACGAACTCAAGGCCAGCCACGACGTCTTCTACCCCGAACTGGACGAGCTGACGATCCGGCTGCGCTCGGCGAACCCGGCGGCGGTGACGCCTTGGGAACCGGGCAAGGCGGTGGTGGTGGACGACCTGCGCCGCGTCGACGGCCGGGTCTACCGGGCGACGGTGGCAGGATCGACGGGATCGATCCGGCCCACGCACGAGAAGGGGGAGGGCTCGGACGGCAAGGTCGTCTGGGCCTTCAAGCACGCCGGCCAGGGCCTCGTGCGGGTCACGTCCTTCCAGGACGCGAGGTCGCTGCTCTGCGAGGTCGTCGAGCCGGTGCCGGACGAGGTCTACACGAGCGCCGGCGACCACCGGCCCACGAGCCTGTGGGAGCTGCCGGCCTGGGACGACCGCCGGGGCTGGCCCGAATCCTGCGCCTTCTTCCGCGAGCGCCTCGTCCTCGGCCGCGGGCGCGACCTCTTCTTCAGCCGCACCGACGACTTCTGGAACTTCTCGGACAACACAGGAGGCGAGACGCTGGCCGACGACGCGATCAATCTTACGATCGCGCAGGACCGGGTCGAGGACGCGCGCTGGCTCGCGGCGGCGGGGCAGCGGCTCGTCGTCGGCACCGGGGGCGGCGTGCTGGCGTGCAAGGAGGCGTCGACGAACGAGCCGTTCAAGCCCGGCAACGTCAAGGTCGAGCCGCAGACCGACGACGCCTGCGGAGGGGCGGCGCCCGTGCGCTACGGCACGCGCATCGGCTTCCTGCCCAGGGGCGGGCGGCGGCTGAAGGAGCTGGGCTACAGCCTCGACGAGGACGCGATCAAGGCCGCCGACCTGTCGGTGCTGGCCGAGCACCTGGGACGCCCGCCCTTCAGGGCGCTGGCGTGGCAGGGCGAGCCGGATTCGATCCTCTGGCTCGTGCGGGGGGACGGGCGCCTCCTCTCCTGCGCCCGCGACCTGGAGCAGGGGGTGACGGGCTGGGCGCGGCACCCGATGAGCGGGCTCGTCGAGAGCGTCGCCGTGCTGCCCTCCGAGGACGGCGACCGGCTCTGGCTCGTCGTCGCCCGCGCGGGCCGGCGGCGCCTGCTTTGCATGGACCCGCGCGACGCGACCAAGCCCCGCCTCGACGAGTACGTCGACGCCGTGGGCTCGGGCACGGCGCGGATCGAGGGCCTCGCCCACCTGGAGGGGCTGACGGTGGGCGTCGCCGCGCTCGAAGGGGCGGGCGAGGAGCGGCGTCTCGCGGCGCAGGCGCCGAGGGCCGTGGACGACGGCGCGATCGACCTCGACCGTCCCCTGGCAGGCAGCGGCCAGAACGGGCTCCAGGGCGCCTTCCTCGCCCCCCGCGCCTACGCCGGGCTCCCCTACCGCTCGCTCCTGGAGACGATGCCGATCGAAGCCGGGGGCCAGCTCGGCACCGTCCAGGGCAGGCCGTCGCGCATCCACGCGCTCACCGCCCGGCTGCTCGAAGGCTCGGCCTCGATCACCGTCGGGGTGGAAGGCGACATGGTCCCGCTCATGAAGTCCCCGGCCACGGGAGCCACGACGGGCGAGGGGGACCACCGGGTCGCCTTCCCCGGCGCCATCGCCGGCCGGATGGCGGTGCGCGCCCTGGACGACGGCCCCTTGCCCTTCACCCTCCTCGCCCTTCTCCCGGAGCTGCTCGCGCATGGCTGAGATCAGGCTCGACCCCCTGTTGCCCTGGCACATGGCGGCCCTGCGCCTCCAGCCCTTCCAGGCGCTGCACGAGGGCGCCCCGTCGCCCGCCTCGGCGGTCGCGCTCGCAAGGCTGGGCCCGGCCAGGGCCGTGGTGCGCGGGCTCGACGTGCTCGCGGTCGGCGGGCTCGCCGAGTGCTGGCCGGGGCGGGCCGCCGCTTGGTGCTACCTGTCGAGGGACGCGGGCTTCGTCCTCGCCCGCCTGTCCCGCCTCGCGCTGAAGGAGCTGGCGGAAGCGCCCTACGCCCGGATCGAGGCCTACGCCGACGCCGGCTTCCCCCAGGCCCACCGCTGGCTCGGCCTCCTCGGCTTCGCCCTGGAGGCGCCGCGGCTCAAGGGCTTCCTGCCCGGCGGCCGCGACGGGTCGCTCTTCGCCCGGGTGCAAGGAGACCTGCCATGAGCGGCGGTGCCGCGCTGATCGCCATGATGGCGCTCTCGGCCACCTCGACGATGGTCGCCGCCGAGGCGCAGGCGCGGCAGGCCGAGAGCGCGTCCGACGCCGCCAAGTACAACGCCGCCGTCGAAAAGCAGAACGCCGACCTCGCGCTGACCCAGGGCGCGGCCGAGGAAGGGCGGCTCAAGCGCCAGCACCGGGCGGCCAACGCCGAGTTCCGGGCCAGCACGGGCGGGCTCGGCATCGGCCTCACGGGCTCCGCGCTCGACCTCTACCACGACAACCTCAAGCGCCAGGACCTGGAGGTGAGGGACCTGCGCTACGGCACCCTGCTCCAGTCGCGGGGGCTGCTGGCGGACGCCGAGCTGACGCGGTTCCAGGGCAAGGCGCAGAAGGTCGCGGCGAGGAACGCCAGGGTGGGCGGCGTGATCGGTGCCGGCGCGTCGGCGATGACCGCGTATGGCACCTACGGCAAGGCCGGGATGCTGGGCGGCAGGCCCGCCGCGACCGCGACGACCGGCGCCGGGGGCACGGCCCCTTGAGCGTCGCCCTCAAGCCCTACGAGACGAGGACGAGGCCGCAGGGGCCGGGCCTCGCCGCCAACGCCCGCCCGGTCGACGCGGGGCTCGGCCACGTCGCGCGGGGGCTCTCCCAGGCGGCGGGGGCGGCCGAGGCCGTGGTCCGGGTCGAGGAGAAGCGCCGGGAGGAGCGCGAGACGATCTGGGCCGAGCGCACGCTGGCCGAGCGCGAGGCGTACTGGGCGACCGAGACGGCCCGGCGCGAGCGGGAAGCGCCGCTCGGCGCGGACGGGCACGCGGCCGGGCTTGCGAAGGACTACGCCGCCGACGCCGAGGCGATCCTCGGGCAGGCCCCGTCCGACCGGGCGCGCGCGCGGCTGGAGGCCGGCCTCACCCGGCTGGGCGGACGGCTCACCGTGGGCGCCGAGACCTTCGCCCGCGACAGCCGGACCAAGGCGCAGGCGCTGGAGATGGGCGAGCTGCAGGGTGCCATCGCCAACGCCGTCTTCGTCGACCCCGCGGGGCTTCCCGCCAAGCAGGCCGAGTACGAGGCGACGCTGGACGGGCTCGACATGGACGAGGCGACCCGCGCGGCGCTCAAGGCCAAGGGCCGGGAGACGTTCGCCCGCGGCGCCGTCGCCGGGCTGATCGAGCGGGACCCGGCCGGCACGGTGGCGCTCCTGGAGAAGGGCGGCGTCGAGGGGCTGTCCGCCGCCGACCGCGAGGTCATGGTCAACCGGGGGCAGGCCGAGGTGCGCCGCAGGGAGGCCGAGGCGGCGCAGGAGCGGCGGCACCAGGAGACGCTGGCCCGGCAGCGGGCGGCCGAGCGGAAGGCCGAGCTGGCGCAGCGGGCCGCCGACGACGCGGCGCGCGCCGCCACCGGTGCCCCGGTCACGCTCGAAAGGCGCGAGGCCTTCGACGTGTACGGCGACCGGGGGGACGAGAAGTACGAGGCCTACCGCTTCGGCGTCGAGGTGGCGTCGACCGCGGCCTCGCTTGCGACGATGGACCCCGCCGAGCGGCGGGCCGAGATGGAGCGGCTGCAACCGGACCCGGCCGAGGAGGGCTACGCCGACCGGCTGCGCCAGTTCCGGACGCTCCAGGACGCGTTGGCACGGACCGAGGACGCGATCAGGAAGGACCCGGTCGCCACCATCATGGCCACGAACGGGCCCGTGCGCGACGGCTTCGGGGCGGCGGCCGAGGCGGCGACGCCCGAAGAGCGGACCCAACGCCTCGGGACGGCGCAGCGGACGCTCATGGACGAGCAGGTCCGGCAGGGCGTGCCCGATTACGAGGTGCGGGCGTGGCCGAAGGAGGAGATCGAGGCGAAGGCGGGGGCGATCCTGAACGAGGCGGACCCGCTCAATCGGGCGAGGATGCTGTCCGACTTCTGGAACGCGACGCCCGAGGGGCCGGCCAGGCGCAACGCCTTCGCCGATCTGGAGAAGCAGGGGATGCCGGCGGGGGTGCGCCACCTCGGGGCGGCGATCGAGGCCGGCGACGTGCGCGGGGTCGCCGACGCGCTCGGCGCCCTGCAGGCCGACGTGAAGCTCGACAAGGTTGGGAAGGACGCCCTCGACGAGGCGGTGCGGAAGAGCCCGATCGGCCGGGCGGCGCGGCTCAAGGCGCTGCACACGGGCGACGCCCGGATCCTCGCCGAGCGCGACGGGCTGGAGGCGGCGGCGCGCGCCTACGCCGCCTTCCTCGTCAAGACCGGCGGCATGGACGCGGACGCGGACGCGGCGTGGGCGAAGGCGACGCGGGTCTACGGCGCCGGGCGGGGCGAGGTTGCGGTCCCCGGCCTCGCCGCCGTGACCGTACCGGCGGGCATGGACCCGGCGCTGGTCCAAGAGGGGCTCGACTTCAAGCGCGGCCGGCTGAGGGGCCAGGTGGACCGGGCGGCGATCGAGGCCGGGGTCAAGCGCCTCGTCAAGGCAAGGCGGCCGGGCCAGGACGACGCCGAGACCGCCCGGCAGGCGCGCGCCATGACCGAAGGGGTGCTGGCCGACCTCGGCAACGCCGTGTGGATCGAGGACGAGCACGGGCTCTACCGGCCGAAGATCGACACGGCGATCGGGCCCATGCTCCTGCCGGGCGTGGCGCTCACCCCCGACGACGCACTCGAACAGGTCGAGATCAAGACGAGGATCGCGGACGCGCGGCGACTCGACGCCGCGACCAAGGCCGGGGACCGGCAGGGGGCGATCGAGGCGGACCTGCTCGGCGGGACCGCCCCCGACCCCGACACCGACACCGAGCCCGCCCCCGCCGGCGCCGTCGAGGGCGACGTTCTGGGGGCGGTCGGGCGCGCGGTGGGGGGCTTCTCGATCCGCGACGCGCTCATGGGCGTCGAGGGCGCCTTGGGGGTTCGGCGCTGATGGCGGGCGAGCGCGGGGCGCTCCCCGCCACCACGATGCTGCCGGAGATCGACGCCGACGGGCTCGCCCGGCACGCCCACGAGAGCTACCGCCCCACCCTGGGCCAGTACCTCGGCGCCAACGCCCGGCTCGCCTTCGACACCGGCACCATCGGCATGACGCTGGACTGGGCCGAGCGCGCGGCGGGCGGGGCGGACGATCCCACGCCGATGGGCCGGGCCGCGTGGCGGGCGTCCCCCTACTGGCGCGAGGACCTCGACTACGACCCGCACACGACGGTGGGCCTCGCCAGGGAGCGCGCCCGGCAACGCGACCAGCGGGCGTGGACGAACGAGCTGATCGCGCGCCGCGACGCCGGCGCGTTCGAGACCGTGCTCGGCTTCGGCGCCGGGATGGCGGGCGGAATCCTGGACCCGATCAACCTCCTGCCGGGCGTGGGGCCCGCGTGGCGCCTCGCCTTCGTCGCCAGGGCCGGGACCAGGGCCGCCTACGTCGCCCGCACGGCGATGGTGGGCGCGCTCGAAGGGGCGGTCGGCACGGCCGTGCTCGAACCCCTCGTCATGCACCAGAGCGCCTACGTCGGCGACGAGATGAGCTGGGCCGACGCCGTGCTCGACATCGCCGTCGGCGCGGCGCTGCCCGGCGTGGTCGGCGCGGGCGGGGCGGCCTGGGCCAGCCGGGGCGGGCGGGCATGGAGCAGGGAAGGGCTCGACCTCGTCGCCAGGGACCCGGGGCGCCTCGTCGACGCGCAGGCCGACACCATGATCGCCGCCTCGCAGATCGCGCGCGGCGAGGACGTGGACGTGGGCGCCAGCCGGCTGTTCCAGCCCGCCGAGGCGCCGGAGCCGGGCGCGCCCCTGCCCCCCGGCTTCAGCCGCGCCGACCCGAACGACCCGGCTTCCGTCGGGGCGTGGGTCGAAGGGGCGCTCAAGGCGAGGGACAACAGGCGGCGGCTCGTGCTCGGCCCGGTGAGCGAGGCCGGCGCCAGGGCCGTGCGCGACGGCGCCGGGATCGAGGTCGGCGGCTACACCCACATCCTGGAAACCAGCGGCGTCCTGCACGTCGACAAGAAGCATGGGCCGATGAGCGCTCAGGTGCGCCAAGGCGGTGATGTTGCCGTGACACCCGACGACTACACCAAGCTCGACGAGGTATTAGCAAACCCGGATCGGGTCACATCGGCTGTGACCGAACGAGGTCACGACGCCGTCTGGTACGAAAAAAAGATGCCGGACGGCTACTGGCATTACATCGAGGAGGTGCGCACCGGCCGCAAGACCCTCGCGCTCAACACCTTCTACAAGCGCCGTACCCCCGACCCGAACTTCGGCACCCGGCAGAGCGAGGTGGGACGTGGGGCGTCCGAAGGCCTCGATCCAGAAGGCCGGCAGCCTGAACCACCGACCGACACCCGAGGTACACGTCCAGAACCGCAATCGGCTCGCCCCACTGACCCGCTTTCCCGCCTGCCAGATGCCTACGGCGAACCGCCCCCTGGCAGAACGTCCGAAACGTCGGCGGGTCCGGCGGGCTCCCGTCCTGAAGGTGGCGGGGCCGAGCGCCTGGAGCAAGCCCCCGCCTCGGTGCGCGAGCTGGTTCCGGCCACCGGGCCATACGACGGTGCGACCGCGCGGCCGGCGTTCGAGCCGCTGACGCCGCCGGGGCCCGAGCCGGCCCCCCGCCCGCCGCGCGTCGCCGACGAGGAGCGGGTGCGGGTGCGCGCCGGCTTCGCCGCCATGCTGCACGGCGCCGGCCGGCCGAGGGATCTGGTCCACGCCGAGGCCGCCGTGCTGGAGTCGGCGTTCTCCGCCTTCGCCGAGCGCGCGGGCGTGCCGGTCGAGGAGCTGGTCCGCCGCTACAGGCTCGACATCAGGGCCGCCAGCAGGCAGGCCCTCCAACCCGAAGGGCCGGGGCCAGAAGGCCCCGGCGGGGCCGCGAAGGCTGAGGCCGGCGGCACCGCCGGCGGGCGGGCGGCGGATGACGGCGGCATCGAGGCGAGGCTCGACGCCCTGCTCCAAGGCGCCGACCTGCCGCCCGAGCGCCGCGCCGCCGTCATGGCCGCCTTGCGCGGGG
>JAGRGG010000006.1 GCA_020445645.1 Geminicoccaceae bacterium | reverse complement strand
AGCGCCAGCTGTCGTAGCGGCTGGTGAAGGCGACGGGGTCGGGGGCGCCGAACCACTTCACGTCGACGCCGCGCGCGGCGCTCGCGGCGACGAAGTCGGGGATGTGCTCAGGGGGAACGCCCTCGACGTGGAACTGGATCGAGGAGCCGACGAAGCCCTCCTGCGGGGGCCGATCGACCGTCCTGATCCCCGGCGTCCGCCGCAGCCCCGCTTCGATGACGCGGTAGCGCCGGTTCCAGCGGCGGACGTTCTCTTCCAGAAGGGGCAGTTGCGCGCGCAGGATCGCGGCGCGCAGGTTGTCCATCCGCCCGGAATAGTTCGGGGTGTCGAGCCGGATGTCGGCGAAGGCCTCGGGGTCGGGGCGGGCGCCGTTCATGGCGTAGAGCATGTACGAGCCGGAGTGCATCACCGCGCGGGCGGCGATGTCGGGGTCGTCGGTGGTGAGGAGGCCGCCTTCCCCTGAGTTCATGTGCTTGTAGGTCTGGGTTGAAAAGCAGGCGACGCGACCGAAATTGCCCGAGCGGGTGCCGTTCCAGGTAGCCCCCATCGTGTGGGCGCAGTCCTCGATCAGGCTGATGCCGGCCCCGGCGCAGAACGCCCGCAGGCGCTCCATGTCGGCGACGTGGCCGCGCATGTGGGAGAGCATGAGGAACTTGGCGCCCGAGGCTTCGGCCTGGGCGCGCAGGTCGTCGAGGTCGATCAGCCAGTCGTCGCCGATCTCGACCAGGACGGGCACGCCGCCGGCGTTGTGGATGGCGCCCGGCACCGGCGCCAGGGTCCAGGCGTTGGCGAGCACCCTGTCGCCCGGCGTCAATCCCGCCGCGCGCAGGGCGATGTGCAGCGCGTAGCCGCCCGAGGCGCAGGCGACGCAGTAGCGGGCACCCTGCCACGCGGCGTAGTCCCGTTCGAGGAGCGCCGCCTCCGGCGTCTCGCCCGGCGCCGCGTTGTAGCGGTGCAGGCGGCCGGAGCGCAGGACCTCGACGGCGCGCTCGATGCCCGCTTCGGGGATCGGTTCCTGCTGGGTGAAGGATTTCGTAAAGGTTTTCATGGCAGGTTACTCGTAGCGCCGCTGTCGCGCGACCTCGAAGTCCCATTCGCGGTCGGGCCAGTAGCGGCGCAGGCGCCAGTCGCAGGACCGGGCGTGGCCGTCCATCCCCTCGGCCCGGCTGATCCGCGACGCGGCGGCGCTGAAGGCGAGGTTGGCGTCGGGGGTGATCGACTGCCACGTCAGGATCTTGAGGAACTTCATCACGTTGAGCCCGCCCGAATAGCGGGCGGCGCGCTTGGTCGGGAGAATGTGGTTGGTGCCGGAGCACTTGTCGCCGTGGGTCACGGTCGCCCCCTCGCCGAGGAAGAGGGAGCCGTAGGTGGTGAGGTTGGCCTTCCACCAGTCGAGGTCTTCCGCGATGACCTGGAGGTGCTCGGGCGCGTAGCGGTCGGCGACCTCGCGCATCTCGTCGCGGTCGGCGCAGAGGACGATCTCGCCGTGGTTCTCCCACGCGGCCTTCACGACGGCGCCGCTCGGCATGTCGTCGGCGATCCTGGGCAGGATGCGGGCGACCGCGTCGGCGAGCGTTTGCGAGGTCGTGAACAGCCAGACGGGGGAGTTGGTGCCGTGCTCCGCTTGGCTCGCCAGATCGACGGCGACGGTCATGGGGTCGGCCGTGTCGTCGGCGACGACGGCGCTCTCGGTGGGGCCGGCGAAGACGTCGATGCCAACCTCGCCGAACAGCTGCCGCTTCGCTTCCGCGACGTAGGCGTTGCCGGGGCCGACCAGGATGTCGGCTTCAGGGGCGCCGAAGAGGCCGAACGCCATCGAGGCGATGGCCTGCACGCCGCCCATCTCCAGGATCACGTCGGCGCCGGCCAAGTCCATGGCGTAGACGGCGGCGGGGGCGATCGAGTCGCCGCGCGGCGGCGAGGCGGCGACGACGACGGGAACCCCGGCCGCCTTCGCCGTGGTGACGCTCATGAGCGCGGAGGCGATGTGGGCGTAGCGCCCGCCCGGCACGTAGCAGCCGGCGCACCCCACCGGCACGACGCGCTGGCCGAGCCGCACGCCGGGCTCGGCCTCGATCTCGAACGCGCTCAAGCTCGCGCGCTGCGCCTCGGCGAAGCGTCTTATCTGCTTGTGGGCGAAGGCGATGTCGGCCTTCTGGTCGTCGGGGACCCCGGCGATCAGGCGCGCCTTCTTCTCGGCGGAGAGCACGAAGGGGCCGGTCCAGCCGTCGAGGTCGCGGGCGTAGCCGGTCACCGCCGCCTCGCCGTCGCGGCGGATGCGCGCCAGCATGGTCTCGACCGCCGCTCGCACCTTGCGGTCCTCGGTCTCCGGGTCGGCGGCGGGGCGTTTCACGTGCTGCATCGTTCGGTTCCTGGTCGGGGGCGGTGCCAAGCGCACCTTTGGCCCCGCGCCCCGACGGGTCAACCGGCGAAGGCCCCCTTCGAAAAAGGCGTCGTTCCGCTTCGGAAAAACTTACGAATGAAAGATGAAACGCCGTTCCCTTGCGGTGGCGTCCCCGTCGCCGCGGGTGGACGGGAATGCCGATCGGCTGCGAGCGCCGTGGCGGCGGGCACCTCATCGAGTCGGGCCGTCCCGAAGACGTGCAGCGTCGCACGTGCGCGGGTTCTTTTTCATCGAGGGCGCCTGCGGGAGAAGTGCGGCAAAGCGGACCGGGAGAAGGCGTTCGCCTTGTACCGCAAGGGGTCGAGCCTGCGCCGCGTCGCTGGGGGCCGACGACGTCACGGTCCTGAAGTGGGTGCGCAAGATCAAGGCCAAGGCGCTGACGCGCGCGGGCCGATGCGGGATCGACTGCGTCGAGACCGACGGGGTGTGGCACGGAGCCTGCACCCCCCGACCTGATGGGGGGGCGCAGCAAACGGCAAAAGCCGTGGCTTTGGCAGGCTTGCGCCCGTGCCGGGCGACGGGTCGTCGCCTGTGGACGGCCTGCCCCAAGGCGTTCCCGGCCCCCTGCCCGTCCAGAGCGGGCGCGGCACCCACGACGCCGAGGCGCAAAACAGCGGCCTGCGCGGCTTCATCAAGCGCTTCCACCGCCGCACGAAGGCGGGCGCCAAGGCCAAGAAAATGGCCGAACGCGCGCCCTACAGCCGCTTCTTGTCGGATGGCTTCGGTCGGCAGTGCCAGAAAAAGAAGGCCCATCGCCTGCGGACGCGAAATCCGGTCACTCTTCCCCCAGCACCCTGAACGCCCCCTCCAGCCAGGGCGCCGCGCGCGCCGCCGCCGGCAGGCAGTGGGTCCCGATCCCCAGGCGCATGAGCGCCGCCGCCCGGCCCGGCAGCCCGCCCAGTTCGCCGCGCCGGGCGTGGAGGGCGATGGTGCGGGAAAAGCCGCTGAAGGGCAGGGGGCGGACGTCGAGGGCGGCGTGGAAGCGGGGTGCCCGCAGGTAGCCGAGCGGGGTGGTGATCGCCCAGCCGCCGGCCTTCGCCACCATCGCCATGACGGCGTGGTTCGAGTCGAAGGCGAAGCGGCGGGGCGGGGCCAAGCGAAGCCGGCGCAGGTGGGCCTCGATCTGGCGGCCCATCACCTGCGTCGCCGCGTAGCGGACCATCGGGGCTTCGAGGAGTCGGTCGGTTCCCGCCTCGGCGAGGGGCTTCGCCGTCACCAGCACGTAGGGGTCGCGCAACAGGGGGTGCTGCTCGACCCAGTCGGGCGGGGTCTCGACGGCGGCGGCGACGACGACGTCCTCGGCCCGCGAATCGAGCGCCGCGAGGATCTGGTGGCTCGGCCCCGCGTGCGCCACGACGGTGCAGCCGGGCAGCGCCGCCGCGAGATCTAGCACGAGGTCCGGGGTCACGTCGGCGTCGAAATCCTCCAGGACGGCGAGGCGCAGTTGCGGCAGGCTGGCCAGTTCCAGTTCGGCCAGCTCGCTGCGCGCCCGGACGGCCTCGTCCCGGATCGCCAGGGCCCGGCGGTGGAAGACGTGGCCCGCCGGGGTGAGTGCCAAGGGCCGCGCGGCGCGGTCGATCAGCCGGGCGCCGACCGCGCCCTCGAGGTTGGCGAGCTGCTGCGAGGCGGAGGACGGGCTGGCGCCGAGCCTTTTGGCGGCGGACGCGAGCGCGCCGCACTCGACGACGGCGATGAAGACCTCGATCGCGCGCAGGGTGAGACGGCCCGGATCGTTTCGCAAGGCCGCCGCCCTTCCCCCACTTGGCCCTGTCCGGCCCCGTCCGGCCGCCCTACCCGCGCCGGCGGCGGCGTTCCCTCGGCCCCTCGGCCCCCTCCACCTCCTTGGGCGCCGGCAGGTCCACGACCTCGCGCAGCCGGGCGAAGGGCGCCGTCTTGTGGGGGAAGGCCATCGCGGCGACGAAGTGCTCCTGGAAGCGGGGCTCGACCGCCGTCTCGACCTTCTGGATGCGGTGGACCACCTCCTCGATCTCCCGCCTCGCACCCTTGTTGAGGAGCGCGATCCTGGCGCCCGTCCCGGCGGCGTTGCCGGCGTTCTGGACCTTCTTCGGGTCGCAGTCGGGGATGAGGCCCAGGATCATGGCGTAGAGGGGGTCGATGTGGCTGCCGAACGCGCCGGCGAGCATGATCCGGTCGACCTCGTCCACGCCGAGGTTGTCCATGAGCAGCCGGCAGCCGGCGTAGAGGGCGGCCTTGGCGAGCTGGATCGCGCGCACGTCGCCCTGGGTGATGCGGACCTCGGGCTCGCCCTTGTGGAGCACGTAGGCGAAGGTGCGGCCCTCCTGGACGATGCGGTCCGAGCGCCGGGCGAGGCCGCCGTCGACGACGCCGTCCTGGTTGATGATGCCGGCCAAGTACATCTCGGCGATGGCCTCGATGATCCCGGAGCCGCAGATGCCGGTGATGCCGGTTCCCTTCGCCTCGGCGGGAAAGCCGGGGTCGTCGGACCAAAGCTCGGAGCCGATGATCCGAAGCTTCGGTTCCAGCGTCTCCCTGTCGATGCGGACCCGCTCGATGGCGCCCGGCGCCGCGCGCTGGCCCGAGGTGAGCTGGGCGCCCTCGAAGGCGGGGCCGGTCGGCGACGAGCAGGCGAGGAGGCGTTCCTTGCTGCCGAGCACGATCTCGGCGTTGGTGCCGACGTCGACGACGAGCATCGTCTCGCCCTGGAGGTGCGGCCCTTCCGAGAGGACGACCCCCGCCGTGTCGGCGCCGACGTGCCCCGCGATGCAGGGCAGGACGTAGACGCGGGCGTCGCCGTTGACGTTCTCGAGGGCGAGTTCCTTCGCCCACAGCTCGTAGGCGCTGTCGGAGGCGAGCGCGAAGGGGGCGCCGCCGAGTTCGGTGGGGTCGATGCCGAGCAGGAGGTGGTGCATGACGGGGTTGCCGACGAAGGTGAGCTCGAAGACGTTCTTCGTGTTGACCCCCGCCGCCTCGGCGAGTTCCCTGATCAGGCCGTCGATCGCTTCCCGCACCGCGGCGGTCATCTCCGGCATCGCCGCCGGGATTCATCATCGCGTAGGAGACCCGGCTCATCAGATCCTCGCCGAAGCGGATCTGCGGGTTCATGACCCCGGATGACGCCAGCACCTCGCCGGTGAGCAGGTCGCACAAATGGGCGGCGATCGTCGTCGAGCCCACGTCGCAGGCGACGCCGTAGGCTTTGTCGAAGTAGCCGGAGCGGGTGGCGATGATCCGCTGGCCGTCGTGGACGACGACCGTGACCTTCCACCCCCCCTGGCGCAGCTTCCGCTGCAGCGCCTGGAGCGCCCGCAGGTCGATCGTCAGGTTCTCCAGGCCCCACTGCGCGCGGAGCGCCTCCCGCAGCCGCTCGAAGTCGCCGCGCGCCTTGTGCATGTCCGGCTCCTCGACCTCGACGTAGTGGAGGCTGAGGACGGGGTCGAGCCGGATCTCGCGCACCTCGGCGCGCTTCCTGACCACCTGCTTGTGGACTTGGCTCTCGGGCGGCACGTCGACGACGACGTCGCCCTCGACCCTTGCCTGACACGAGAGCCGCCGCCCGGCCGCCAGCCCCTTGCGGCTGCCGTAGCGTTCCTCGGCCGCCGTCAGCGGCCCGACGTGGGCGGCGGTGCTCTCGATGCCGTGCTTGGCGAACTGACCCTCGCCGATCCGGACCTGACAGCGGCCGCAGATCGCCCGCCCGCCGCAGACGCTGTCGATGTCGACCCCGAGCGAGCGCGCGCACTGGAGGAGCGGCGTGCCGACCGGGAAACGCCCCCGACGGCCGGAAGGGGTGAAGACGACGAGGGGGTCCGACAAGGGGAGAATCTCCTTAAGCGCGCCGCCGCCGGCGGTCGCCGCGCGCGCCGCCGGCACCTTCCTGGCCCGGTTCGCGGAACTTCGCAAGCCAGCGCCGGCAGTCCCTGTCCTTGCCCATCATCACGTCGGACCCCATGATCGCCGCCATCTCTTCCGAATGCAGCGGGTTCATGATCGCCGAGGTCATGCCGGACGCCGCCGCCATGCACAAGAAGGCGCCGTTGAGGCCGTGGCGGTTGGGCAGGCCGAAGCTGACGTTGGAGGCGCCGCAGGTGGAGTTGACCTGCAATTCCTCCTTCAGGCGCCGCAGCAGCCTGAACGCCGAGTTGCCGGCCTGCCCCAGCGCGCCGATCGGCATGACGAGCGGGTCGACGACGATGTCGCTGCGGGGGATGCCGTGGTCGGCGGCGCGCTCGACGATCTTCTTGGCGACCAGGAAGCGCACGTCCGGGTCCTCGCTGATCCCGGTCTCGTCGTTGGAGATGGCGACGACGGCCGCACCATACTTCTTGATGAGGGGCAGGACGGATTCCAGGCGCTCGTCCTCGCCCGTGACCGAGTTGACGAGCGGCTTGCCCTGGTAGACGGCGAGGCCCGCCTCCAGGGCCGCGACGATCGAGCTGTCGATCGAGAGCGGCACGTCGACGAGCGACTGGACGAGCTGGATCGTCCTGGCGAGGATCGCGGGCTCGTCGGCCAAGGGGATGCCGGCGTTCACGTCGAGCATGTGCGCGCCCGCCTCAACCTGGGCGATCGCGTCGGCCTCGACGGTGGCGAAGTTGCCCTCGGCCATCTCGGCCGCGAGCCTCTTGCGGCCCGTCGGGTTGATCCGCTCGCCGATGATGCAGAAGGGCCGGTCGAAGCCGATGACGACTTCCTTCTTCGGCGAGCTGATGACGGTGTCGGTCAAGATCGTTCCTCCTCCGGAATCGGCCGGAAACTGAATGAATGGGCAGGCCGCCTCACGCCTCGGGCGCGTGGCCCTTGTTGTCGACGATGGCGCGCACCCGCTCCTGCGGGTATTCGCCCTCGATTTGCCCGGCGAAGGCGTCGGCCTCCGCCTCCAGGTCGTCGCCGCAGGGCTCGGGCTCGGACCTACGCCACTCGGCGAGGTAGGCGTCGGTTCCGGTGAGCTTGGCGCGCATCGCGGCGCGGTCGATCGCCTGCTCGAACCGCTCCGGCAGCTGGCGCCGGGCCGCCTTCCGCCCCGCCTTGACGATCACCTGCGCCGGGATGTCGCGCCAGTAGACGATGAGCCGCTCCGCCATCCTCGAACCCCTTCGATGCGCCCTGAAGAAAGCCGTCCAGCTCGCCCATGCCGGTCCCGATCCGCAGATAAGCGAGGCCGAGCCGCGCCGCCGCCGCCTTCGCCCTGTCCGTCAGCGCCGGGTCGTCGGTCTGGGCGAGGTAGACGAGCCGGGTGTAGTTGCCGAAATACGCGTCGCGCAGTTCGGGGTGGCGGTCGAGCCCGAGGCCCTCCCAGACCAGCGCGTCGAACTGCCGGGCCAGGAAGTCGGTGAGGTAGAACGTCCCCGGCTCGGCCTCGGCGAGCCTTGCAAAGGCGTCCTGCCCCGCGAAGAAGGCGTAGCAGTGGGCACCGCCGATCCGGGCGACGCCCTCCTCGTCGAGCACCCGGTCGAGCATCCCCCCCGTGCCGCAGTCGGCGTAGGCGACGAAGATCCGCTCGAAGCGCCCCCGCGCCTTCCTGATCTCGGCGCGGACGGCTTCGGGGATCTCGGCCGGACGGTTGTGCAGCCCCGCCGGCAGGCAGGCGAGCTCGATGGTCTCGAGCCCGGCCTGCGCCCGGATCGCCAGGATCTCGCGGGCGAGCGCGCCGCAGGCGATGACGAGGGTTCGCGGCGCCATCTCGTCCCTCAGGCCGTGGCGTACCGGCTGCCGGCGTTCTTCTTCGTCATGTACGCCTTCGCCGTGTCGACGGCGACGGCAGCGTCGCGGCAGTAGGCGTCCGCCCCGACCGCGGTGGCGAACTGCTCGTTCAAGGGCGCGCCGCCGACGAGGACGACGTAGTCCTCGCGCAGGCCCTTCTCCTTGAGCGTGTCGATGACGACCTTCATGTAGGGCATCGT
>JAGRGG010000265.1 GCA_020445645.1 Geminicoccaceae bacterium | reverse complement strand
ACGTCAAGGGGATAGACGCCCGTCGAACCCGAGCGGCCGTTTTATCCTTGCCTGACAGTGGCTTATTTCCCAGCCCCTCGCCTGACGCCACCGCCGCCGACGCGAAGGCCGGACCGGCGGGCGGGGCTGCCTTCATAGGGACGCTTCAATCCGGCGCGCGGCTGGAAGAACCAGACCACGGCGCAGACCCCGATCCCCTCGTCCGCCGACAAGCAGGGCTAGGAACTTTCCCCACCCGGACGCGAAGCGTGTTCAGGCGGCAGCCGGAAGCGCGGGCTCGGCCGGGACTGGCACCGGAAGGGGCTCTCGCAGGCCGGATTCGACGTAAGCCTGAAGCCACTCGGTCGCCCGCGCCGGGTCGTCGGCGAGGGTCGCAGGGTCGATCGGCGCGCCGACGCGGAGGCGGATGCGGCGTCCGCGCTTGTTGAGCAGTTCGTGGAAGATGGTGACGTCGCGCAGCTCGTCGCTCGTGAACGCGAAGAGGTAGTAGAGAAGCGAGTTGCGCGCCTTGATGTGGACCGGCACGATCGGCAGGCCGTACTTGCGGGCGACGCTCACGGCGGTCGGCATCCACGGGCGTTCCTTCAGGCCCCGCAGCGTCATGTGGGCGAGGCGGCCCGAGGGGAGGATGACGACGGCCCGGCCGTCCCGGCAGGCGCGCGCCATCGCCTGGAAGGTGTCGCGGCTCTTCGTCAGGTTGCGCCGGCTCTTGACCCAATCGACCGGGATCAGGATCTCGGCGAGGCGGGGCGCGATGCGAAGCGCGTCGCGGTTGCCGAAGAACACGGCGTCGCGGCGCCGGTCCTTGAGCAGGTCGAACAGGGCGATGCCGTCGGCGATGCCGGTCGGGTGGTTGGCGACCAGGACGAATCCGCCCGTCCGAGGCAGGTGTTCCGCCCCCTCGACCTCGACGGCGAGCGACAGGTGCTCGCTGCACTTGGCCAGGACTCCCCAGCCGCTCAAGCGGCCGACCTGCCCCGCGAGGCGCACGGCCTCGTCGTAGCCGAGGAGCGCGTACATCACCCGCCGGAACGGGGGGCCGAGACGGCCCTCGAAGAGCCCGCCGGCGCGCTCCTCGATCAGGCGGTCGATGACGCGCGGTTCGGGCTCTGGCAGGCACGGGCCCATGGGCGCCCTCCGTTCTCTCGCTTCGCGGCATCGGCCCGCCTGGCGGGGGGCGATGACCGTTCCGTGACAACAACACGTTCTGTGGCAAGGCGATCCGCGCCGCAACCGGCAAATCGGCGTGCGCGTCCCTCAAGGGTACGCTTCGCGTCCGCTGGCGCGGGGCACGTCTTCACCCCTGCGTCAGCCGCCGCAGCCATTCGGGCACCGGGCTCGGCGCCACCCGGGGCCGGGGCGGGCGCGGCTCCTCGAACAGGCGGCGCACGGCGGCGGCGGCGCGCTCGGTGTCGGCGAGCGGCGGGGGGGAGGGAACGGCGCCGCCTTCCTGGCCGAGCCAGGACGCCCGGCCCGCCGCCACCTGATTCCTATGGATGATGCTCACGTCCCTGGTCAGCCGCGAGGGGCCGAGGCGCATCCCCAGCTTGTAGATCGCGGGCCTGAGGCTGAAGCCTTCGAGCCGTTCCTTCAAGGTGCGGGGCGGGACGCTGCCGTCGGCGGGGAGATGTGGGCGGTGCGAGCCCTGGCGCCGGTCGAGGTCGAACAGGCGGACGGGCTTGCCGGTCGCCGCCGCCTCGATCAGCATCGACATCGAATCGCTCGTGACGACGATCTCGTCGGCGAGCGCCAGAAAGGCGAAGTAGGGGTTCTCCTTCGCGCCCTTGGTCCAGCGGTAGACGAAGGCGGGGGCGCTCAGGCCCGCCTCCAGCCCTTCGATCGCGGCCTTGGGCGTGCGGGCGCTCGTCGTGACGAGGAGCGAGCCCCCCTTCGCCCTTGCCCGCCCGCTGGCGACGAAGCCCAGGAGCGCGCCGTTCTCGCGGTCGAAGCTGTAGGGTCCGGCGTTGCCGCCCATGACGACGGCGATGCGGGGGAAAGGCAGGTGGGCGAGGCGGGGCGCCCACGCCCTCGCCTCGGCGTCGAGCCGTTCCCGGCGCACCCGGTGCATCGGCGCCTCGTTGTGGAGGATGTTCGGCTTGTCGGGCAGGCGGTACTGCGGCGTCGTCACGATGAGGTCGAAGCACTCGTGCAGCGCCCAGGGGCGCCCGACGTGGACGAGGCGGACGTTGTCGCGCCCGGCCTGCCGCGCGATCCAGCGCACGAGCGGCTCGTTGCGCCGTCCGGCGGAGAGGATGAGGTCGGGCCAGGGCGGCTCCAAAGGGTCGGAGCGGCGCCGGTCGAGCCCGGCCAGCGTCGGCCCAGCGAACAGGTTCGTGAGCAGCTCGGTGCGGCGGTAGGCGACGTGCTTGGCCTCGAACGGCCAGCCCAGCGCCTCGGCGAGCGCCAGGAGCTGGGCGTTGTCCCCGGCCTTCGCCCCCATCATCAACCACGTGCGCGGAGGCTGCGCCCCGAATGACGCCACCTAGAACGCCGCCTGCAAGGGCGCGGCGGCGGCCGGCGCCCCCCTCTTCGGCCAGCGGCGCTTGATGCAGGCCCAGTCCTCGGGGGCCGCCCGGATCCAGTCCTCGAAGCGGGCGTGAACGTCGGCCATGACCCGCCGCCCCGCCTCGTCCTCGCCCATGCCCCGGTAGCGTTCGGGGCGAAGGGGCGCGTCGAAGCTGAGCCTGAAACGCACGCCCGGCAGGCGCTCCAGCCGCACCGGAACCACGGGCACGCCGAGCTTGAGCGCGATCCGGGCCGGCACCGTCGCCGTCGGGGCGTCCTCGCCGAAGAAGGGCACGGGCTCGCCCCCGTCGACCCGGTGGTCGATGAGCAGGCCGACGCCGCGCCCCTGCCGGAGCGAGGCGATGATGCGCCTGGGTCCCCCGTCGACGGGGATGAAGCCGCAGGGCATCAGGTTGCGGTAGCCCTCGACCATCGCTTCGAGTTCGGGGTCCGGCTGCGCCCTGTAGACCACGTCGAGCGGGAAGCCAGCGAGCGCCCCCGCGACCCCCGGCAGGTTCCAGTTCGCCTGGTGCATGGCGAGGAACACCCAGCCCACGGGCGAGCGGCGCACCTCGTCCATGTCGACGGCGCTCTCGAAGCGGATGCGGCCGTTCATGGGATCGGCAAGCTCGCCGATGTGCGGGTACTCGGCGAGCACCCGGCCGATCTGCCGCCAGACGCCCCGCGCCCTGGCTTCGATCCAGGCGGGGTCGCGTTCCGGAAACGCCCTCATGAGGCTCTCGCGGGCGTGGCGGTACTTGCGCGAGCGGGGGCCGAACAGCCCGCCCAGCGCGGCGCCGAGCGCCGAGGCCCGCTCCAGGCCGAGCCCGGAGGTCGCCCCCCAGACGAGGCGAAGCAGGCCCTTTTCGACCCGGCGCAGCCCGCCGTCGACGCGGGCGGAGCGCCCTGCCAAGTGCCTGAGCGCGGGGTTGAAGTAGAAGCGGGCCATCCTCGCCGTTCCGGAAGGGAATTTCCGCAGCACAGGTGGCGCGGTCGTCCGGGAAATGCAAGCGCGGCGCCGGCCCCGGCACCGCCGCCGCCCTCTTGAACGCGATCCATCGTTACTTACATCTACGCCGTCGAATGCCACCGTTCCGTGGGTTCGGCAAGTCACCCAAGGGCGCGTCCGGTGTGGAGCGCCCGCGACCAAGTATCGCCCGCATGGAGGATACCATGACCGTCGTTCGCTTTGATCCCTTCCTTCGCCCGTTCCTGCTCCAGGACCGGACGGCTTCCACGATCGACTACGACTTTCTCAAGGACGGCGAGGACGGCTTCGTCCTGGCCTTCGCCGTGCCCGGCCTCGCCGAGGACGAGATCGAGGTCCAGGCCGAGGGCCGGCGCCTCACCGTCAAGGCGGCGCCCAAGGCCGACCCCGAAGCCGACCCCGGGGCCGAAGGCGTCTACCTGCACCGCGGCATCCGCCGGGGCGGCTTCGAGCGGGCCTTCACCCTGGCGCCGCACGTCGAAGTCGCCGGCGCCACGCTCGACAAGGGCATCCTGCGCCTGTCCCTGGAGCGCCGCGTGCCGGAGGCCGAGAAGCCCCGCGCCATCGCGGTCAATGCCAAGGCTGCCTAAGGGGGCACGCTGCACCCCTTGATGCGCCACCCTGACCATCCGATCCGGGGCGGGCTTGGTCCCGCCCCGGATCCTGGTCTATGTCATGGACCTGCAAGCGGGCCGGACGCGCCGGCCCGCGCGGGAGACCCGGCATGAACGGCAGCCTCTACCGCGTCCTCGGCCTCGGCCGCGACGCCAGCGACGCGGACATCCAAAAAGCCTACCGCCGGCTCGCGAAGTCCAGCCACCCGGACCTCCACCCCGGCGACAAGGCGGCCGAGGAACGCTTCAAGACCCTCGCCCGCGCCAACGACATCCTGGGCGACAAGGACAAACGCGCCCTTTACGACCAGGGGCTCATCGACGACGACGGCAACGAGGTCCATCCCGGCTTCAACGGTGGCTTTCGCGCGCGCCCTGGCGGCGGGCGCACGTCCACCGGCGGCTTCAGCTTCCGTGCCGGTGCTGGGGCGGGCGGCTTCGACGATGTCCTGAAGGACCTGTTCGGCAACGCCCGACCGGGCGGGCGTGGCGGCTTCGACGGGGGCGCCGGCTTCGAGCCGCGCGGCGGCGACGTCCGCTCGACCCTTCGCGTGGGCTTCATCGAGGCGGCGCGCGGCGCCACCCGGCGCGTCGTCCTCCCCGACGGCCGCACCCTCGACGTGAAGGTGCCCGCCGGCGCCGAGGACGGCCAGACCCTGCGGCTGCGGGGTCAGGGTGGACCCGCCCCCGGTGGCCTGGGCAAGGCCGGCGACCTCCTCGTCACCCTGGAAATCGAGCCGCACGCGCGCTTTCGCCGGGACGGCGTCGACGTCCACCTCGACCAGCCCGTCCCGCTCGCGGTCGCCGTCGCCGGGGGTTCGGTCCGCGTGCCGACACTGGACGGCGAGGTGAGCCTGAAGGTGCCGGCCTGGACGAGCAGCGGCAAGGTGATGCGGCTGAAGGGGCGTGGCGTCGCCCGCGCCAAACACCAGGGCGACCAGCTCGTCCGCCTCCTCGTCGATCTGCCCGAGAAGCCCGATCCCGACCTCAAGGCGGCGCTCGAACGCTGGGCCAGGGCGAAGACGGCCTAGTTCCCCGCCAGCGGACGCGAAGCGTGTTCCTACAGTTCCTCGTCGTCGGGGTCGGCGCGGCGGGCGAGGCGTTCCACGTCGAGGACCAGGATCTCGCCCCGGCCGCGCCGCGCGATGCCGGCCCGTTTCAACTGGCTCAGCACCCTGGACACGGCCTCCCGGTGGGTGGCGAGGCGGTTGGCGATGTCGGCGTGCTTCGGGGCCGGGGCGAGGCGGGCGACGTTCGGGCCGATCATGTTCTCGCGGGCGAGGTCGCGCAGTTCGGCGCAGATCCGCGTGGGCACGGGCGTCGAGAGCCAGTAGATGCGGTGGGTGAGCAGGCGGATCAGGTGGGTCAGCTTTTGCAGCTCCGCCAGGGCGACGCTCGGGTAGGCGTGCAGCACGTGGCGGAAGTTCGCGGCCGTCATCACCCCCACCGAGGCGTCGGTGAGGGCGACGACGCTGGCCGAGCGCGGCTCGCCGTCGATCGCCGGCAGCTCGCCCAGGCTGCTGCCCGCCTTCTGGTCGCGGTAGGAGACCTCGCGGCCGGCGGGCGAGAACAGGGTGATGCGCAGGGTTCCCTCCAGGATGAGGAACGCCTCGCGGCCGTCGTCGCGGTGGGTCACGACCGTCTGCCCGGCGGCGAAGCGCCGGACCGTGACGAGGCGCTCGACCTGGGCGAGGACGGCGGGATCGAGGTCGTGGAACAGGTCGATGCGGGCGAGCGCCTGCCGTTCCTTCGGACCCATCGCTGATGGCTTTCGCTAAGGGGCTTGGCGCCATGATGCACCCGAAGCCCTCCCCCTGACAATCGGGTGGGGCTCGCTTCTCGCCCCTGGGACGGGGCGGCGGGGGGTGGTAAAGCCTTCGCCGGACGAGCGGAGGGGAACGCGATGCGGCGGGGCGCCGAACACCTGATCGAGACGGCGAAGGGGCTCGGCGTCGAGCTTTGCCTCGCCAACCCCGGCACGACCGAGATGCCGATCGTGGAGGCGATCGACGGTCTCGGCGGCATCCGCCCCGTGCTCGGCCTGCACGAGACGGTGTGCGCCGCCGCCGCCGACGGCTACGGCCGCATGGCGGAAAAGCCGGCCCTCGTCCTCCTCCACCCCGGCCCCGGCTTCGCCAACGCGCTCGCCAACCTGCACAACGCGCGCCGCGCGCAGAGCCCGATCGTCAACCTGATCGGCGAGCACGCGACGTGGCACATGGCGGCCGACCCGCCCTTGCACTCCGACATGGACCTGCTGACCCGCTGGGTCTCGGCCTGGACCCGGCGCAACGGCGCGGCGTCGGCGATGGCGCGTGACGTGGCGGAAGCGGTCACGCGCGCCCGGTCGGGCAACGGCGCCATCGCCAGCCTCGTCCTGCCGCACGATTGCCAGTTGGCAAGGGCCGAGGCCGAGCCCGTGCCGCCTTTGCACCCGGAGCGCGCGCCCACCGTCGCCGCCGGGCGGGTCGAGGACGCGGCGCGGACGCTGCGGGGGGCAAGGAACCCGGCTTTGTTCCTCGGCGCCCACGCCCTGCGCGGGCGGGGCCTCGCCGCCGCCGGGCGGATCGCGGCGGCGACGGGGGCGGCACTCGTCGGCGAGACCGGCATCGCCCGGCTCGATGCCGGGCGGGACCGCCCCCCCGTCCTCCGGCTGCCCTACTTCCCGGAAGAGGCCGCGCGCACGCTCGCCGCCTTCGACGCAGTCATCGTCTGCGGGGCGAAGCTGCCGGTCTCGTTCTTCGGCTACCACGACCGCCCGGCCCGCTTCCTGGATGGGCAGGCGGGGGTCGAGCACCTCGCCACCGAGCGCGAGGACGCCGTCCGGGCGCTGGAGGACTTGGCCCTCGCCTTGGACGCGAAGGCCGACCCCGTCCTCAAGGCGAACGAGCCTCTGCCCCCCGCCACGGGGAAGATCGGGCCGGAGGGGATCGCCCAGGCGGTCGCGCGGCACCTGCCGGAAGGCGCCGTCGTCTGCGTCACCGCCGTCACGGGCGGCGCCGCGTTCGGACCCGCCGGGGCGGGCGCCGCCCCGCACAGCCAGCTGGCGCTCACCGGCGGCGCCATCGGCTCCGGCCTCGGCATGGCCGTGGGCGCGGCGCTCGCCTGCCCCGGCCGCCGCGCCGTGGCGCTCGAGGCCGACGGCAGCGGCGCCTACATCATGCAGGCGCTTTGGACCCAGGCGCGGGAAGGGCTCGACGTGACCAACGTCATTTATGCCAACCGCACCTACCGCATCCTCGAAGTCGAGCTTGAGCGGGGTGGCAACCCGGATTACGGGTCGGCGGCGAGGCGCATGACCGAGATCAGGAATCCCGCCCTCGACTGGGTGACGATCGCCAAGGGGATGGGGGTGCCCGGCGTGCGGGTCGAGACGGGGGAGGAAATGGAGGCGGCGGTGCGCCGCTCGTTCGGGACGCCGGGGCCGATGCTGATCGAGGCCGTCTATGGATGATGGTGCGGTTGAGAGGACTCGAACCTCCACGGGCTGGGCCCACAACGCCCTCAACGTTGCGCGTCTACCAATTCCGCCACAACCGCACGCGGCGGTTTTTAGACGAATCCCCCGGCGGCGCAAGGCTTAATATTGCGGCGGTGGTACGTGCTTCGCGTCCGCTGGCGCGGGGCCTTTTCTTGGCGTTTTTATACTTGGCGTACTAGCTAGGCTTGGTATCCTCATGGGCGTAGGAGATGCCCATGTCCGTTCTCAGTGCCCCGCGCTTCCACGACGAGCAAGCCGCCCTTGAATGGGTCGAGGCCCATGTGTGGCCCGATGGCCCCTTCTGTCCCCACTGCGGCGCGACGGACAGGATCACGAAGCTCCAGGGCAAGAGCACGCGCATGGGCGTTCACAAGTGCAACCATTGCCGCAAGCCCTTCACGGTGAAGGTAGGGACGATCTTCGAGAGCAGCCACGTCCCGCTGCACAAGTGGCTTCAGGCCATGCACCTGCTGTGCGCCAGCAAGAAGGGCATTTCCAGCCACCAGCTTCACCGCCTCCTTGGCGTTACCTACAAAACGGCATGGT
>JAGRGG010000264.1 GCA_020445645.1 Geminicoccaceae bacterium | reverse complement strand
AGAACAACGTCTATCGCATCCTGATCGAGATGCTGGCGGTGGTGCTGTCGAAGAAGGCGCGGGCGCGGGCGGTGCAGCTTCCCGCCTGGAACGAGGCGCTCGGCCTGCCGCGGTCCTGGGACCAGCAGTGGTCGCTCCGGATGCAGCAGATCCTGGCCGTCGAGACCGACCTCCTCGACTACCCCGACCTCTTCGACGGCAGCCGCGCCGTCGCGGCCAAGGTCGAGGCGCTCAAGGCCGAGGCGCTGGCCGAACTGGAGTGCATCGACGGCATGGGCGGCGCCGTCGCCGCCGTCGAGGGCGGCTACATGAAGGGCCGCCTCGTCGAGAGTGCGTCGGCGCGCGTCGCCGCGATCGGCGCCGGCACGCAGAAGGTCGTCGGCGTCAACTGCTACGAGGAGACCGCCCCCTCGCCGCTCACCACGGGCGAAGGCGAAGGCTTCATGAAGGTCGACGAACGCGCCGAGGCCGAGCAGGTCGAGCGGCTGAAGGCGCACCGCGCATCCCGCGACCCGAAGGCCGTCGCCGCCGCGCTCGAAGCCCTCCGCGCCGCCGCGCAGGAGGGCCGCAACGTGATGCCCCCCTCGATCGAGGCCGCCCACGCCGGCGTCACCACCGGCGAGTGGGCGGGGGTGCTGCGCGAGGTGTTCGGCGAGTACCGCGCCCCCACCGGCGTCGCCGCCGCCAGCACCAACAGCGGCGCCGGGGACGACCCGCTCGCCCCCGTCCGCGACCGGGTCGAGGCCGCTACCCGCACGCTCGGCCGCCGCCTCAAGATCCTCGTCGGCAAGCCGGGATTGGACGGCCACTCGAACGGTGCCGAGCAGATCGCCGTCGCCGCCCGCGACTCCGGCATGGAGGTGGTCTACGAAGGCATCCGCCTCACCCCCGCCCGGATCGTCAACGCCGCGCTCGAAGAGGGCGTCCACCTCGTCGGCCTGTCGATCCTCTCGGGCTCCCATCTCCCCCTCGTCACCGAGGTCCTGGAGCGGATGAAGAAGGCCGGGATCGGCGACGTCCCCCTCGTCGTCGGCGGCATCATCCCCCCCGACGACGCCCGCACCCTGCTGGCCGCCGGCGTCGCCCGCGTCTACACCCCTAAGGACTACGCGCTGCCCGCCATCATGGCCGACATCGTCGAGGCGGCGCTGGGGCAGGTCAAGAAGGCAGTATGAATCCTAAAAACCCTGCAAACACTTGGTGCGATAGATGGATGCGGGTTGATGACCTGGAGAAGGAATGGGAGCAGGCCCGTAAGCAAGTAAGCGACACGGGATTTTGGAGGTCAGATGCCAAAACCCTGCGTGAATGCTGAATCGCTCTGTCATTTTCAAAGATATTTTTTAGGAATAAAGATGCTCTTTTACGATTTAACCCAATGATCCGCCAGATTTTTTTGCCAAAATTGATGGATACCAGCGCAGCTTTGAAATAGTTGAAGTGTTAGAAGAAGGCAGAGAGAGATAAAAAGTATAGTTATTGGAAAGAAGAAATTGGAGAAAACGATTATGAAGATGGTGTTGTTGGAAATGGTGGGGTGTATAAGATAATAAAAGAGGAAATTAAAAGAAATTTATTTAAATGTGGTTATTTAGAGAGAATGAAATTGTTAGCATATGTAAATTTCCCTCTTTCATATGATCCGTTATTCTTAACACTAAGACCATGTCCTGAAAGTTCTTGAGCCATCAGAAGCATTTGTGATTTTGTATCCGACGCCACGAAGCGAGGGAGGCGTCGGACGTGGAGCGCGGAAGACCGTTGGCGACATGATCGCCGGGGGCTTCGGCATCCAAGCGATCCCACCGACGCGGCGTGGGCGCTGGTCGCGCCGCGTATCCCGCCAGCCGAACGCGGCGGGCGCCGTCGCGAGGCGGATGCGCGCGAGGTTCCACAGGGCGTGCTCCACGTGCTGGAGACGGGCCGCCGGTGGCGGCATCTGCCGAAGGACTTTCCGCCGCGCAGCACGGTGTGGGCGTATTTCGACCTGTGGCGCCATGACGGCACGCTCGATCGCCTCCATGCGGCGCAGCCCACGGCGGCGATCATCGACGGCCGGACGGCCAAGTCGGCCGAAAAGGGGGGCGCAAACCGCAGGAAACGGGCTTTGACGCGGGCAGGAAGACGAAAGGCGTCAAGCGCCACGTCCTCGTCGACACGCTCGGCCTGATGCTGCGGGTCGCGATCCGCCCCGCCAATGCGCAGGACCGCGACGGCGCGGCGCGGGTTTTGGACAAACGCACGCGGCGACGCTTCCCGTTCATCGAGACGGTGTTCGCCGATCAGGGCCGTCAGGGGCCAAAGGCGGCGCGGGCCGTCGCTTCGAGCGGCACGTGGCGCCCGAAGATCGTCCGGCGCGCGCCGGGAACGAAGGGCTGCGTCGTCCTCCCAAAGCGCTGGCCAAAGCGCTGGATCGTCGAGCGCACCCTGTCATGGATCAGGCGCAACCGCCGCCTCGCCCGGAACGTCGAGCATCTGGCCCGCACCGCCGAGGCCCTCGTCAAGCTCGCCATGATCAAAATGATGCTACGGCGCTTGGCCAGTCGAGAAACTTTCAGGACAGGCTCTTAGCAAAATGAGCTTTCAATAATAAAAGAAGGAATTGTTTCATGGAGGGATATAGCGCAAGCTATTTTACCAGAAAATTTGAACGGATTCAAAACAATATTTCTATTATAGTCTGTATTTCCGATGTTTATCTTGCAAACACACCCGATCATTGGACTTTTTCATGAAAAATCTTCGCTGCTATCATTCTCTTGTCTGGGGTCTCTTCATCGCCTCAACCATGTTCTTCGTCGTCATGCTCGGGATGAGTGCACTGGCCCAGGGAGACCGGCCCGTGGACGCCCCCATGAACGCTCACGAGTCGGACCCGAACCGCCTCGGGTGGATGCGAGGCTTTCCGCCGCCCGAGGACGAGGTCGTCCGCTTCACCGACCCGGACTACTTCGCCTTTCCGAAGCTGCGCTGGACCGTCTGCCGCTTTCGCGAGCTGATGCCGATCGTGGGTGTGCCACGCGGCCCCGGCGCCGCCCGGCCGCTGGAACGGGCGATCGACGACGACGGGATCGACGCGGTCGCGTTCACCCCGCTCGGCGGCGGCGGGACGATGACCTGGGCCGAGGCGTTCGACGCCAACTACACCGACGGCGTCATCGTGATGCACGGGGGGCGGGTGGTCTACGAGCGCTACGCCGGCTGCCTCGACGAGGCGGGCCAGCACAGGGTCATGTCCGTCACCAAGTCGCTCACGGGCTTTTTGGGCGAGACGCTGGTGGCCGAGGGCGGGCTGGACGAGAACGCGCCCGTCCGCGCCGTCGTCCCCGAACTGGTGGAGAGCGCGTTCGGCGACGCGACGGTGAGGCAGGTCCTGGAGATGACGATCGGGCTGCGCTACAGCGAGGACTACGCCGACCCCGACGCCGACGTCTGGCGCTACGCCGCCGCCGCCAGCCCCCTGCCCAAGCCCGAGGGCTACGACGGGCCGCGCGGCTACTTCGCGTTCCTTAAGACCGTCCGGCCCGAGGGCGAGCACGGGCGGGCCTTCGGCTACAAGATGGTCAACGCCGACGCGCTCGGCTGGATCATCGCCCGCGCCACGGGCCGATCCGTGGCCCGACTGCTCTCCGAGCGGATCTGGAGCCGGATCGGCGCCGAGCGCGAGGCCTATTTCACGGTGGATTCGGTCGGCACGCCGTTCGCGGGCGGCGGGTTCAGCGCGACCTTGCGCGACATGGCGCGGCTGGGGCAGATGATCCTGGACGGGAAGTGGGTCGACGGGCGCCAGATCGTCCCCGCCGCTGCGATCGCGCGCATCCGGCGGGGTGGCGACAGGGCGGCGTTCGCCAAGGCCGGATATGATCTCCTGAAGGGCTGGAGCTACCGCGGCATGTGGTGGGTCAGCCACGACGACCACGGGGCCTTCGCCGCCAGGGGCGTGCACGGGCAGACCGTCTATATCGACCCGGCGGCCGACATGGTGATCGTTCGCTTCGCCTCGCACCCGGTGGCGGGCAACGCCGCGAACGACCCCACCTCGCTGCCCGCCTACTGCGCGGTCGCCGACTACCTGATGGGCGGGACGCGGGGCGGCGCGGCGGACGGGCCGGAACCCCCCCTGACGGGCGGCGAATGGACGATCAAGGACATCGCCGGGCGGGGCGTGATCGACGGCGCGCGGGCGAGCCTGACGTTCGGCGGGGACGGCCGGCTGTCGGGCGGCGCCACCTGCAACCGCCTGATCGGCCGCTACCGGCTGGACGGCCGGATGCTCGCCGTCGGGCCCGCCGGCGTCACGATGATGGCCTGCCCCGAAGCGCTCATGGACCAGGAACGGCGGCTGCTCGACCTGCTGCCCCGCGTGCGGTCGTTCGCCATCGGCGCTGAGGGCACGCTGGCCCTGACGGCCGCGGGCGGCGGGACGATCATGGCCCGCCGGCGGTGACGCGCCGCGTCGGCACGGGTGGAGCGTCGGAGGGGCGGCCCTAGCACAATTTAAGGTTGCGCGGTCTCATGGGTTCTGGTTGGGGC
>JAGRGG010000069.1 GCA_020445645.1 Geminicoccaceae bacterium | reverse complement strand
GCTGTTTGCAAGATATATAATTGCCTTTTCTTTGGCTTGGCAGATAACGTTGTATTTGTTCTAAAAGATGTAGCCTAGGTTAAATTTTGTGATTGGGATTCGAACCTGTCATGACGGGCGTGAAACCGGGAGACTGTCCGATGGACGGACGCGGGAAGCTTCTCAAATCCAAGCAGCAGGCGGACGTCTTTGGCCGCGTGCGAAAGGCGCATCAGACCGAGGTGGCCGAGGACTACGTCGAGCTGATCGCCGACCTGATCGCCGCGCAGGGAGAGGCTCGCGCGGCCGACCTTGCCGCCCGTCTCGGCGTGTCCCATGCCACCGTTACCAACACGGTCCAGCGCCTGATCGGCGCTGGCCTGGTCGAGAGCCGACCCTACCGGTCGATCTTCCTGACCGACGCGGGCAAGAGGCTCGCAAGGGTGGTGCGGGAAAGGCACCTGATCGTGCGGGATTTTCTCGTCGTGATCGGCGTCGATGCCGAGACGGCGGAGAACGATGCCGAAGGCATCGAGCACCACGTCAGCAAAGAGACGTTGGAAGCGTTCGTCCGGATGCTCCGCAAATCGACTTCAGAGGGCTGACCGAACCGATACCGTCCGGTTGGGGTCGTCGTCCACGGCGCGGGACTCGCTCCTGCCCTTCACAGCGCCAGGAACGCCCAGGAACGCAAGATCGCCGGGTTCCGCCGTCATCGTTCAAAATCCCGAACGGCCCGTTCCGATCCTGGGTGATCACCGCGCGGGGCAACGGCGACCATGTTCCGGCGACCACAAGAATAGGGACCATCGACGACCTCGACCGGCGATCTTGGCGGCAGCTTTCGCCTCTCCGGCACCGGACCTGACGTAAAGCGCATCGGCTACAGCGCGGTGCAGCTTCGGGCAAAGGGGTGTGGGAACCGCTTCCGCAACAGGACCGCCGCGCTTGCCGTGCTGCGCGAGGCCACTGCACTCGGCGCCGACCATATCGACACCGCCGATTCCACGGCTCCTTCGTCTCGAGCCGGCTCATCAGCGAGGCGCTGGCACCCTACCCGGACGGGCTCGTGATCGTGACCAAGATCGGCTACCTGCGGGGCGAGGGCGGGTCATGGGTCCCCGCCGCGTCGCCGGACCAGTTGGAGAAGGCCGTCCACGACAACCTGGAGCACCTGGGGCTGGGCAGCCTCGACATCGTCGATCTGTGCCCCGGCGGCCCGGACGACGCCTCGCTGGAGGGATCGCCCGCCACCCTCGCTGATCCCCGACGGCAGGGCCTCGTCCGCCACGTCGGCCTCGGCAATGCGAGCCATGCTCGGATCGCACGGGGGGTTGGGAAACCGCCGACATCGTCTGCGTCCAAAATCGCTACAACCTCGTGCACCGGGGCGACGACGCGCTGATCGACGACCTCGCGGGCAGGGGCATCGCCTACGTGCCGTTCGTCCCGCTCGGCGGGCTCACGCCCCTGCAATCCTCGGCGCCGTCGGGCGGCCAGCCCGACGCGACGCCGATGCGAGTCGCGCTCGCGTGGCTCTTGCAACGCTCGCCCGACATCCTCCCGATCCCCGGCACCTCGTCGGTCGGCCACCTGCGGGAGAACGTCGCGGCCGGGGCGCTGGAACTGCCGGACGACGTCCTCGCCGGCCTCGACCCGGTCGGCGCCGCCGGGCGCTAGGCGGGGGCGGCGAAGGGGTTCCGGTAGAGGTCGCCGTGGCTCTCGACGCCGACCTCGACCGCGCAGTCGGCGACGGGCCGGGCCACGCAGAGGAGGACGTAGCCGGCTTGGCTCTGGCGCCGGTTCAGGGCGGTGGCGCCGGGCTGGCGGACGCGGCCCCGGAGCAGCCGGGCCGCGCAGGTGATGCAGCCGCCGTAGCGGCAGGCGACGGGGAGCGCGATCCCGGCCGCCTCGGCGGCGTCCAGGATCGCCTCGTCCCCGGCGACGTCGAGCGTCCGATCGCCACGGTTGACGAGCGTGACCTTGTGGCGCCTCAGAGCCAGATGTCCGAGGTCACGTCGCCGCCGGGGTAGCGCATCTCGTGGGCGCGGGCCGGACCCTTGGGCTCCTTGCCGAAGTCGACGAAGAAGGCGGGGTTCAGCTTCATGCCGCCGTTCTCGGGGTCGCAGTCGATCTGGAACATCGCGGCACCCCCCGCCTTCATCGCGGGGTAGAACTGGTTGTCCCAGGTCGAGAACAGCGACGTGGTGACGTAGAGCCGCCTGCCGTCGAGCGAGAGCTGGATCATCTGCGGCCCGCCGTGGACGGTGTGCCCGCCCGCCTCCGGCGCCTTGCCCAAAAGCCCGCCGAGCCAGACCTGCCCCGTGAGCTTCGGGTTCGAGGGGTCGGCGATGTCGTACTGGCGAAGGTCGCCGTGCAGCCAGTTGGACAGATAGAGGTAGCGGTCGTCCATCGAGATCAGGATGTCGGTGATGAGCGACGGCATCGGCACGGGGAAGCCCTCGACGTCGACGGGCGGGATGTCGATCACCTTCTCGATGTCCCAGCCCTTGCCGTTCTTGTGCCAGTGAAAGACGTTGGCGGACAGGGTGGCGCCGACGAAGCCGTGGCTGGAATCGGGGTCGTGGTGGAAGCGCACCTCGAGGGGGATCATCCCCTCCGCCCCGAGGTCGACCGACCTTTCGATGCGCTTGCCGGCGAAGTCCCAGAAGTGGATCGAGTGGCCGTACTTGCCCCTCGCCACGTCCTCCAGGTCGAAGCCCGGCATGAAGGTGTTGGGGGCGGCCCATTCGGAGGAGACCATCGCGTTGTGGCGCGGCTGGTACCAGAAGTCGTAGTTGTAGTTCATCCCGTCGATGCCGTTCTCCCAGCGCCCGACGATCTCGAAGTCCTCGTCGAGGTGGAGGAAGCCGCCGGGGGCGTTGCCCTTCGCGTCGCCCAGCATCGATACGATGATGTCCGAGCCCAGGCAGTGGACGGTGTGCGGCCCCGACAGGTCGGTCTTCGCCTTGATCTCGTCGCCCGGGACCACCTTGTGCAGCTTCGGCGCCTTCGGGTCGTCGGTGTCGATGACGTTGAGGTTCGCCGTGCGCACGCCCGGCAGGATCAGGTACCGCCGCTTCTTGCTCTCGTCGTGGTGGCACGACGAGCAGGCGTTCCAGCCCGAATGGTGCAGTTCGTCGCCCAGCCCCGCCATCTCGGTGCGGTGGATCACCCGCGAGTAGGTGGGGCTGTCGGGGTCCACGTCGACGGTCGCCAGATAGTCCGGCGCCTCGACGCCCGTGCCGGTGTAGAGCGCCACCGCGTAGAGCAGCTTCTCGCGCGGGGCCTTCATCGCCGCCTGCGGCGAGGCGTAGCCCGGCCCGCAGCACGCCTTCGCGTCGTCGTCGGCCATGTCCCGTCCTCCCTTCGTTGCGGCGGGGGAGTATACCGGCCGGCGGGCTCCCTGCAAAGGGAGCCGGGGGTGCGCCGCCGCTTCCCGGACGAAATGGCCCTTGGCAGCGGTCCCGGGGGCATCGATGATGCGCCCGGCAAGGCGGGGCGAGGCTTTCCCGAAGACGCCGGAAGCGGCCCCCCTTGAAACCCCGTCCGAGGAGAACGCCCGCCGTGTCCGCCACGCCGCCCTGCCAGCCGCCCGCCTCGCACGTCGTCGACGGCGCCTACCGCGAGGACGCGGACGGGGCACCGATCGAGAGCGTCGACCCCGCGACGGGCGAGACGATCGCCCGGCTGCATTCGGCGACGCCCCGGATCGTCGAGGACGCGGTGGCCTGCGCCCGCCGCGCCCAGGCCGACTGGGGCAACCTGTCCGGCGCGGCGCGGGGGCGGGTGCTGCGCCGGGCGGCCGACCTCCTGCGGGGGCGCAACCGCGAGCTTTCCGAACTGGAGACCCGCGACACCGGCAAGCCCCTTTCAGAAACCCTCGTCGCCGACGCCGCGAGCGGCGCCGACTGCCTGGAGTATTTCGGCGGGCTCGCCGCCACGCTCACGGGCGAGCACATCCCCCTGGGCGGCGACTGGGCCTACACGCGGCGCGAGCCGCTCGGCGTCTGCGTCGGCATCGGCGCCTGGAACTACCCGATCCAGATCGCCTGCTGGAAGGCGGCGCCGGCGCTCGCCTGCGGCAACGCGATGGTCTTCAAGCCCTCCGAACTCACCCCCCTCACCGCCCTGAAGCTGGCCGAGGCGCTGGTCGAGGCCGGTGCGCCGCCCGGCGTCTTCAGCGTGGTGCAGGGCTACGGCGACGTGGGCGCCGCCCTCGCCACGCACGAGGGCGTCGACAAGGTGTCGCTGACGGGGTCGGTGCCGACGGGGCGCAAGGTGGCGGCGGCCGCCGCCGGGCGGCTGAAGCCCGTCACGATGGAACTGGGCGGCAAGTCGCCGATCCTGGTCTTCGACGACGCCGACCTGGAGAGTGCCGCGACCGGGGCCATCCTCGGCAACTTCTACTCGGCGGGGCAGATCTGCTCGAACGGCACCCGCGTCTTCGTGCAGAAGGGCGTCAAGGACGCCTTCCTCGCCCGCCTCGCGGAGCGCACCGCCCGGATCCGCGTCGGCGACCCGATGGACGAAGCAACGCAGCTCGGCCCGATGGTCTCCGAGGCGCAGCGCGGGAAGGTCCTGGCCTACGTCGCCCGCGCCGAGGCCGAGGGCGCCCGCCGCGTCACCCCTCCCCTGTCCCTGCCCGACAAGGGCGCCTACGTGTCGCCCGTGGTCTTCGCCGACGTGACCCCCGAGATGACGATCGCCCGGGAGGAGATCTTCGGCCCCGTCATGTCGGTCCTCGACTTCGCGGACGAGGACGAGGCCGTGGCGCTCGCCAACGCCACCCCCTTCGGCCTCGCCGCCGGCGTCTTCACGAACGACCTCGCCCGCGCCCACCGCGTCGTGGCACGCCTCCAGGCCGGCACCTGCTGGATCAACGCCTACAACCTGACGCCGGTCGAGATGCCGTTCGGGGGCGTGAAGCAGTCCGGCTTCGGCCGCGAGAACGGCAGGGCGGCGATCGAGCACTACAGCCAGGTGAAGTCGGTCTACGTCGGGATGGGGGCGCAGGCGAGCGACTACTGAAGGGCGGACGCGGGGTGTCGGTCCTCAAACCAGCCTTGGCTGCCTCTGGTTCGCGCGCCTCGGCGGTTCGCGCTCCGCCTCGGTCGGCGGGGGCAATTCGTCCGCCGCGAAGCAGGGGCCGGCGGCGACGGCCTCCAGCAACCCGTCCAGCGCCGGGTACATTTCGAGCGTGCGCTCCAGCACCCAGAGCAGTTCCAGGAACTCCTCGGTCATCGCCGCCGTCCAGGATCGGGGGCCGATGTCGTCGAGCGGCGAGGAGCGGCGGCCGGCGCGGCGCTTCATCCGGTAGCCGAGCCAGGACTTCACGAACTCGAAGCCGGACACGGCGAAGTCCCAGACCTCGGGCGTCACGGGGCCGAAGCGGCCGGCGCCGACCCGGACCTCCCGCGTCGCCGCGTCGTAGCCGTAGTCCTCGGGGTAGCCCTCGGCCGACGCGGGCACGGCCACGGTGCAGCGCGCCCCGCCCCGCGGCACCTCGCCCGGCGCCGCGCCCTCGGGCGCCATGCGCTCGCCGTAGGTGTGCAGCCAGACGAGGCGCCGGCCGAGCGCCACCGCCTGGTCGAACAGCGTCCGGTCCTTCGTGATCGGCAGGCGCGGCCCCGGCACCGCCAGTTCCTGCCGAAAGCGGCGCGCGTAGCCGGGGTTGGCGAGGATCGCGTAGGCGTAGGCGAACAGGTCCTCGGCGGTCAGGTCCCCGCCGAGCGCGGCCCGAAGCGCCGCCAGCGCCGCCGCGCCCACGTTCGGCCGCGTCGCCGCCGCGTCGCGCCAGAGGGGAATGACGTCCTTGCCGCCGAACGAACCACGAAAATGATGGAGATCGGGAACGAGACCAGTGACGGTGGCGGCGGGTCCCTCGCCAAGTGAATAGCTTAATAATAATGTTATATAAATTTGTTCTGATGAATGAGCCCCAAAAATAGCTTGGCGAAGATAATCGCCCACACGGGTATCATAAATAGAATACTGTCTATCATAGCTCCTAAATCCATATCAAATAATATTCTTATTATTATCATTACAACGATATAGACTTGTAGCGTTTGAACCCGGCAATCCATCATCATATATGCGATCTATCTTTCGGTCGCGTGTCTCAACAAACACTACGGCTCTTTCTTCAGGTAGCTTTTTGAGCAAAAATTTCCATCGTTCGGTTAGTGTTTGGGCATCGTGAGAAATCGGCCAAGAGCGTTTGAATTGCACTCCGGAATGCTGCCAAGGAAACACGTCCGTCAGCGCCGGCCACGCGAAGTAGTCGCCGGTGCCGACCGGCAGGAAGCGGTCGCCCCAGCCGTCGGGGCAGTCCCGCCACGCCACGTCGTCCGGCTTCCCGATCCCCGCCAGCCGCGCCAGCTTCGCCGCGCGCGTGCCCTCGACCTGGGCGTAGCGCACCCTGGCCGGCGTATCCCTGTCGCCGTTACCAATGCGCACCCCGACGGCGACGGCGACGGGCGTCTGGATGGCGAAGACGTTCTCGCTCCTCCGAGCACCCCGGTTGTCGCCGCCGAGGTCGATGAGCCACAGTTCGTCGAAGGCGCGGCGCATCTCCTCGCGCATCCCGGCGAAGCCGGGGCCGACGAGGTAGCTGGAGGCGGTGATGAACGAGACGATGCCGCGGCCGTCCTGCCGCTCGAACAGCTTCCACAAGGCCCAGCGCCAGAAGTAGACGTAGTCGTTGTAGACGTTCTTCAGGTGGACGGCCTGCCCCGCCGCGCGCACCGGCGCCAGGAAGTCTTCGAGGATCGGGCGCGGCGTCTCGGCGTCGCCCTCGCGCACCCAGCCGCCCTTGCGCCGCGTCTCGGCGTCGTCGGGGGCGATCTGCTGGCGGTCGTAGGGCGGGTTGCCGAGGCAGACAAGGATGTCTTGTTCGGCCTTGACCCGCCTTGCCCGCTCGCGCTCCTCGACCAGCTTGCGGCCCATCGCGGTGACGAGCCCGGCCGGGTGCTCGTTCGGGCTGTCCAGCGTGTCGGCGAGGTACACCCGCAAGCGCCCGTCCGGCAGTTCCGCGCCCGCGTCCTTGAGCCGCTGGCCGATGCGCAGGTGCGCCACGGCGTAGGGACCGACGAGGATCTCGAAGCCGAAGAGGTTGTTGGCGAGTTGCGTGGCACACCCCGCGATAGCACCCTCGCCGCCGCGCTCGCGCGCGAGTTCGAGCGCGTGGTCGATGGCGACGAGGGGGTAGGTGCCCGTGCCCACGGCCGGGTCGATGAAGGTGACGCCCTCGTCGGCGAAGGCGTAACGCTTGTTGAAGCGGCGGCGCAGGAGGTCGGAGACCAGGTTCACCTGACAGCGCACCACCTCCTGCGGCGTGTAGTAGACGCCGTAGGCGTTGCGCAGGTCGCGGTCGTAGGCGGCGAGGAAGTCCTCGTAGAAGTAGAGCCAGGGGTCGCGGCCGGCGCGCTCGAGGAAGTCGCGCGGGTCCAGCGCCTCCAGGGCGCGCTTCAGGGGCCCGAAGCCGAGGTCGATCTCGCGGCGGGCGTCGCGCTGGGCCAGGAGGCGCAGGGTCTGCGCCAGGAGGCCGTTGCCCCTGTCGAGCGCGTCCGCCGCCGCGTCGGGTTCCAGGTTTTCGGCGCCGCTCACCCTCGCCAGCAGCATGGCGTAGGTGAGGGTCTGGGCGTAGGCGTCGGCGAAGCGGTTGTCGTCGGCGTCCGGGAACAGGTAGGCGCGCCACTCCGCCGCCAGATTGGCGATGTAGGTGCCGTCCTGCCGGACGGCCGTGTGCACCTCCTCGCGCAGGAGGTGGGCGAGCGGCGCCAGGAACCGCGCGAGGTCCTGCGGTTCGTGCGGCACGACGGGCTCCCACGTCAGGAAGTCCTGCAGGAGCGCGCCCAGGCGCCCGACCGCCCCGCCGTCCAGCCCGGCGGCGCCGGAGGCGGGAAGGTCGTCGGCGATCCTGACGCTAGCGGCCCGCTCGCCGGCGCGGAACAGGGTCCAGGCGTTGCCGTCGGTGTAGACGAGGTTCGGCAGCGCCCTGAACTTCGCCCACTGGCTCCTGTTCTGCTCACCCCGCAATCGCGTCGGGTCGGCGCCCAGGCCGGGCCGCTTCAATTCAACGTAGCCGCAGAGCAGGCCGTCGGCGACGACGCCGATGTCGGGCCGCCCGCCGGCGCCCTGTACGGGGCTCACTTCGGTGGGCGTCTGCATCCGTCGGCCGAGGCGGGCGCCGACCGATTCGATGAACTGCTTGGCGGGCGTCTTGAGCTGGTCCTCGGGCGCCGCCGAGACGGCGGGCTGCGAGAGGGCGCGCTTGACGGCATCGGCGAAGGCGGCGGCGTCCTGGTGGATGCTCATGCGTGCTCCCGCGCGTGGATTGACCTTCCGCTTCGCATCGTCGTCCAAACCGCCCTTCGATCGGCCGCACCAGGATGGAGGGAACGTAGCATAAGTTTGTATTCCTTTCCAGTCGCACGGCCAGGAAGCGTCGGATCAAGCCGAAGAGACGAAACGAATCCGAGTCCCTCCCCCCTCACGCCAGCCTTTTCAAAAACCATCCCGCCAGCCGCCGCCAGACCTCGTCCTTCTCGGCCTGGTCCTCGACGCCGTGGTTGAGGTTCGGGTTGTCGTTGACCTCGATGACGAAGACGCCGTCCGCGTTCTGCTTCACGTCGACCCCGTAGAGCCCCTTGCCGATCAGACGGGCGGCGGCGACGGCGGATCCGACGACCTCCTTCGGCGCGTCCCTGATCGCCACCGTGCGAAAACCGCCCTCGACGGGGCGGCAGCCCTCCTCGTGCCGCACGATCTGCCAGTGCCTTTTTGCCATCCGATACTGGGTGACGAAGAGCGGCTCGCCGTCGAGGACGCCGACCCGCCAGTCGAACTCGGTGTACATGAAGGCCTGGGCGAGGATGAGGTCGGACTCCTCCAGCATGTCCCTGGCGAGCCTGTGGAGGCAGGCCCGGTCGTCGGCCTTCTTGACGCCGCGCGAGAACGAGCCGTCCGGGATCTTGAGGACGAGGGGGTAGCCGAGGTCGGACGCCGCCTCGTCCAGTTCCTTCGTCCCGGCGACGACGCGGGTCCTGGGCGCCCCGATCCCGTGCACGGCGAGGAGGTCGGCCAAGTAGACCTTGTTCGTGCAGCGGACGATCGAGACGGGATCGTCGATGACCGGCATCCCCTCCTGCTGGGCGCGCAGGGCGAAGCGGTAGGTGTGGTGGTCGATGTTCGTGGTCTCGCGGATCCAAAGCGCGTCGTAGGCGGCGAGGCTGGCGTAGTCCTTCTTCTGGATCGGCTCGACGCCGAGGCCCAAGGGCTCGGCGACGCGGGCGAAGTGGCGTAAGGAGCCGGCGACGGTGGGCGGCAGCGCCTCCTTCGGGTCGACGAGGACGGCGAGCTCGAAGCGGGGGCTGCTGCGCGCCTTCGGGTGCTTCCAGCGCAGGCGGGTGTAGCGGTCGATCGCGGCGGCGAGCGCCGGGCGGTCGTCGGGCTTCAGGTCGCCGAGCGCCACGGCGCGGACCGCCCGCACCCGCCAGCGCTCGCCCGCCTGGAGCGCGATCTCCAGGACGGGCGCCCGGAACCAGTCGAACGCCTTGAGGGCGAGGCCCTGGAAGCGGGGATCGGCGGCGATGCCGAGGTGGACGCGCAGGGTGAACGACGCCGTGGGCGGGTCGCCGAGGCGCTTGAGGGTGCGGGCGAGCGCGTCCTCCAGTTCGGGCAGGGCGTGGCCGTACCCGCCGCGGCGCCGCAGCTCCAGGATCGTCGTGATCGCCGGGATCACCTTGTGCCCCCGCGCCTCGGCGAGCAGCGACACGTAGTAGCCCTTCGTCTGGTAGGCGTAGCCGCGGGACAGGTTCAGGACCTTCGGCAGGTGCCGCCCCTTCTGCCGCCGCACGCTCAGGTAGTCGCGCGTCGTCACCACCTCGTGGCCCAGGACCCCGTCGGGGAGATCGCTCAGGCGGTCGACGACGATGAGCCAGCCGCTCAAGCCCCCTCCTCCAGATCCAGGCGCATCCGCAGCGCCGCCGCCCCGTCCTCGTAGTAGCCGGGCACCACGTCCAGGGGCGCGAAGCCGAGGCCCTCGTAGAGCCGGCGCGCCGGCAGGTTGTCGGGCCTCACCTCGAGCCCGATCCCGCGAAGGCCCCGCCCCCGCGCCTCGTCCAGGACGGCGAGGAGGAGCAGGCGCCCGGTGCCGGGGGGCGCGTCCCCGTCCCTCGCCAGCGCGTAGAGGCGGCCCCTGCGGCTGTTCCTGCGCAGGAGGAGGAGGGCGTAGCCCGCGATCCTCCCGCCCGCCTCGACGGCGACGAGGAGGACGTTGCCCCCTTGAGCGAAGCGGCGAAAGCCGCGACGGCTGATCCGGTCGTGGGCAAAGGTCCTGGCCTCCAGCGCCGCGAGCGCCGCCGCGTCGTCGGGCGTCCCCCGCCGCACGGCGGGGAGGGTTCTAGGCGATTTCACCGTATAGTTGAACAGGGGTTGTGGCTACCTGCGGTTGCGTCGGGATCGCACGCCTCCCTTGCGTCGGGGCCGGTCGGGGCTAATTCTGTCGGGACGCCCCCTTGCCCGCCTTTGCTTGCCCCAAAGCCCGGAACCTGTCGATGCCCCGCCTGTCCCTCCTTTGCGCGGTTCTCCTCCTGTCCGGCTGCGCCCTCCTCGGCGACGGCAGGCCGAGGCCCGGCGCCATCGTCGAGACCGCCACCGGCCGCAGCGTCGGGGAGGCGGGGCTGATGGCGGCGGCGCGGGGCGCGGACTTCGTCCTCCTCGGCGAGAAGCACGACAACCCGGCGCACCACGCGCTCCAGGCCAGGGTCGTCTCGGGTCTCGCGGGGGCGTCCCCCCCCTTGGAGGCCGTGGTCTTCGAGATGATGACGACCGACCAGCAGGCGGCGATCGTCGGCTACCTGAAGGACCGTCCGGGCGACGCCGGGGGGCTCGGCCCCGCGCTCGACTGGAAGCTCAGCGGCTGGCCCGACTGGGCGCTCTACCGGCCGATCGCGGCGGCGGCGCTCGAGGGCGGCGCCGAGATCGTCGCCGGCAACCTCACGGGCGCCGAGGTCAAGGGCGCCCTGCGGGACGGGCTGGGCGCCCTGCCGGCGGGGCTGGTCCACCGCACCGGCCTCGACACGCCCCTGCAGCCCCGCCTCCAGGCGGACCTCCTGGACGAGCTGGTCGAGGCGCACTGCGGCTACCTGAAGGCGGACCAGCTGGGCGGCATGGCGCTGGTCCAGCGCGCCCGCGACGCCCGCATGGCCGACCGCATGGCGACGCTCGCCGGGCGCGGCCGGGCCGTCCTCATCGCGGGGGCCGGGCACGTCCGCCTCGACCGCGGCGTGCCGATCTACCTCGCCCGCCTCGCCCCCGGCCGCCGGATCTTAAGCATCGGCTTCGTCGAGGCGGGCGAGGAGGGGCTCGACCGGGACCCGTCGACCCTGCCCTACGACTACGCCTGGCTCACCCCGTCCAGCGACCCCGAGGGCTTCGACGCCTGCGCCGCCTTTCGGGGCGAACTGGAGCGCATCCGCCACAGGCCGCCGCCCGCCCGTGCGCAAACGGCGGGGCTGGATCGAGAGGGCGCGCCCCCTGCCGGCGGACGCGAAGCGTACCCTGCATCCATCAGCGAAGGGAGATGACGATGGCGCTCGGCTGGCTGAAGCGGCTCGTGGGTGGCGGGGCGGGCGGCGGGGAGGGGGGCAAGGCCGGGGCAGAGCACCCGACCGAAACCCACGACGGCTTCGAGATCACGCCCGCCCCCCTGCGCAAGGAGGGCGGCTGGCTCACCGCCGGGGTGATCGCCAAGGACGTGGGGGGCGCGCGCAGGGAGCACCGCTTCATCCGCGCCGACACCCACAGCAGCGAGGACGAGGCGGCGCGCTTTTCGGTCCTCAAGGCAAGGCAGATCATCGACGAGCAGGGCGAACGAATCTTCCGCGAGGGGTGACGCGTCCCGGCGGCAAGACGGAAGGACGCGCTCCGCGCCCGCTGCGCGGGGCCTTTTCTTCCCTTTGTCTCCGTGGTGGGAGGGGGTCCGGGCGGGGCCTCGGGTTCGTTTCGTCGGGCGGCTTCAAGGACCCTCACCTCAACCCTCTCCTTGGGGGAGAGGGGGCACGAGGCGGAAGCCCAGCACGCTGCCCCCGCTGCGACTCCTGCCCCCCTCCTCCGGGGAGAGGGTTGGGGTGGGGGCCCTTCGCCGCCGCACCCGCCCCCTACCTGCCCGCCTCCTTGAGGATCCGCCGCACGGCGGCGACGAACGGGTCGTTGGCGGGCGCCCCGGCACGGGCGGTCGTGCCGAGAAGATGCGGCGCGGGCGCGGGTTCGTTTCGCACCGGCGGCGGCAGGGGGGCGGCGCCGGTGCCGGGGGCCGCGGCGGGCGGCGCCTCGGGTTCGTTTCGCACCGGCGGCGCCTCGGGTTCGTTTCGCACCGGCGGCGCCTCGGGTTCGTTTCGCACCGGCGGCGCGGCGGGGACGGGTGCCCTCGCCTCGGGTTCGTTTCGCGGCAGGCTTTCCGCCGCCGCCCGCGCCGCCCGCCGCTCCCTCAGCTCCTTTAAGAGCCGGAACTGGCCCCGCTCCAGCTGCCCCCGGTACCGGGTCACGGCGTCGAGCCGCCGCGCGTCCCACAGGAACGGGCTCAAGGGGCCGTAGCCGCCGATGAAGTGGCCGTCGGGGCGCCGCTCGCGCGAGACCAAGACCTCGGCCTCGACCGCCTCGACCCGGATCATCCGCCAGAAGACCAGCGCCAGCTGGGTGACCAGCGCGCGCTCGGTGGGGCCTTCTGGCGCGTACTCCGCCTCCACGGCGGCGCAGTGGGCGGCGAACGCCTCGGGGTCCTCCTTGGGCAGGAGGACGTCGGTCGTCGCCGTGAGGCCGTGCTCGAGCGCGTTCATGGCCGAGGCGGCCTTGCCGGCCTCGGTGCGGGGGCCGCGGCCCTTGCTG
>JAGRGG010000068.1 GCA_020445645.1 Geminicoccaceae bacterium | reverse complement strand
TCTCGTCGTCGTCGACGAGGCGTCGGGGCTGCCCCCGGCGGCGGCGCTGGGCGCGCTCGCGCGGGGCCGCCTCGCCGTCGTCGCCGGCGCCGCGGGCGAGACCCCCCCGCTCGAAGCGCCGCCCTTGGACCTCTTCGGCCTCGCGCGCCGGGCGCTGCCGGTCCGGGGCGGGGCGGGCGCCCCGGCGCCGGGCCTTTCAGACCTCGAAGGCTTCCTGCGCCCCCTGCTCGCCGCCGAGGGGCTGGATCTGGCGGCGCTGCCGGACGGGCCGGGCCTCGCCGTCCGCCACCCCGACCGGCCGGGGCGCTTCCTCCTGGGCCTCGTGCCCGACGGCCCCCTCTGGCACGGCGAGCCCGCCGCCCGCGAGCGCGAGCGGCGCTGGGACGAGCGGTTCGAGGCCCTCGGCTGGCGGCTGTGGCGGGTCTGGTCGCTGGCGTGGTTCTCGGACCCGAAGGCCGAATCCTCGCGCCTCCTGGAGGAGGTCGCCCGCCTGCGCGCCTTGGACCGGGATGCCGCGGCGGGAGGATGTCGGGCCGCGGGGCCCCTTCGGGAGAACCCGCCCTTCGAGGACGGCCCCGCGCTGGCAAGTGGGGCGGGCGGATCACCGGAATAAAACCGTTCCCCCGGCAAGTCCGCCCCCGGCCCGTCCTGGTCCGGCGGTAATCCTTCCCGGCGGCGCGCCCCTTCCCGACTTCGCCTCCACCCGTGGGCGGCGTTCCCCGTCTGCACGGGCGCCACAGCGAGGACGCCGCGTCGGCGGGCGGTGGAGAAGGTGGTTGCCAGTGACGCCGCGCTGCGTCATATGGCGTGTCTGGAGACGGTGGGCGCCTCGGCTTTGGGAGAACGGACGATGATCGCGCAAGGCGCGGCGGCCGGGGGCCGTCGGCGTCTCGGGCGACCATAAGGTATGCTCTCCTTGCGGCCCCGATTGCCCGCCCGCCCGCGGTCGTGGCATGGAACCCCTTGCCGGCGCCCGCATTCGCTTGGCGGTGGCGGCGGTCCGAGAGGCGCCCCGACAACGGCAGTGTTTGCCTCAAGGCGGCAGGTCAAGGTTTGATGAGCAAGAAGCGTAGTTCGAAGGGCGGCGGCGACCGCAAACTGTTCGACGAGGGCGACACGATCGACGTGCTCAGCCTGTTCGGCGCGCTCCGCCGCCGCAAGTGGCTGATCCTCCTGATCACCCTGTTGGGCACGGGTGCCGCCGCCTTCTACGGCAAGTCGCTCGTCCCCACCTACACCGCGGCCGCCTCCGTCCTGATCGAGCCCTCGACCAACCCCGTCGCCGACATCCGCCAGGACGCGGGCGGCCTCACCCCGGACCAGGCGACGATCTCGACCCAGATCCGCATCCTCCAGTCCAGGACGTACCAAGCCAGGGTCATGGAGGACCTGGGGCTGATCGACGACCCCGAGTTCAACCCCTATCTCGGCGGCGGGCCCGACGGGGGGGACAAGGGGCCGTTCGCGGGCGGCCTGATCCCCGGTATCAAGAAGTCCGTCGAGCGACTGGTGGCGATGCTCCCCGACAGCTGGCTCATCGCCACCGGGTTCGCCGACGAGGCGACGGTGGACGTGCCGGCGAACGACCCCCTTGCCCCCCACCTCGCCCGAGAGGCGGCGATCTCGGCGTTCGCCGACCGGATCCAGCTGTTCAACGACGGCACCTCGCACTTGATCCAGATCGGCTTCACCTCGGCCGACCCCGAGAAGGCGGCCCGGATCGCCAACCGCACGGCCGAGATCTACGTCGACGAGCAGGTGAAGCTGAAGCAGCTCACCGGCGACCGCACCTCGGCCTTCCTCGAGACCCGCCTCGAGGAGATGAAGGAGGAGGTGCGCAAGGCCGAGGAGGCGGCGGCCGAGTTCCGCAGCCAGAACGGCCTCGCCGCCCTGAGCGGCGGCGGCCTCACCCTCAACGACCAGGGCGTCGCCGAACTCAACAACCAGCTCATCAACCTGCGCGCCGACCTCGCCGAGCGGCAGGCCCGCCTCGCCACGGTGCGCCAGCTGCGGGCCCAGGGGCGCGTCGTCGAGGCCCTGGGGCAGGTGGCCGCCTCGCCGGTGGTGCAGACGCTGCGCCAGCAGCAGGCGACGCTGGACCAGGAGATCGCGTCCGCAAGGGAGATCTACGGCGAGCGCCACCCGCAGATGCTCGATCTGAAGCGCCAAAGGCAGGAGGTCGAGGAAAAGCTCGCCACCGAGATCGACAGCGTGCTCAGGGGCCTTGAGAGCGACGTCCAGGTCACGGGCTCGCGCATCGCCGCGATCCAGAGCCAGCTCGGCTCGCTCAAGACGCAAAGCGGCGTCGATCAGGCGTCGGGGGTCAAGCTCGCCGAACTCGAGCGGCAGGCCACCTCGGCCCGCAACCTCTACGAGGAGTTCCTGCGCTCCTACCGCGAGAACCGCGAGGTGGCGGAGAGCATCCAGCCCGACGCCCGGATCGTCGCCCAGGCCTCGGCGCCGACGACGCCGAGCTCGCCGGGGGCCAGGATCTTCACCGCCGCGGGATTCGCCGTCTCGTTCGTCTTCGGTTCGCTCATCGCCATCGTCCTCGACCGCATGGACCGGGGGCTGCGGAGCTCGAAGGAAGTCGAGCGCCTTTTGGGCCTGCCGTCGCTCGGCATGGTGCCGAAGCTCGACCGGCTGAAGAAGAACCAGAAGCCCTACCAGTACCTCATGGACAAGCCGCTCTCGGCCTACACCGAGGCGATCCGCGGCGTGTTCATGGCGGTCAAGCTCGCCAGGATCGACCAGCAGCCGAAGGTGATCCTCGTCACCTCGTCGCTGCCGCAGGAGGGCAAGACCACGCTCGCCGTCAGCCTCGCCACCTTCGCCGCCCGCTCGAACAGGCGCGTGCTCCTGATCGACCTCGACCTCCGCCACCCCTCGGTCCACCGCGAACTCGGCTGGCAGGTGGCGGGCGGGCTCGTCGAATACATGGCGAACGAGCGCTCGCTCGACGAGGTCATCCACCACGACCTTGAGACCGGGCTGCACTTCCTGCCCATCAAGGCGCAGACGACGAACCCCACCGACCTCCTCGACAGCCAGCGCCTCAGGATGCTGATCCAGACGCTCCGCGACGGCTACGACTACATCATCCTCGACTCGGCGCCGCTCGCCTCCGTCACCGACACCCGCGTCGTGGCGCCGCTCGCCGACAGGACGCTGTTCTGCGTGCGCTGGGGCGAGACGGTGGTGAGCGCCGCCGAGGACAGCGTCCAGGCGCTGCGCGACGTCGAGGTCGAGCCGGCCGGCGCCGTGCTCACCCAGGTGGACATGAAGAAGCACGCCCAGTACGGCTACGCCGACGTCGGCGAGTACTACACGCAGAGCCAGAAGTACTACGTCAACTAGGACCGGCGGGTCCCCCCGGGCGAGAAGCGTTGCGGATCCTCATCGTCAACTACGAGTACCCGCCGCTCGGCGGCGGCGGCGGGGTCGCCACGCGGGACATCGCCGTCGAGCTCGCCGAGCGCCACGAGGTCCACGTCCTCACCTCGGCCGCCCCCGGCCTCGCGGGCGAGGAGGTCGTCGACGGGGTGCGCCTGTTCCGGGCGCCCGTCCTCGGCCGCGACGCGCGCAGCCACGCCTCGTTCACCTCGATGATCACCTTCTGGCCGATCGGGGTCTGGCACGGGCGCCGCGCGCTGAAGGGGCGCTACGACGTGGTCAACACGTGGTTCGCCGTGCCGAGCGGCCCCACCGGGGTCTGGGCGTCGAGGCGCTTCAAGGCGCCGCACGTGCTGACGATGGCGGGCGGCGACATCTACGATCCCTCCAAGTGGTACACCCCCGACAAGAACCCCGTCCTCGCCCAGGTGGTCCGCCGCGTGCTGCGTCAGGCCGACGTGCTCGCCGCCGTCTCGACCGACCTCGCCAAGCGGGCCGAGGAGATGTACGGGCTGGAAAAGGAGGTCGAGGTGGTCTCGCTCGGCATGAACCCCCCGGACCTCGCCGACCCCCTGCCCCGCCCCGACCTCGGCCTGAAGGCGGACGCCGTCTACCTGATCTCGGTAGGCCGCCTCGTCCGCCGCAAGAACCTGAGCGTGCTCCTGCGGGCGCTCGCCAGCGTCGGCAACAGCGCCGTCGAGCTGCTCGTCGTCGGCGACGGCCCCGAGCGCGAGCCCCTCGAAGCCCTCGCCCGGACGCTGGGTCTGTCCGGGCGTGTTCACTTTAAAGGCTACGTCGAGGAGGACGACAAGCACCGCCTCCTCCAGGCCGCCGACGTCTTCGTCCTTCCTTCGCTCCACGAGGCGTTCGGCCTCGTCTACCTGGAGGGGATGCACGCCGGCCTGCCCGTCGTCGCCACGAAGCCGGGCGGCCAGGAGGACTACCTGATCGACGGCGAGACCGGCTACCTCGTCGCCAACGACGACGTCCTCGCCCTCGCCACCGCCATCCGCCAGCTCACCGGCGACCGTGACCTCCGCCGCCGCATGGGGGCGAGGGCGAAGGAGGTCGCCCAGCGCTTCACGGTGGCGTCCGCGGCGGCACGGTACGAGGCGATCTTCGCGGGGCTGGCGGAGAAGTAGGACGCGCTTCGCGTCCGCCGCGGGGGGCTTTTTCTCTTTTATTTGTTCGTTGATCGGGGCTGAGTTCGCCCTAGGGACCGGTCCTGATACCGCTTCTTTCAGGAAATCGACTCTTCCAGCAGCAGAAGGATCAGGAAGCCCGCGAAGAACATCGCCGTCGTCCACGGACGGTCCGGCACTTCGTGCGCCTCGACCAGCAGCTCCTCGGTGACGAGGTAGAGCAGGGCGACCAGCCCGAAGGCGAAGAACCCGGTCAGCACGGGGGTGGGGAACGCCGCGACCGGAAACGCCAGCAGGGCCCCGACGGGCATGAGGGCGACCAGCCCCGCCGTGATGCCGACCACGCGCAGCTTCGAAGACGGCCCGTCGCCGAGTTCCGTGGCGACGGCCACGCCAAGGAACAGCACCTCAAGCGTGAGCGCGACGGTCAGGAGTAGGCCCTCTTTCACACTGGCCACGAAACCCAGCCCCAGCACGAGGCCGTCGATCAGCATGTCGACGCCGACCGCCGCCATCAAACCCAAAGGCCCTTTGGCGCGGCCTTCCATCGCCTTGACGCCGAGCATCACGGCGACGCCCGCAGTACCGCCGATCAGGACGGGAGTCGCGGCGCCGGCGTGTTTCAGATCGGGAAGAATCTCCCCTGCAGCAGCCGCGAACACCACGCCCGCCGCGAAGTGCTGCACCGCGCTGACGACGACCGGGCCGGGGCGGGCGTTCACCGCGACGACGGCGCCGACGATCGCGGCGGCCACTGGAACCAGCAGAAGCAGTAGCATGGAACCCGTCACGCCGTCCCCCCTTCCACCGCCGCCTTGCGCTCCGCGTGGGCGGCTTCCCACACTTCGGGGAAATGGGGACACCGGGGAAGCGGGGACACGCACCTTCTTAGCCAAGCAGGACGCACAACCTCATGCCAAGCCCAATCGGCTCGGCTTATGCTGAAAATGCACTAGGTCAGCATCCAGGTTTCGACGCCGAGCGGCTGATCGTCGTCCATGACCGCGAACGTCATCTCGTCGACGCCGAGAAAGGCGACGCTGGCCCCGTCCGTCCAGCCGAGGAAGCCGCCCATGTCGAGGACCAGGGCCTCTAGCCTGGCGCCGTTGTGCTCGACCATCCGAACGGCGGCGAAGGCGTCGGCGTCGCTGATCCGGCCGTCGCCGTTGGTATCGAAATCGCCGGGAAACTCAACATCGTGGTAAACGTCGATCAGGAACCTGTCCTGCCCGTGGGTGAAGTCGCCCACGATGTCCCGCCCGCCGTCGCGGTCCCCATTGTCGTCGGAGGGAATGTACCAGAAGGTATCGTTGCCCTGGCCGAGCCAGAGGATGTCGTTGCCCAGGCCGGCTTCGAGCCTATCGTCCCCGACGCCGCCGATCAGGGTGTCGTTGCCGTTCTCGCCGGCGAGGAGATCGTTGCCGGATCCCCCGAAAAGGACATCGGCCCCGTTCGCGTCGTAGGGGTTGGTTTCTTCGTCGAAGAAGTCGTGCGCCTCGCCCCCGTTGAGAACGTCGTCGCCCGCGCCGCCGAACAGGATATCGTCGCCCGCGCCGCCGTTGAAGAAGTCGTTCCCGGCATAGCCGAGCAGCAGGTCGTCGCCCTTGGTGCCGATGATGATGGACATGATGGTGTTCCCTTTTACTTCGGTTGTTGGTCTTGCTTGCGGAAAAACGGGGACACGTACCCTATTAACCTACATAAGCCCGCACCGTCAGCCGGACCCCCTCCCGCGCCTGCAAGTGACCGATCACCCGCATGAGGTTGTCGGCGCGCGGGTTGCCGTTGGGGCCGAACATCCGCGTGAGGCTCTTGGCGGATTTCTGCGTGACCCCGGCCAGCTCCTCGAAGCCGACGGTGGCGTTGATGTAGTCGCGCAGCACCGCCTTTCCGGTCGCCGTGTCGCCTGACAGGAGGGCCTCGATGCCTTCCGCCAGGAGGGCGTGGCGGAACGCGCCGTCGTGCGCGGCGCGGGCCTTGACGGTGTCCTTGAAGTCGCGCGTCAGGGGCATGGCCACCCTTCCTCCCTACTTCCGGTCCTTGTAGGCGCTCCAGAGGGCTTTCGCGGCGTCGATGTCCTTGCCCTGGCGCTTCTTGCTACCACCACCGGGCAGGATCACGAGCCGGTCCCCGTCTTTGCCGAAGTAGGCTCGTTGGCCGGGGCCGAAGTCGAGCCGGTATTCGAGCACGCCGGCACCGACTCCCTTCACGTTCGACAGGTTACCCTGCCCGATCCGGATCAGGGCGATCGTGACCTTGGCGGCGGCGGGCGCGTTCAGGCCCTCGAACCATCGAGCGAACGGGCTCCTGCCGTTCTCGTCGACGTATTCTCGGATCTCGATCATAAGGTACGGAATTATACACTTGACAAAGGTCGGCTAGGGGCTTAGGTTTTTATGCATGGACGGAGCGACCCGACATGCTTGACCAGATGACCCCCGCCGACCTGACCCTTGATAAGATCATGCAGCGCTTCAATACCGATGAGGCGGCTCGCGAGTATCTTGAGCGCATCCGCTGGCCGAACGGCCCCGTCTGCCCTCACTGCGGCAACGCCGATGGTGCCAAGCTGTATGAGATCGCGGCCAACCCGGAGCGCAAGGTTCGTGCCGGCCTGCGCGAATGCGGCGAGTGTAAGAAACAGTTCACGGTCACAGTCGGAACCATCTTCGAGGACTCTAAAATCCCGCTGCGGAAGTGGCTGGTGGCTTGGTACATGCTCTGCACCTCCAAGAAGGGCGTGAGCGCCAAGCAGATCGAGCGGATGCTTGACCTCGGCTCCTACCGCTCGGCTTGGTTCCTGATGCATCGCATCCGCTACGCCCTGAGCGAACCGGCCTTCTCGACCAAACTGGGCGAGGACGGCGGCACGGTCGAGGTGGATGAGGCTTATGTGGGCGGGAAGCCTCGCAAGGGCGCTAAGGAGAAGGCGAAGCCTGGCCGTGGCACCAAGAAAGCCCCGGTGCTGGTACTGGTTGAGCGGGATGGCGCTGCCCGATCTATGCCGGTAGAACGCGTGAATGCAAAGACGCTGAAACCTGCGATCCGGGAGAACGTTGATCGCTCAGCGAAGATTATGACCGATGAATGGACGGCTTACGGAGGGATAGGCGAGGAGTTCAAGGGTGGCCATGAGACCGTCAACCACGGCGCCGGGGAGTATGCCCGCGACGACGTTAACACCAACACGGCCGAGTCCTACTTCGCTCTTCTGAAGCGTGGTGTCTATGGCACGTTCCACCACGTGAGCAAAACCCATCTCCACCGCTACTGCGATGAGTTCTCGTTCCGCTGGACGTATCGTGAGGTGACGGATGGGGAGAGAACGCGTATCGGGATGGCACGCATGAACGGCAAGCGCTTGATGTTGCGCCAGCCGAAGTCGCCAGGAGGCCAAAACGGTGTCGGAAGAGCTGTGGCAGAAGGGCTACCTGAACGATAAGGGCAGAGTGCGCGGCCATCCGGTTGGGCCCTACGAGGGCTTCAATCTCGGCGCGACCACGCTTGAGCAACTTCGCCGTGCCGGCATCGTGCCTGACCACAGCTATGGGCGTTTCGCCACCAGGAAGCCTGACGGGCTTGTCGTCGACCGGCGCGGTATGGCACCGATGGTGAAGCTTGTCGTCGAGTACAAGGATCGAGGGCGCCTCGACTCGCCAGCCAAAACGCGCGAGTTCAGCGAGAAGGTTGCCGATGAGTACTGCCGCCCGCTGTCGTGCGAGTTCGGCGGGGTTAGCGACCATACGAGAAACTCCTGGATCTTGGTCTCCGATGGGGACTGGCAGTTCATCAGACGTGAAGACGACTATCCGTTCGACTACCCTATGAATCTGGCCACGCAAGATGGCCGGTCTCTTCTGGGTCGAACGCTTGGCCGCTTTGAAACGAGCCTCAACAAGCCTCGCGCAGCCCTGGTCTCACTGGATGCTGTCAACCCAACCACCTTGGCCGAGCAAACATGGCAGGACGTTTGGCTCGCCTGCGGCCAGCAGCCTGAGGCTTGCCTTGCAACGTTTATCGAGTTGCTAATCTTCAAGTTCCTATCTGATCTTAATGTCCTTCAATTGGACAAGTCTGGCGTTCCAGTTGACTTCAATACAGTGCTCAAGAAGCCGATATCAAAGATACTTCCGTATTACTTTCAACATGTACGTCCCGCAATAAAAGATCTCTTTCCGCCTGGGGCGGATGGAACATCGGTGATCAACGGTATGGTCCTGGATCCTTCCGTGCATGATCAGGGCAGACTCTTTCTTCAGATCCTGGAACGCTTCCGCGATTTTGGATCGCTGCGACGGATTGATCCGGAGTTCAAGTCACGCATTTTTGAGCGGTTCCTGAAGAAGAGCCTATCCGTCAAGAACTGGGGCCAGTATTTCACGCCGCGCAATATCATCAAGGCTATGGTCGAGATGAGCGGTGTAGAGCATCTGCCGAAGTCGGCAGTTCTTGCGGACCCTGCGTGCGGCGTCGGTGGCTTCTTACTTGAGCCTTTAATGAACAAGCGTCCGTTTGATTTTAGGACTAAGAATGCTCCTAACCTCAAGTATCTTGGTTGGGACCGGGATGACAAAACCATCATCTTGGCCAAGGCCAACATGTTGGTCCATCTTTCCGAATTGCTAGAAGAAGACCCGCAAGGAGCGATTGCGCGGCTGCCGAAGATACTGAACGACACCTTCCATTCGGTGAGCAACCAGATTACCGGCTCTTTGGCTAAGGCGCCCATTGAGCAATTTGATCTGGTAATGACGAACCCACCCTACGTCACCCGCGGGACCGGCAAGCATCGTGATTTTTTGAGGCAAAATCAGAAGACGGCAGATTACTATTCGGTGCGCGGCAGTGGCATTGAAAACCTCTTTATGCAGTTGATTATCAACGGCTTGAAGCCGAATGCACGGGCTCTGGTTATCGTGCCGGACGGATTGCTGCTCCGACATTCGGAGGATGCTCTTCGTGCCTACATACTGGAGACCTGCGACCTGGAAGCGATTGTTTCCCTGCCAAAGAATGCATTTTACTCAACTCCGAAGAGAACCTACATTTTCGTTGTCCGCAAGAAGCAGGTTCCGGGCCGGGAGCAGAAGAACCCGGTTTTCAGCTATCTAATCGGGGAGGTAGGAGAGACGCGGGACGCCAAGCGCTTCGTGATTGGCGACAACGACCTTCCCAAAATGTCCGCAGCCTTTCGTCTCTTCCAGGGCAACCCTGAACAGTTCCAAACGACCGATCCGCGCTGCAAGGTGTTCCCGATCGACGGCTTCAAGCCGGGCGAGCATTGGCTCGTCAACAAGTGGTGGAGTCGGGAAGAGCGAGAGCATCTAGGTGATGTTGATGAGGAGGTGTTTGTCAGTCCGGCCGAACTGACTTCGCTGCTTAACGATGCTGGCGAGACCCTCGACAGGCACGCGCTGCTTCTCCAGGAGATCGAAGCAGTCCACCCAGTTAGCCACACCGTGACCGTGTCATTGGCAGACAAGGCCTTGTTCAGCATGGGGATAGGCAAACGGGTTCTGAAGCGAGAGTTGTTCTATGGCAGTGGCGGGGACATTCCACTTTACTCGGCCAATGTGGAGGTCGGGAAAGAGCATGGCTTTGTCAAACAATCAAACCTAACCGACTTCTCTTATCCTTCACTCCTCTGGAGCATCGACAGCGACTTTAACATGTCGGTTCGGCAAGCAGGAGAGCAATTTGCCACAACCGATCACTGCGGGCGACTTGAAGTGCTCAATGGCAACCTGGATCCTGATTACTGCCGAGCGGCCATCATCTATGGATTCGGCCGGCTCTACGGGTTTGATCGAGTGACCAGGCCTTCCCTTCGCCGGATGGAAAGCGTAACCTTTCGCGTTCCGGCAAAAAGTGACGGCGCCTTCGATCTAGAAGCTCAGCGGATGTTGGCGAAAGAATACAACACGATTCAGGATGCCGTTGACGACGTGAAGATGAGTTTTGAGCAGATGGCCGATCTAAAGCCCAGAGCAGAGTTGTCCAAGGATGCTGTTGATCTTGGGGAATGGGAGGACGTCGAGGATGCCTTGGTGGCGCGCGAGCGCTTGCGCGAGATCAACGAGAATCCCCATCTGCTCATATCCGGGAAGAAGCTTCAGGAGCGTTTGGATGCGTTGCTGGCTTAATGAGCGTGGCCGCTGCTCCTCTCTATGAACTCACGTACAGCGATGCGGCCCTCACTTACTTGGCAGCAGTGCCAACGCTCAAACTGCGGAAGCAGATTGCTGCCAAGGCAGCTAACTTGCGATTCGACCCACACCCGCCCAAGCACAAATGCCTCAAGGGCATGATGGACAGCAATGACAGGGTGTTCCGTGTGCGATCCGGCGACTATCGAATCCTGTACGTCGTGAGAGAGCAGATCAAGCAGATTGCCATCCTGGACATCAACGACCGCAAGGACGTGTACCGATGACCAGCAAGCCGAAGCGCGACGGTCCCCTGAAGGTGCCTTTCGCCTTTGACGATGCCATGCAACGGGCCTTGAAGGTGAAGCCACCGATCGGTGGGTGGAAAGCCTTTGAGCGAGCGAAAGCGAAGGCCAACCGACGAGATCGTAAGCCTGAGACAACCGACGAAGAGAGTGATGAAAAGGAACGCCAAGAGGACAGCTAGCCTAACTAGGCTGGCAATCCGTTACCTTTGCGAAGTGCATAATTCCGGGTAATGTATGTGTTACCAAATTACCAATCAAGGAGCGTATTTTATACGTATTGCTGGCGCCCGAGGCGTGAAAGCCGCCGTGGCACGTTCAAGGGCGCGGGAACGCCCCCGGCGTCAGGATCACCACGCCCCGGAACGGGTGCAGCGCGAGCAGGTCGGCGTCGCCGTTGACGGCAACCTCAAGGGCCCCGTCGTCCTTCGGGTCGCGGCGGGCCTGCACCCGGTGATGCACGACGACCTGGACCGCGACGCGGGCGAACAAGGCGAAGAAGCGTTCGCGTTCGTCCCGCGTCGCGTAGGGGTCGAACTTCGGCCGCGCCAGCACCTTGGCCAGTTCTTGAAGCGTCGCCTCCGAGACGAGCACTCCCCCTTGCAGCGCCCCGTCGACGGCGCGGGCGGGAACGGACGCGGGGGCCAGGAGGCGGCTGACGACGACGTTGGTGTCGAGGACGGTTCCCCGCTCACCCATCCGCCAGCAGTTCGGCCAGCTTCGCCTTGGTCAGCCCGCGCGCCGACCTCGTCGCGGTGGCGCTGGAACGCCTCGACGTCGAGGCGGGTGAGCCTGTCGTACTCGTCGGGCGAGAGCACCACGGCCACGTCGCGGCTCTGCCGGCGGACCGTCAACGGCCCGCTTTGGGCGGCGTCGAGCACGGCGGCGAGCCGCTGCTCGGCCTCGGTCGCGGATACCCCCATTTCAGTCATCATAGCCAAAAAAGCCAAAATGGGCAATCAAGTCCGCTTGCCCTCTCCCGCGAAGCGCGCCCTACCGCCCCGTCAAGGGCCAGATCCAGGGCACGACCGCGACCGTCACGATGCCGACCAGCAGGTTCATCGGCACCCCCATCTTCATGAAGTCGGAGAAGCGGTAGCCGCCGGCCGAGTAGACGAGGGTGTTGGTCTGGTAGCCGATGGGGGTGGCGAAGCTGGCGGAGGCCGCGATCATCACGGCGACGACGAAGGGGCGGGCGTCGAATCCCAGCTGCTGGGCGACGCCGATGGCGAGCGGGGTCATGATGATCGCGATCGCGTTGTTGGTGACGATCTCGGTGAAGACCGAGGTGATCGCGTAGAGGCAGGCGAGGACCAGGACCGGCGGGAGATCCTGCAGGAAGGGGAGGAGGCGCGTCACGAGCGCCTCGATCGCGCCCGTGTTCTCCAGCCCCCTGCCGATTGCCAGCATGGCGAAGATCAGGGTGAGGATGCGCCAGTCGACGGCCTCGAACGCCTCGTCGCTGTCGACGCAGCGGGTGAGGAGGACGAAGGCGACCCCGAGCACGGCGAGGCCCGCGATCGGCATGACGTTCAGGGTGGCGAGGAGGACGACGGCGGCGAGCGTGCCGATGACGAAGGGCGCCTTCTGCCGGCGGTAGCTGCGCTCGGACGGGGCGTTCAGGTTCGTGAGCCGGGCATCCGCCGAGAGCCGCTGCACGTCTTCCGGCGCGCCCTCGATGAGAAGGGTGTCGCCGACCTGGACCTCGATCCGCTCCAGGTCGCGCCCGACCCCGCCGCCGCGGCGGTGGAGCGCCAGCGCGTAGACGCCGTAGCGGCGGCGCAGGCGCAGCTCGCGCAGCGTCCGGCCGACGAAGCGGCAGTCGGGGCCGATCAGGGCTTCGAGGATGATCGTGGACTTCGCCGCCATCGGCTCGACCCGGCCCAAGGCGTGGCCGACCTCTTCCCTGAGCGTCAGGATCTCGGCCACGGGCGTCTTCAGGACGATCCGGTCGCCCGGCCGCAGGTCCACGTCGTCGAAGTGGCGGCGCAGGGAGAACTCGCCCCTGAGCACGTCGACGAGCCGCCGCTCCGGGTGCTTGAACAGCTCCACGTCGAGGATCTTGCGGCCGACGAGGTCGGAGCCCCAGGGCACCATGATCTCGGTCAAAAAGCGCGGCCGCTCGCCGCCGCCGATCATGCTGGCGACGGTGCTGCGCTCGGGGAGAAGGCGCGGCGCCGCGACGGCGAGGAACGCGCCCGCGACGAGGCCCACGACGAGGCCGAGCGGGGTGATCTCGAACAGGCCGAACGGCTCCATCCCGCGCGCCCTGGCGACGCCGTCGACCAGAAGGTTGGTCGACGTGCCGATCAAGGTCATCGTCCCGCCCAGGATCGCGGCATACGAAAGGGGGATGAGCAGCATCGACGCCGCCTGCTTCACCTTGCGGGCGAGGCCCAGCACGATCGGGATCATCACCATGACGACGGGGGTGTTGTTGACGAAGGCGGACGCCCCCATCGTGCCCAGCAGAAGGGCGCCCAGCGTCCGCCTCGGATAGCGCCCGGCGTAGCCTTCGAGCGCCTGCCCGACGATCTCGATCGCCCCCGTCCGCAAGAGCGCGCCGCTGAGCACGAACATGGCCGCGATCGTCACCGGCGCCGCGTTGCCGAAGACGCCGAGCAGGTCGTCCGTGTCGATGATCCCAAGCACCAGATAGAGTGCCACGCCGCCCACCGCCGTCACCTCGGGCGGGTAGGCCTCGGTGACGAACAGCACGAAGACGAGGCCCAGCACGGCGAGCGACAAAGGCAGGGCAAGGCCCTCAAGACCGGGAACCATCGGTGGCGGCATCCTCCAGGCGGAAGGCGACTTCTGCGGTCAAACGCGGAGGGACGCAAGGCGGCACGCGAAGCGTATCCAGACGCTTGAAGCTGCGGCAAAGGCGACGCATTCCGCTTGCACCATGATAGGCGCCGCCGCATCGCCCTTGGCCGGCCGGTGGCTTATGCCGTAAAGCCTTCCAGCACGACCCGCGTGAAGAAGGAACTCCCCGTCATGGCGCAACCGGCCATCCGCGACAGCGTCGCCCGCCTCGACGTCCCGCCCGCCCCGCCGCAGGCGGCCCGGCTGGAGCCGTTCGACAGCTACTGGCAGGCGCCGGACGACGTGGAGAAGGGCTACGCGAAGTTCGAGGCGTATTACCGGGCGAACTACCTCGCCCACCTGCCGGACGAGAGGGACGCGCGCATCCTCGTCGTCTCGTGCGGCGCGGGCTACCTCGTCAGCCTGCTCAAGAAGGAGGGCTACACCGACGTCGCCGGGATCGACAGCGACCCTGACAAGGTGGCCCACGGCCTGAAGCGCGGCCTGCCCCTGGAGACGAGCCCCGCCTTCGCCTACCTCGAGGCGATGCCCGGCCCCTACGACGTGATCATCCCCGAGCAGGAGCTGAACCACCTGACGCTCGACGAGCAGATCGCGTTCCTGCGCCTTGCCCGCCGCAACCTGAAGCCGGGCGGGCTCCTCATGGTCTACGGGCTCAACGGCGCGAACCCGCTCGTGGGGTCCGAGAACCTCGCCCACAACGTCGACCACTTCAACCTGTTCACCGACTACAGCCTGAAGCAGGTGCTGAAGCTCGGCGGCTTCGTCAACGTGAAGGTGATGCCGCTCAAGCTCTACGTGTTCTGGAAGAACCCGCTCAACTACGTCGGCCTCGCCGTCACCTCGGTCCTGGAGCTGTTCTTCCGCGCCTGCTTCGTCCTCTACGGCAAGGACGTGAAGGTGCTCTCGAAGAAGATCGCCGCCACCGCGACCAACCCCGGCTGAGGTTCCAAACCTTGCTGCAACGCGACCTCGCGGCCCTCGCCGGCGGGACCTTCGACCTCGCCGTCGTGGGGGCCGGCATGTTCGGCGCCGCCGCCGCCCTGGACGCCGCGCAGCGCGGGCTGAAGGTGGCGCTCATCGAGCGCGGCGACTTCGGCGGCGCCACCTCGGCGCACTCGTTCAAGATGATCCACGGCGGCATCCGCTACCTCCAGCACGCCGACCTCTACCGCGTGCGCCAGTCGGCGGCGGCGCGCGCCGCGTTCCTGCGCGTCGCCCCCCACTTGGCCAAGCCCCTGCCGATCGTCGTCCCCACCTACGGCCAGGGCATGAAGGGCAAGCCCGTCCTCCGGGCCGGGATGGCCGCCTACGACTTGGCCACCTTCGACCGCAACCGGGGCATAGGCGACCCCTCCCGGCGCATCCCCGCCGGCTATGCCCTCGGCCGCGACGAGGTGCTGAAGCGCTACCCCGGCCTCGACCGCAACGGCCTCACCGGCGCCGGCGTCTTCGCCGACGGGCAAATGTATAACCCGACCCGCCTCGTCCTCGCCTTCGTGCAAAGCGCCGCCGGGGAGGGCGCCGCCGTCGCCAACCACCTCTGTGCCACCGGGCTCGACATCAAGGACGGTCGGGTGCGCGCCGTCCGCGTCCAGGACCGGCTGACGGGCGACCGCTTCGACGTGCGCGCGAAGGCCGTGCTCAACGCCGCCGGCCCCTACGCGCAGCGCCTCCTCCTGGAGGGCTCCGGCCTCGCCTGCGACCCCGTCACCCCCTTCTCGCGCGACGCCTATTTCATCGTGCCCCGCCCCCTCATTGGGGGCGACCGCGCGCTCACCATCCCGGCCTTCACCCCCGACGCCGAGGCGAGGGTCTCGCGCGGCGGGCGCCACCTGTTCCTCGTCCCCTGGCGCGGCGTCACGCTCGTCGGCGTCTGGCACAAGGTCTTCCCCGGCCACCCCGACGCCTACGAGATCACGCCCCGCGAACTCGCCCGCTGGCTGGGCGAGGTCAACCAGGGCTACGCCGGGCTCGACCTCACCCCCGACGACGTGGCGATGGGCTCCGCCGGCCTCGTCCCGTTCGGGGAAGGCGCCACCCCGCCCGAGGACGACGACGGCGAGCAGGAGCTGAAGTTCGCCCACCGCTCGCGCGTCGTCGACCACGCCCGCACCCACGGGATCGAGGGCCTCGTCACGCTCATCGGCGTCCGCTACACGACCGCCCCCGTCGAGGCGCCCCCAGTGATCGACGCGATGCTGAAGAAGCTGGGCCGCCCCCGCACCCCCTCCCGGCTGGCGACCACCCCCGTCCACGGCGGCGACCTCGTGGACTTCGAGGCGCTCGTCGCCGAGATCGAGGCGAAGGGCCTCGCCCAGGGCGCCGCCCGCGCGCTCGCCCACAACCACGGCAGCGCCTACGGGGGAGTCCTGGCGCTCGCGGGGGGCGCCAACGCCGCCGCCCTCCGCCGCTCCCTGCCCGGCGTCACCGTGACCCCCGCCGAGATCCTCCACGTCGCCCGGAACGAGATGGCCGAGACGCTCGCCGACGTGGTCTTCCGCCGCACCGACCTCGCCACCGCCGGCACGATGACCCCCGCCGCGCTCGCCGAGGCCGCCCGCCTCGTCGCCGAGGCGAAGGGCTGGAGCGAGGACCGCCGCCGCCGCGAGGTCGCCTTCGTCGAGGGCCGGCTGAAGACGCTCGCCCTGAGCGGGCGGGCGATGCTGGCGGACGCGCTGCCGGAGGTTCTGGCGCCGGCCTGACTCCGCTGCGCGACCGCTGGCGCGGGGCCTCTTTTTCCTTTTTTCGTCTGCTGGCCGTGCCA
>JAGRGG010000263.1 GCA_020445645.1 Geminicoccaceae bacterium | reverse complement strand
TCCGCGACAGCCCACGCCGATCGGCCAAATCCAGCGCACGCCGTGGGAACGAACGTGGGCTCGAACCGTGCCGCTCAACGACCGCTTCGTCCGCGCGGCCCCGCCCGGCCGCCACACCGACGACAAGGGCCTGCACCTGCTCGTCAAAGCGAGCGGCCGGCGGGTGTGGGTCCTGCGCTACCAGCGCGACGGCAGACGCCGCGACATGGGCCAAGGCGGCTGATCGCGGAGGGCCAGCACCCCCTCGCCGAGGGCAGGAAGCCCAAGGGGCCGACGTTCGAGGCGGCCGCCGGGGCGCTGATCGAGGCGAAGCGGCCGGGGTGGCGCAACGCCGAGCACGCGGCGCAGTGGGGCAGCACGCTCAAGACATACGTGTATCCCAAGCTGGGTGACCTGGACGTCAAGACGATCGACACGGCGGCCGTGCTGGACGTGCTGCGGCCGATCTGGAGCACGAAGCCCGAGACGGCGAGCCGGGTGCGCCAGCGCGTCGAGGCGGTGCTGGACGACGCGGTGGCGATCGGCGCCAGGAGCGGCGACAACCCGGCGCGCTGGCGGGGGCACCTCGACCACCTGCTGCCCAAGCCGAGCAGGGTGCGGGCGGTCGAGCACCACGCGGCGCTGGACCACCGCGAGGCGCCCGCCTTCGTCGCCGATCTCGCCAAGCGCGAGGGGGTGGCGACGCGGGCGCTTCTGTTTCTCATCCTGACGGCGGCGCGCTCGGGCGAGGTGCGCGGCATGACCTGGGGCGAGATGGATCGAGAGGCGCAGGTGTGGACGGTGCCGCCCGCGCGGATGAAGGGGGGGCACCGGGTGCCGCTGGTGCCCGCGGCGCTGGACCTCTTGGGCGAGCCGGGTGCCGCCGACGCGCTCGTGTTCCCGAGCCCGACCAAGGCGGGTGCGCCACTCTCCGATATGACGCTGACGGCGGTGCTGAAGCGGATGGGGCGGGGCGACCTGACGGCGCACGGCTTTCGCAGCACGTTCCGTGACCGGGCGGGCGAGACGACGGCGCACCCTAGAGAGGTGATCGAGGCGGCCCTGGCGCACCGGCTGAAGGACAGGGCCGAGGCGGCCTATGCCAGGGGCGACCTGTTCGTGAAGCGAAGGGCGCTGATGGCGGAGTGGAGCAGTCACATCCTTGGTGGTTGGTGACCCGCTCTGCCGGATATTTCGCAACCAGCTAGCCAAGGCAGATGGCATACCCAGAGCGATATTGGAGCCGCAAATTTTACATTTTCATATTGCTATAATGCAGAAATCACCTGATAACAGGCTAGGCCCTGTCGTCGCTTGAGCTCGATCCTGCTTGCCTGTCGGAACGGCAGACGGAGGCGATGTGCAGGCTCCGAGCGACGCGCGGTGGCACCGGCTTCGGCGGCCGGTCGGGCGGGTCCGCCCGAAGGGCAGGACGCCGCCGCAGGACCTGCGGCGCACGATCGAGGCCTTGAAGCGTCGCTTCAAGTGTGGCGCCGCCGGAACGGGGCGAAGTGGCGGGCCCTTCCCGCTGGCCTTGGCCCCTCGGCAGCTTCGCTGCCGCCCGTTGGGACGGATGATCGGCGTTGCCGATCATGGTGGCGGGCGGCGCAGGTCTTCATGCGCTGGGCCAAGCATGGGGTATGGGAGCGGTTGCTGCAGCTTGCGCAAGAGCACAGCATTGGGCTTGGCATGACGTTCTTGGACGGCACCAGCATTCGTGCTCATCGCAAAGCCGCGGGTGCGTCTAAAAGGGGGCGATTGTATAGGTGACATACCCAAAGGGCTTTAGGCGCTGTTAGGCTCCAAACCCAATCAGAG
>JAGRGG010000262.1 GCA_020445645.1 Geminicoccaceae bacterium | reverse complement strand
GACCCCGCGCGGCGGGCGCGAAGCGCAATCCTAATCCTTCGCCCGCTCGACGTAGCTCCCGTCCGCCGTCATGACGACGATGCGGGTGCCGACGTCGATGTGGGGGGGGACGTTGGTGCGGGCGCCGTTGGAGAGCACGGCCGGCTTGTAGGAGGAGGAGGCCGTCTGGCCCTTCATGGTGGGCTCGGTCTCGACGATTTCGAGGGTGACGCGCTGCGGCAGGTCGATGGCGATGGGGACGCCCTCGTGCAGGCTGAGGGCGCAGGTCATGCCTTCCTGGAGGAAGGGGGCCGATTCCCCCAGGATGTCGGCGGGGACGATCACTTGGTCGTAGGTCTCGGGGTTCATGAAGTGGAAGCCTTCCCCGTCGCCGTAGAGGAAGGTGTGGTCCTTTTCCTCGACGTAGGCACGCTCGACCTGCTCGGTCGTCCTGTAACGCTCGGAGACCTTCACCCCGTCGGAGATGCGGCGCATGTCGAGCTGGGTGACGGGGGTGCCCTTGCCGGGGTGGATGTTCTGCGCCGTGAGCACGACGTAGAGCCGGCCGCCCACGTCGACGACGTTGCCCTTGCGCAGCGAGCTTGCGATGACCTTCATGCCTGTTCCGATCGGTGGCCTGGGACGGGCGGACCGCCCGCGCGTTCTGGGCCGCTGGTCTAGACCGCGGGACGGCGCGAGGTCAAACGGCGCCTGCCTTGGAGAACCGCCCTGCCCCCCTTCTGGCACCCCGACGTCCACGCCGCCCGCCGCCCCCGCCTCCTCGCCCGCAACCGGATCCAGGCGGCCTTGCGGCGGCATTTCGAGGGGGCGGGCTTCGTCGAGGCCGACCCCCCCCAGCTTCAGGCCTCGCCCGGCAACGAGGCGCACCTGCACGCCTTTCGCACCGAGCGGCACGGGGTCGACGGGACGCCTTTGGGCACGCTCTACCTGCACACCTCGCCCGAGTTCGCCCTGAAGAAGCTGCTCGCCGCGGGCGAGGAGCGCCCGTTCGCCTTCGCCCACGTCTTCCGCGACCGGGAGGACGGCCCCCGCCACCGGGCCGAGTTCGTCATGCTCGAATGGTACCGGGCGGGCGAGCCCTACGAGCGGCTGATGACCGACTGCGCCGACGTGCTGCGAATCGCCGCCGGGGCGGCGGGGACGACGCGGCTCGAACACGGGGGCCGCGCGGCCGACCCCTTCGCCGAGCCGGAGCGTCTGACGGTCGCCGAGGCGTTCGACCGCTTCGCCGGGATCGACCTCATGGCGACGGTCGCCCCCGACGGCGCCACCGACGCCGACGCCCTGCGCCACGCCACGCGGGCGGCAGGCCTTCGTGCCGCCGACGACGACACGTGGTCCGACCTGTTCAGCAAGGCCGTCGCCGGGTCGATCGAGCCCCGCCTCGGCCTGGGCCGACCCACGATCCTCTGCGAGTACCCGACCGCCGAGGCGGCGCTGGCGAGGGCCAAGCCTTCCGACCCGCGCGTCGCCGAACGGTTCGAGCTTTACGCCTGCGGCGTCGAGCTGGCGAACGGCTTCGGCGAACTCACCGACGCCAAGGAACAGCGCCGCCGCTTCCTGGCCGAGATGGACGAGAAAGAGCGCGTCCACGGCGGGCGCTACCCCCTCGACGAGGACTTCCTGGCGGCGCTGGCCGTCATGCCCGAAGCAAGCGGCATCGCGCTCGGCTTCGACCGGCTCGTCATGCTGGCGACGGGGGCGGGGCACATCGGGCAGGTGACGTGGGCGGCGGGCGGGGGCTGAACGCGCTCCGCGTCCGCCGGCGCGGGGCCTGCCTCGCTCCGCGAGACAGTTCTCCTTCTTCTGCTTGTTGAAGGGGGGGGGTTTGGGTTAGGCCACCGGCACGGTGCTGCCCGCCCCGGGTTCGTCCGTTCCACCTTCACTTCACCCCCGCCCGCCCGCCTCGAACCGGGCCGCCGTCTCCCCGCCCTTCGCCCGGCACCGGCCGACGGGGTCG
>JAGRGG010000067.1 GCA_020445645.1 Geminicoccaceae bacterium | reverse complement strand
CCCGCCCCCGCCCCCGCCCCCGCCCTCCGCGACGAACAGCCCGCGGAGGAGGACGAGGGCGGCGGCGACGACGTACTCGGCGACGGCGACGTCGAACGCGCCCTCGCCGTCGCAGACGGCGATCCCCCTGGTCCGGCAGAGGGCGGAGTCGATGCCGCCGGCGCCGAGGACGCCGAGCGCCTCCAGGCGGGGCGCCCGATCGAGAAGGGCGGCGTCCACGGCAAGGCCCTCCGGCACGACGAGCGCGCGGGCGGTGGCGAGGCCGGGCGGATCGCCGTCCGGGGGCGCGTGCGCGACGGCGAGGCCGGGCAGGAGGCCGGCGAACGCCTCCCCGGACGACGATCCGCCGAGGACGAGCACGTCGATCACCGCGCGCGGCACGGCCTTCCTCCCTTGACGCTTCGATCCGCCCCGCCGGCATGATAGGGCTGTCGCCGGCGCGATGCACGGGCGGAGCGCCGGTCCGAACTTCGCAGGGGACCCCGCGTGGCACAGGGACGGCAGGCGACCAACGAGGGCTTGAGGGGGCTGGAGGGGGTGCGGGAGCAGGCGGAGCGGATCCTGGCCAGGGCGGAGGCCGGGGACAGCCAGCACTTCGTCCCCGACCCCGCCGCCGAGGACCGGGTGGCCGAGGCGCTGGCGGCGGCGCTGACGGCGGGCGGCCTCGCGAGGCTGCCACCGCTCCAGACGGTCTGGCACGCCCTGCGCGGCGGGCAGCCCGCCCTCCTCGACCGGCTGGCGGCGGGGGTGCAGCACCTGGACGCCCACGAGCGCGCCCGCTGCGGCCTCGACCTCGGCGCGCTCGCCGTGCTCCTCGACCCTTCGGGCGGGGCGTCTTCCGGCTTCCTCGCTTTGTGCGACGACTACGCGAACGGCCTGCTCGCCGCCGTGCCGGGGGCGTCGAGCCCGCGCCTGGAGGCCGACGGCCTCGCCCGCTGGCTCGGCACGGAAGCGGGCCGCCTCGGCGACGACGGCCACGCCGGGCGGCGGCTCCTGGCCCTCGTCGGCGGGCTTCGGGCCGAGCGCGTCTTCTTCGGCGCGTCCGGCCGCTTCGGCCTCTTCCTCGACACCCTGCTCGCCGACCAGCGCGGGGGGGCCGTCTCCCCGGCGGGCGTCGCCCGCCATCTGGCGCCGCTCGTCGCCCGCCTCCACGCGGGCGCCGGCGGGGCCACGGCCGTGCGCAACCTGGGCGACGTCTGGCGCCTGCCGGGCCTCGGCGGACCCGGCGACCGCGTCCCCTTCCACGCCCTTCTTCAGGCCATGCTCCTCGTCCTCGTCGAGCCGATGGGCGAGGCGGAGCTGCGCTTCGACGACGAGGCCGGGCTCGGCGTCCCGGCGACGGCGGCGCTCGCCCGGCAGACGCTGCGCCTCGGCCTGCTGCGCCCCCGCCACCCGGCCGTGGCCCGTCTCGTCCACCCGCCGGGCTCCGACATCGTCGTCGAACTGCGCGCCCTCGCCCTCGCCCTCACCGGCCGCCTCGCCGACCGCGCCCGCGACGCGCTCGGTTTGGCACCCGCCGACCTGCCCGACGTGCGCCTCGTGACCCCGCTCGCCCGCCTCGCGGCATCCTGGGACAGGCCGGGTCCGACCATCGCCATCGCGCCGTCCCTGTTCTGAGCGGCGGCTTTCGGAGTCGCGGGAAAGGCGTTACGCTTCGCGCCAGCGGACGCGAAGCGTAATGGCCACGAGGAAACCCGGTACATGGCGGAACTGAAGGTCGTCGACCATCCCCTCGTCCAGCACAAGCTGACGCTCATGCGGCGGCGGCACACGTCGTCGGCCGACTTCCGCCGTCTGGTCCGCGAGGTGGCGCTGCTGCTGGCCTACGAGATCACGCGCGACCTGCCGCTGGAAACGATCCGCATCGAGACGCCCCTGGAGCCGATGGACGCCAGCATCCTCGCCGGCAAGAAGCTCTGCCTCGTCTCGATCCTGCGCGCCGGCAACGGCCTTCTGGACGGGATGCTCGACCTGATCCCCTCGGCCCGCGTCGGGCATATCGGGCTCTACCGCGACCCGAAGACGCTGGCGGCGGTGGAGTACTTCTACAAGGTGCCGGAAGACATCGGCGAGCGCCCGGCCGTCGTCGTCGACCCGATGCTGGCGACGGCGAACTCGGCGATCGCCGCCGTGGCGCGGCTGAAGCGGGACCGGCCCCTGGAGATCAAGCTCGCCTGCCTGCTGGCGGCACCCGAGGGCATCAGGCGCTTCCACGAGGCGCACCCCGACGTGCCGATCGTGACGGCGGCGGTCGACCGCTGCCTCAACGACCACGGCTACATCATGCCGGGCCTCGGCGACGCGGGCGACCGGATCTACGGGACGCGCTGACCCCGCGCCGCGGGGCACGGAGTCAGGCTTCAAGCGTCAGGCGAGGTACTGGCCGCCGTTGACCGAGAGCGTCGAACCGGTGATGAAGCCGGCGTCGTCGCCGGCGAGGAAGACGACCGAGCGGCCGATCTCGCCCGGCTCGCCGAGCCGGCCGACCGGGATGTGCGGCAGGATCTTCGCCTTCAGCACGTCCTCCGGCACGGCCTTCACCATCTCGGTGGCGATATAGCCCGGCGTCACGCAGTTGACGGTGATGCCCTTCGCCGCCCCCTCCTGGGCCAGCGCCTTCGTGAAGCCGATGACGCCCGCCTTCGCCGCCGAGTAGTTCACCTGCCCGAACTGGCCCTTCTGGCCGTTGATCGACGAGATGTTGACGATCCGGCCGAAGTTGCGGGAGCGCATCCCGTCCCAGACGGCGCGCGACATGTTGAAGAGCGAGTCCAGGTTCGTGCTGATGACCGCCCGCCACTGGTCGAGGTCCATGCGGTGGAACGGCTTGTCGCGGGTGATCCCGGCGTTGTTGACGAGCACCTCGACGGGGCCGAGGTCGGCCTCGACCTTGGCGACGCCCGCCTTGCAGGCCTCGAAGTCGGACACGTCCCACTTGTAGACCGAGATCCCGGTCGCGTCCCTGAACTTCCCCGCCGCCTCGTCGTTGCCGGCGTAGGTCGCGGCCACGCTGTAGCCCGCCTCCTTCAACGCCGTCGAGATCGCCTCGCCGATGCCCCGGCTGCCGCCCGTCACCAATGCCACGCGCGCCATGATCCACCCTCCCCGTTCGATCGCCCCGTCGCTGGCGGGGCCGTCTCCATCAAGTCGTCGGGGGGCGGCCGGTTCCGGCCTCCCCCCGGCCCGTTCGGTCAGCCTAGTCGCGGGCGACGCACATGGCGATGCCCATCCCGCCGCCGATGCAAAGGGTGGCGAGGCCCTTCTTCGCGTCGCGCTTCTGCATCTCGTGGAGCAGGCTGACGAGGACGCGGGCGCCCGACGCGCCGATCGGGTGGCCGAGCGCGATGGCGCCGCCGTTGACGTTGACCTTGTCCGTATCCCAGCCGAGCTCGCGGTTGACGGCGATCGCCTGCGCCGCGAACGCCTCGTTCGCCTCGATCAGGTCGAGGTCGTCGGTGGACCAGCCGGCCTTCTCGAGCGCCTTGCGGGACGCCGGGATCGGACCCGTGCCCATCACCGCCGGGTCGACGCCGACCTGCGCCCAGGAGACGATCCTGGCGAGCGGGGCCAGCCCCCGCTTGTCGGCCTCCTCGCGGGTCATCAGGACCACGGCGGCGGCGCCGTCGTTGATGCCGGACGCGTTCGCGGCCGTGACCGAGCCGTCCTTGGAAAACGCCGGGCGCAGCTTGCCGACGCTCTCCTTCGTCGTGCCGTGCTTCGGATACTCGTCCTTGTCGACGACGGTCTCGCCCTTCCGGGACTTGATCGTGACCGGCACGATCTCGTCCTGGAAGCGGCCCGCCTTCTGCGCGGCCTCCGCCTTGTTCTGCGAGGCGACGGCGAAGTCGTCCTGGTCGTCGCGGGTGATCTGCCACTTCTGGGCGACGTTCTCGGCGGTCGTGCCCATGTGGTAGCCGTTGAAGGCGTCCCAAAGGCCGTCCTTGATCATCGTGTCGAGCATTTCCAGCGAGCCCATCTTCTGCCCGCTGCGCAGGTACGCGACGTGCGGCGACTGGCTCATGCTCTCCTGCCCGCCGGCGACGACGATGCTGCTGTCGCCGTTCTGGATCGCCTGATAGCCGAGCGCCACCGACTTCAGCCCGGAGCCGCAGAGGATGTTGACGCCGTAGGCCGGCACCTCCTTTGGCACCCCCGCGTTGATCGACGCCTGCCGGGCCGGGTTCTGCCCCTGCCCCGCCGTCAGGATCTGCCCCATGATGACTTCCGACACGTCGCCGGGCTCGACCTTGGCCCGCTTCAGCGCCTCCGAGATCGCCGTCTTGCCGAGGTCGTGCGCCGGCACCGTGCCGAGGCTGCCGTTGAACGCGCCAACCGGCGTGCGCGCCGCGCTGACGATGACGATGTCCGACATGATCCTGTCTCCCCTGGTAATCCGGCCGCGCCGGCCCGCGCTTGCGCGCAGGGCCTCATCGCCCGATTCGTGAACGGTTGCCGGGCAAGTGGCACCTTTCGCCGCAGTTGTGAAGTCCCCCCATCGTCCGGCGGGGGAGATCCTGCCCCTTCGAGGCCGCGTTCAGCCCTTGCCCTTCCAGGGCACGAGGCGCCGCTCCAGGAAGCGCATCAGGATGTCGATGCCGTAGCCGACGATGCCGATCACGGCGATGCCCAGGATCATGATGTCGGTCTGGAAGAACTTGTACGAGGTCATGATGACGAAGCCGGCGCCCGCGATCAGCTCGGCCGCGACCACCGTGCCCCAGCAGACGCCCATCGCCACCCGCATCCCTGTGAAGATCTCGGGCAGGGCGTTGGGCAGGATGACGTGGCGGAGGATCTGGAAGCGCGACGCGCCGAGGGCGTAGGCGGCGTGGACCTTGGAGATCCTCACCGACGACACCCCGGCCCTGGCCGCGATCACCATGATCGAGAAGGCGGCGCGGAAGAGAAGGACGACCTTCGACGCGTCGCCGATGCCGAACCACAGGATCATCAGGGGGATGAAGGCCAAGGGGGGCACGGGGCGGTAAAGCTCGATCAGGGGGTCGGCGACCGAGCGGGCGGGGTTGGACAGGCCCGTGGCGAGACCGAGCGGGATGCCGAGCAGGCAGCCGAGGCCGAAGCCCATCAAGATGCGGTAGAAGCTGGCCCAGAGGTGGCCGGCGCTTCATGCGCGGGCCGAAGCTGATGTTGTCCTCGACCGAGAGCCACTCGAACAGGGCGCCCTGCTGGAAGACCATGCCGCGCTCGGGGCCGGGGCCGGTGATCGGAACCCCGTCCAGGCGGGCGACCCCGGCGGTGGGGGCGAGGAAGCCGGCCAGGATGTCGAGCAGCGTCGTCTTGCCGCAGCCGGACGGGCCGAGGACGGTCAGGACCTCGCCGGGCGCCAGGGTGAAGCCCACGCCCCGCAATGCCTGGACCTCGGTCCCGCCGGGGATCTCGAAGGTCATCGGGACGCCCTCGACGCCGAGTTCCTTCATCGACGTTCCTCCCGCCGGCGCGGCCCCCGGAGCCTACTCCTTCGCGCGTTCGTAGAACGAGGCGTCGAACGCGGCCGGATAGTCGTCGAGGGCTTCGGGCATCTGGCCCTGCTGGACGAAGAAGTCGGCGACCTCTTTCGTGAAGGCCTGCACCCCGCCGCCGAGCCAGTCCTTCGAGCGCCGCTCTTCCCTGGTCGGGAACTCGAACAGGGCCAGGACCTCGTTCGACGCTTCGGGCTCCATGCCCGACGCCTTGGCGATGATCGGGCGCGCCTCGTCGGGGTGCTCCTTGAGGCAGCGCGCCGCGCGGTCGGTCACTTCCAGGAACTTCACGACGAGGTCCGGGTACGCCTCGGCGACGTCGTCCGTCACCGAGACGAGGTCGAAGACGCGGATGCCGAGCGCCTCCTGCCCGTCCGCCGTCATCAGGACCTTGCCCGCCTCCTTCGGCGCTTCAAGGCCCCGCCCCAGCCGCAGGCCATGACGACGTCGCCGCGCGCCAGGGCGGCGTAGCCGTCGGCGGGCGCCATGTCGATGAGCCGCGCCGCGTTGGGGTCCACCCCCAGAGGGTCCAGCATCCGCAGCAGCTTGAAGTGGGAGTCCGTGCCGAACGGCACCGCGATCGGCTTGCCCGCGAAACCGGCCGCGTCGGCCTCGGTGACGCCCGCGCCCTCGCGCACGACGCAGTTGTCGTTCTCGGCGTGGGACGCGGCGATGCCCACGGCCTCGATCGGCAGGCCCTGGCTGACCGCGACGGTGAACGGCACGAGGCCCTGGCCGCAGGCGATCCGCACGTCGCCCGAGGCCATCGCCGCCGACAGGACGGTGCCGGTGTCGAAGGCGCGCCAGTCGACCCTGGTGCCCAGCGCCTCCTCGTACCAGCCCTTCTCCTTCGCCACCCGGTTCGCGGTCGGCCATTCGAGAAAGCAGGCGACGTTGATCGCGTCGGGCGTCTCGGCCCGCGCGTGTGCCATTCCGTCCTCCGGTTCGCCCGCAGATCCGAGAAGGCCGAACCCCTCCCGCCGACGCTATCGCCGCCGCCCCGGATGCGCCAGGATGCGCCCGACCCGAGCGGCGGAAAAGGAGGGGGCGTCCCGATGGAACGGTTCGACGTGGTCGTCGTCGGCGGCGGGGCCGTGGGCTGCGCCGCGCTCTACCATCTGGCCAAGCGCGGCCGAACCGACGTCCTCCTGCTGGAGGCCGACGAGCTGACCTCGGGCTCGACGTGGCACGCGGCCGGCAACTGCCCGACCTTCGCCGCGTCCTGGGGCGTCCTGCGGCTGCAGAAGTACTCGGCCGACCTCTTCGCGCGCCTGGGCGACGAGGTCGGTTACCCGATCACTTACCACCGCACGGGCTCGCTCCGCCTCGCCCTGACGGGGGAGCGCGTCGACGAGTTCCGCCACGTCGCCGGCATGGCGCGGGCGAACGGCATCGCCTACGAGACGATGGCCCCGGCCGAAGCGGCCGGGCGCTTCTACCCCTATTTGGAGACCGACGGGGTCCTGGAGGTCCTGTGGGACCCGATGGACGGCGACATCGACCCCTCGCAGCTCACCCAGGCCTTCGCCAAGGGTGCCCGTGACCTGGGCGCCCTGATCCGCCGGGGGGTCAAGGTCACGGGCCTGCGCCCGGACGGGCCGGGGTGGGTCGTCGAGACCCCGTCCGGCGAGGTCGGGGCGGGCGCCGTGGTCAACGCCGCCGGCTACCGCGCGGGCGAGGTGATGGCGCTCCTCGGCCGGCACCTGCCCACGGCGGTCATGGCGCACCAGTACCTCGTGAGCGAGGACCTGCCGGAACTGGCGGCGCGCGCGGGGACGCTGCCGATCCTGCGCGACCCCGACACCTCCTACTACCTGCGCCAGGAGCGCCACGGCCTCCTCCTCGGCCCCTACGAGTGGGGGGCGACGCCGATGTGGCGGGAGGGATTGCCGGAGGGCTTCGCCTACGGCCTGTTCGAGGACGATTTGGACCGGCTGGAGCCCTACATCGAGGCCGCCTGCGCCCGCGTGCCGCTCCTGGGGCAGGCGGGGGTCAAGCGGGTCATCAACGGCCCCATCCCCTACGCCCCCGACGGCAACCCCTACGTCGGCCCGGCGCCGGGCTTAAGGAACTTCTACCACGCCAACACCTTCAGCTTCGGCATCGCCCAGTCGGCGGGCGCCGGCAAGGCGCTGGCCGAGTGGGTGATCGACGGCAGGCCCGAGTGGGACCTCTGGGCCCTCGACCCCCGCCGCTACACGGGCTACGCCACCCGGACCTTCACGACCGCGAAGGCGGTCGAGGTCTACCAGAACGAGTACGCGCAGAGCTTCCCCCACGAGGAGCGCCTCGCCGGCAGGCCGCTGCGCGCGTCGCCGCTCTACCACCGGCTGGAACAAAAGGGCGCCCGCTTCGGCGTCCGCGGCGGCTGGGAGCGCGCGGTCTACGTCGACCCGGACGGCGTCGTCGGTGAGGACAAACCGCACTTCCGCCGCGACCGGCCCTGGTTCCCGCTCGTCGCCGCCGAGGTGGCGGCGGTGCGGGGTGCCGTCGGCGTGCTCGACCTGCCGGGCTTCACGAAGGTCACGGTCGAGGGGCCGGGCGCCGAAGCGTTCCTCGACCGCTTGTTGTGCTCGCGCCTGCCGAAGGTCGGCCGCGTCGGCCTCGCCTACGCGCTGGACGGGGACGGCAGGGTGTGGAGCGAGTTCACCGTGACCCGCCTCGCCGCCGACCGCTTCTACCTGATCGCCGCCGCCGCCGCCGAGTGGCACGACCTCGACCTCCTGCGCGGGCGCCTGCCGGACGACGGCTCCGTCACCTTGCGCGACCTCTCGGCCGCCTGGGGCACCCTCGTCGTCGCCGGCCCCCGCGCCCGCGACCTCCTGAAGGGCCTGACCCCCGCCGACCTCTCCAACGCCGCCTTCCCCTGGCTGAGCGCCCGCCGGATCGACACCGACGTGGCCCCCATCCTGGCGCTCCGGGTGAGCTACGTCGGCGAGCTGGGCTGGGAGCTGCACGCGCCCGCCGAGTACCTCGTCCCCCTCTACGCCCGGATCGAGGCGCTGGGCGAACCCCTGGGCCTCCGCGACTTCGGCCTGTACGCGATGGATTCGATGCGCCTCGACAAGGGCTATCCCGCCTGGAAGGCCGACCTCGAGACCGGCTACACCCCCTTCGACGCCTCCCTCGACCGCTTCGTCGACCTCGCCAAGCCCGACTTCGTCGGCAGGGCGGCGCTCCTGGAGGAGCGGGCGCGCGGCCCCGCGTGGCGCCTCGTGCCCCTCGTCCTGGACGATCCCGGCGACGCCGACGCCCCCTTCTGCGCCCCGGTGTACGAGGCCGACGCGCGCGTCGGCCTCGTCACCTCGGGCGGCTGGAGCCACACGCTGAACCAGTCCCTGGCGCTCGCCTACGTCCGCCCGCGTCTGGCCGCCGAGGGAACCCGGCTCGCGGTCGACGTGCTGGGCGGGCGGCGCCCCGCCACGGTGGCGGGCGGGGCGCCGTTCGACCCCGGCAACGGGCGCCTGCGGGGGTGAGGCGTCAGGCCGCCAGCACCTTCGTGAGCGCGGCCTCCAGCAGGCCCGCCACCTCCTCGCCCTGGTACTTGATGAACTCGCAGCGCTCCAGCACCTCCGGGGGCGGGTAGAGGGTCGGGTCGTCGCGCTGCTCCTGGGGAAGGAGCGCGCGCGCCGCCGCGTTCGGGCAGCCGAACTGGACGTACTCGGCGATCGCCGCGTGGACGGGGGCGTCGTAGATGAAGTTGATCCATTCGTGCGCCTCGTCGGGGTGCGGCGGGCCCTTGGGGATGCACATCACGTCCTCCCAGATGGGCGCCCCCTCCGTCGGCACGGCGTAGGCGAGGTCGTCGTCCTCGGCCATCACCTGGAGGATGTCGCCGTTGTACTCGCCGCAGGCGTCGACCTCGCCCGAGACGAGGAGGTCCTGGCCCGTGTCGGGGGTGAAGGTCTTGATCTTCGGCTTGATCCTGACGAGCGCGTCCGCCGCCGCGTCGATCTCCTTGGGGTCGGTCGTGTTGATCGAGTGCCCGAGATACTTCAGGACCTGCTGGATCGTGTCCTTGGAGTTGAGGAACGAGATCCGGCCGTCGAAGGCGTCGCCCTCGAACAGGTCCTTCAAGGCCTTCACCTCGCCGACCGACTTGCGGTAGCCGACGCCGATCGTGCCCCAGAAGTAGGGCAGCGAGTAGGCGCGGCCGGGGTCGTAGGCGGGGTTGGCGAACTGGGGGTCGATGTTCTTCGCGTTCGGGATCTTCGCCTTGTCGAGCGGCTCGACGATCCCGGCCTCGACCATCCGGGCCACGTACTCGCTCGACGGGTAGGCCACGTCGTAGCCAGGGTTGCCCTGGCGCAGCTTGGCGAACAGCTCGTCAGAACTGCCGAAGAGGTCGTAGCGCACGGTGATCCCGGTGGCACTCTGAAAGTCCTCGATCGTCGTCTCGCCGATGTAGGTGTCCCAGTTGTAGACGTTGACCTGCCGCCCCTGCGCCCGGGCGAGCCTCGGCGCCAGTTGGGGCAGGAGTGCCGCCGTCGTGGCGACCGTCAGCGTGCGGCCGAGAAAGCCGCGCCGGCCGAGCACGGCCGAGGGCGAGGGGCGGCGTCGAGGCATGGTCTTCCCCCTGAGGTCTGGAGTCCTGCCCCGAAGCTGCGGGGTTTCGCGCCCTTGTCAATCCCCCTCAAGCCCTGACCGGCCGCGCGCCGCCCCCGGCTGGGTGAGCCACGCGACGGCGGCGCTCAGGGCCGCCAGCGCCGCCGTCGTCGCCGCCACGGCCTGGAAGCCCCGTATCATGGCGAGGTCGCGGGCGGCCCTGGCGCCCGCGTCGAGCCCGTCCAGGGGGGCGCCGAAGCCCTGGCCGACGAGGGCGGGGTCCTTGGCCGCCGCGGCGAAGACGGCGGCGGCGACGGCGCCCAGGCCCGCGACGGCGAAGAGGGAGGCGGTGCGGGCGACGGCGTTGTTGATGCCGGACGCGGCGCCGGCGCGCGCGTCGTCCGCCGCCAGCACCACCGCCGTCGAGAGCGGCGACACGGCGAGGCCCATGCCGACGCCGAGCAGCGCCATCGCCGGCACGATCGCGGACCAGAACGCGCCCGACGCCACGGCGGGGGCCAGGAGCAGGAAGGCGGCGCCCGTGATCAGCGGCCCCAGCGTGAGCGGCAGGCGCAGGCCCGCGCGGTCGGCAAGCCCGCCCGCGAAGCGCGCGAGGGAGGCCATGACCAGGGTGAACGGCAGGAAGACGCCCCCCGCCCACGCCGCCGAGTAGCCCCGCGCCTGGATCAGCGTCATCGGCAGGTAGAACAGGACGCCGGCGAGCGCGGTGTAGAGGAGGAAGGTGAGCAGGTTGGCGCCGCTGAACGCCTTGGACGCGAACAGGTCGAGCGGCATCATCGGCGCCTCCGCGCACCGCTCCCAGGCGAGGAAGCCCGCGAGCGTGGCGGCACCCGCCGCGGCGGCGGCGGCGATCAGGGGCCAGTCCGGCTCCTCCCCCTCGCCCGCGGCGGTGAGGGCGTAGGCGACGAGGCCGAGCCCGGCCGTGGCGAGCAGCGCGCCCTGCCAGTCCAGCTTCGCCCGCAGCGAGGGCCGGTCGCGGGGGACGCGCCGGAACAGGAGGGCGAGGGTGACGAGGCCGGACGGCAGGTTGATGGCGAAGATCCAGCGCCACGCCCCGTCGCCGAGGGACGCCAGCACCCAGCCGCCGACGAGCGGCCCCAGCGCCGACGACACCCCCGCCGCCGCCGCCCAGACCCCGACCGCCCGGCCGCGCTCCGCGCGCGGGATGTTCTTGGCGATGAGCGCCAAGCTGCCCGGCACCATGAACGCGGCGCCGACTCCCTGGAGCGCGCGGCACGCGATCAGGCCCGGGGCGCTGCCGGCGAACGCGCAGGCGAGCGAGGCGGCCACGAACAGCCCGATCCCGGCCGCGAACACGTCGCGTTGGCCGAAGCGGTCGCCCGCCGCCCCGCCGACCAGGATCAGGGACGAAAGAAGGAGCATGTAGGCGTTGGCGACCCACTGCACCTCGACGAAGCCGGCGCCCAGGGAGGCGCGGATCGCCGGGATCGCCACCGACACCACCGAGCCGTCGATGAAGCCCAGGCTGGAGGCGAGGATGGCGACGACGAGGACGAAGGGCCGGTCCTTCTCCGGGCAGCGGTGGACGGCCCCGCCGGGGGCCGCCCCCCGCCCCTGGCATTCCGGCAGGGCCGCGCCGGCCTGGGTCATCGCTTCTCCCCGGCCCCGGATTACGCTACGCGCCCGTTGCGCGGGGCTTTTTCTTTCTTTTTTCTACTAGTGAAAAAAGAAAAAGAAAGGCCCTGCGCCAGCGGACGCGAAGCGTATTCCTTATGCCAGGTTGCGCAGGAACCCCAACGACGGGGCGAAGAAGTATTCGCCGCCCTTCAGGGTGACGAAGCCGCTGAAGTCGAAGTCGGCGGTCTCGCCGCCGCTGCGCTCGTCCCGCCAGGGGGTGGCGAACGGGTTCGTTCCCTGCCCGATCACGGGGTCGATCCCGAGCCCTTCGGCGACGAAGTTCGGGTTGTTGGCCCAGGCGGCCTGGGTGAACTCGAACTGGTTCTCGACGTCGGCCATGTAGGCCATGAACAGGAGGCCGACCCCGCCCGTCGGACGGTCGGTGGGCTCGCCGGTCGCCGGGTCCTGCTCGCGTTCGCCGTAGGTGATGCCGCGCCGTGCCATGATGTGGCCGCGCTCGTCGGCGAGCGGCGCCCCGAACCGCCGCTCGGTGTCGCCGCGCGGGTTGGTCTTGCGGATATGGGCGCGGAAGGGGCAGAGCTTGCCGTCCGGGTCGGCGTCGAAGCCGAAGTCGTTCGGCGGCGGCTGGTTCTGCGGGTCGCCCGCCGCGACCACGGGCGTGCCGTCCTCGAAGCGGCCGACGACGAGGGCGCCCGCGCGCTCGCGGTCGTCGCCCGCGAGGCCGAGCGCGTCGGCGAGGTCCTCCTCGCGGTCCTTGAAGCCCTTCACGTTCTGCTCGAGCTTGCGGAAGACGAAGTAGCTGCCGAAGCTCTCCGACCCCTGCCCGCCCGGGTCTGGGACGAGGAACTGGCGGGGCGGGAAGGCCGGGTTCCAGTTCGCCTTCGGCTCCTCGGCCACGTCCTCGGCGAGGAAGAGGGGCTGGCTGCGGCCGTCGACGTAGCCGAAGTTCTCGATGCCGACCCGTTCGCCCGCGACTTCCCGCCGGAGGGCCCGGCCCCGCTCCATGCCAAGAACCCGGACGCCGCCGAAGCCGAGCAGCCCCGTCCAGCGCCCCGCCGCGGCGTCGACCTTCTCGGGCGTCGTGTCGGCGATCAGGAGCATGGCGTGGACGGTGCCGTCGAAGGGCGTGTCCCAGCCGCCGGAGGCCGGGTCGGCGAGCTTGCCCCCGCTCGCCTTCATCCCGGCCCGAAAGGCGGCGCCCGCCGGCATGGCGGCGTCGAGGCCGAGCGCCGCGTACCCGGCGGCGGTCAGCACGAAGCAGAGCACCCCCCGGCCGGGGGCGCCCGTCGCCTTGAACGCCTGGGCGTCGACGAGCTGGTCGAGCGCCGACGGCATCGCCGCCGCGAGCCCGGCGAGCGCCAGCCGCGCGGCGTCGGGGTCGTAGCCGTCAAAGGCCAGGAACAGGTTCGCGGTATGGTCGCGGCCGTGGCCCTTCAGGATGTTGGCCTGGAGGTCGTCGAGCAGGGCCTTGGTCGCCGCATCGCTCGACCATTCGGTCCAGGCAAGCGGCTGGGCGAGCTTGTCCGTCATCATGTCGCGTTTCCTCGCTTCGATCCCGACGCGCCGCCGGCCGGCAACGGCGCGTCCCCCTGTTCAAGCCGGCTAAGCTGTCTTTGTAGCCGTGGTTGCGGACGGCGCAGTGCGTTTACGCACAGGAGGCGAAAGCCTCCCGCTCACCGGACCGAACGTTGCACTGGCGGCAGGAAAAGACGACGCTTCGCGGGCACGATCCGACAGCAGGGAAAAGTGACATGACGGTGAACGTCGGGGTCATCGGCGTCGGCCTGATCGGCGAGGACCACGTCCGCCGGCTGACGCGGGTGCTTTCGGGGGGTGCGGTGGTCGCGGTCGCGGACGTGGACCGGGGCCGGGCCGAGCGGGTCGCCGCCGCCCTCGGCGGCCCCCGGGTCCTTGCCGTGGGCGAGGATGTGATCGGGGACCCCGCCGTGGACGCCGTCCTGGTCGCGTCCTGGGGACCGACGCACGAGGGCTACGTGCTGGGCTGCATTGCGGCGGGCAAGCCCGTCTTCTGCGAGAAGCCCCTGGCGACGACGCAAGGCGCCTGCCTGCGGATCGTCGACGCCGAGGCGGCGCGCGGGGCGCGGCTCGTCCAGGTGGGCTTCATGCGCCGCTACGACCCCGCCTACCGGGCGCTCAAGGCCGCCGTGGACGGGGGCGCCATCGGGGCGCCGCTCCTGCTGCACGCCGCGCACCGCAACCCGTCGGTGCCCGGCCACTACGTCGACGACATGGCGCTCAACGACACCATGGTCCACGACGCCGACGTGGCCCGCTGGCTGCTCGCCGAGGAGATCGCCGCCGTCTCGGTCCTCACCCCCCGCCGGAACGGCCGGGCCGACCTGCGCGACCCCCTCCTCGTCCTGTTCAGGACGGAAAGCGGCGTCCTGGTCGACGTGGAGGTCTCGATGAACGTCGCCTACGGCTACGACATCAGGGGCGAGGTCGTCGGCGAGCGGGGCGTCGCGGGCCTTGCCGAGGGCAACCCCGTCGTCGTGAAGTGCCGCGGCCGGTTCGAGGGGCGGGTGCCGGCCGACTGGCGGGAGCGCTTCATGCGCGCCTACGACCTCGAACTTCAGGCGTGGCTCGAGGCCGCCGCCCTGGGCAAGGCCACGGGGCCGAGCGCCTGGGACGGCTACGCCGCCACCGCCGTCGCCGACGCCGCCCTGGCATCGGTGGGCACCGGCGCCTGGACGCCCGTGAAGCTGCGCGAGCGCCCGGCCCTCTACGCGACCGGGGACTGAACCCCGGCGAGGCCCGGCCCCCGCCCGCGCGGCGGGCCGATCGGGGCGGCGCCCCTTCGTCCCCGCCGGGGTTCCGTCGACGTCTGGCACGAGGCCCGAGAACCCGGCCGGCGGAAGGGGCCGCGCCACGGCCGCCCCCGCCCCAAGCCCCGCCCGCAACGCCCCGACCACCCGCCGCATCGTCCCGCCTCCCATCGACG
>JAGRGG010000261.1:215-2254 GCA_020445645.1 Geminicoccaceae bacterium | reverse complement strand
CTCGAAACGCAGGCCGGTGACGTGTCCGCGTTCGTGCCGACCAACGGGATCTCGATCACCGACGGCCAGATCTTCCTGGAGACCGACCTGTTCTACCAGGGCATCCGCCCCGCCGTGAACGTCGGCCTGTCGGTGAGCCGGGTGGGGTCGGCGGCGCAGACCAAGGCGATGAAGAAGGTCGCGGGCCGGATCAAGCTCGAGCTCGCCCAGTACCGCGAGATGGCCGCCTTCTCGCAGTTCGCCTCCGACCTCGACGCCGCGACCCAGCGCCTCCTGCAAAGGGGGGCTCGGCTCACGGAACTGCTCAAGCAGCCGCAGTACAACCCGATGCCGATGCAAGAACAGGTCTGCGTCATCTACGCCGGCGTCAACGGCTACCTCGACAAGGTGCCCGTCGCCAAGGTGCAGCGCTTCGAGGACCAGTTGCTCGACGACCTGCGCGCCGGCAATTCGGAGATCCTCGACAAGATCGCCCAGACGGGCCAGCTCGACGACGACACCGAGAAGAAGCTGAAGGGCGTCCTCGACGACTTGGTTAAAAGCTTCAGCTAGGGCGGGCCGATGCCGAGCTTAAAGGAACTCCGCGGCCGGATCGGCAGCGTCAAGCAGACGCAGAAGATCACGAGCGCCATGAAGATGGTCGCCGCCTCCAAGCTCAAGCGGGCGCAGGAGCAGGCCGAGGCCTCGCGCCCGTTCGCCGAGCGGATGTCGGCGATGCTCTCGAACCTGGGCGCCGGGGTCCAGGGGATGCCGGGCGCGCCGCCACTCCTCGCCGGGCGGGAAGGTGCGAAGTCCCACCTCCTCATCGTTGCCACCGCCGACCGGGGCCTCGCCGGCGGCTTCAACGCCACGATCGTCCGCGGCGCCCGGCGGCGGATCGCCGAACTCCAGGCCGAGGGCAGGGAGGTCAAGCTCATCTGCGTCGGCCGCAAGGGGCGCGACCTGCTGCGCCGCGAGTACGGCGGCCTCATCGCCGAATTCCTGCCGGTCATGGCGCCGGGGCAGAAGCGCACCGAGTTCACCGACGCCAAGGTCATCGCCGACAAGGTGATCGACCTCTACAATTCCGGCGGGGTCGACGAGGTCTCGGTCGTCTTCAACACCTTCAAGTCGGCGGTCGTCCAGATCCTCACCTTCAAGCAGCTCATCCCGGTCGAGCTGCCGGAGAAGGCCGAGGCTTCGGACGAGGCGGGCGGGTCCGTCTACGACTTCGAGCCCGACGAGGAGCGCATCCTCACGGAACTCCTGCCGCGCAACGTCGGCGTCCAGGTCTACAAGGCGCTGGTCGAGAACGCGGCCTCGGAGCAGGGCGCGCGCATGGCGGCGATGGACAACGCGACCCGCAACGCCGGCGACATGATCAAGCGGTTGAGCCTCGTCTACAACCGCCAGCGCCAGGCGCAGATCACGAAGGAACTCATCGAGATCATTTCCGGCGCGGAGGCGATATGACGCCCGGCCGAGGGAGCATCAAGTGATGGACGCAGCCAAGGAAAACGTCGCCACCGGCCGGATCAGCCAAGTCACCGGCGCCGTCGTCGACGTGCAGTTCGGCGAGAACCTGCCGGCGATCCTGAACGCCCTCCACACCCAGAACAACGGCAAGACCCTCGTCCTGGAGGTGGCGCAGCACCTGGGCGAGAGCACGGTCCGCACCATCGCCATGGACGGCACCGACGGCCTCACCCGCGGGCAGGAAGTGATCGACACGGGCGCCCCCATCTCGGTCCCGGTCGGCGACGCGACCCTGGGCCGCATCCTCAACGTCATCGGCGAGCCCGTGGACGAGAAGGGTGCGGTCGACGCCTCGATCACCGCCCCCATCCACGCGCCCGCGCCCCCCTTCGTCGACCAGTCGACCGAGGCCGAGGTGCTGGTCACGGGCATCAAGGTCGTCGACCTCCTCACCCCCTACCCGAAGGGCGGCAAGATCGGCCTGTTCGGCGGGGCGGGCGTCGGCAAGACCGTGCTCATCATGGAGCTGATCAACAACATCGCCAAGGCGCACGGCGGCGTCTCGGTGTTCGCCGGCGTCGGCG
>JAGRGG010000261.1:0-206 GCA_020445645.1 Geminicoccaceae bacterium | reverse complement strand
GGGCAACGACCTCTACCACGAGATGCTCGAATCCGGCGTCATCAACGAGGAGGATCCCGGCAAGTCGAAGGTGGCGCTGATCTACGGCCAGATGAACGAGCCCCCCGGCGCCCGCGCCCGCGTGGCCCTCACCGGCCTCACCGTCGCCGAGCACTTCCGCGACGAGGAGGGCCAGGACGTGCTCTTCTTCGTCGACAACATCTTCC
>JAGRGG010000005.1 GCA_020445645.1 Geminicoccaceae bacterium | reverse complement strand
GAAGCGCTCGACGACGAGGCCGAGCTGGCCGACATAGGGCACGCCGCCGGTCGCCAGCTCGGCGAAGGCCGCCGCCTCGATCTTCGGTTCGTCGTCGTCCATATCTTCACCTCGTTCGGCCGCACGATCGGCCGATCCGCGTTGGCGCCATGTTCGCCATTGGTCGAGAGAAGACCACGATCATGAAGCGGCGGGCGGGATGAAACCTCTTCCAGGTTCCAGATCCATCGCCATCATCACCAAGTCATCGCTCACGACCCGGCCGCCGCTTGTCTTCCTTGAACGGAGACCGCCCAGGACACGGTGGATGGTTCGAAACCCGAGCTTCCCGTAGAAGCCCGCCGCCGTCTACGTGCCGAGGTTCACGGTCTTGACGCCTTGCGACCTGAGGTGGTCCAGCGTCGCATTCGCCAAGCGGGTGCCCGCGGTTCGAGGCAGACCCGCGCGGAGGGTGAGCGTAGAGAGATAAGCATAAGCCCCGCCGTCGCTCGCGCCGATGGCGCCGCACGCGCCGCCGTAAAGCCGGTCTTGGGCATCCGTCAGCCTGAGGACGAAGGTCGGGCGGATCTTCTCGTCCTTCTCGTTGACGGCTTCGAGATGAAGCGTGCGACAGGGGCCGGGCTTGCCAGGAAGGACCAGCGCGAACGCATAAGTGTGGTCCGGGCCGGCCGGCATGTCGATCTTCGTGACCGCATAGCCGGCCTTGCTCAACGGCTTCTTCAGCCTATCGCCGTAGGTCGTCGGCACCACGACGCGGACGATGGGTTCGCCCGCCGCCTCCAGGACGGCGATGCGGCCGCCGATGTACCGAACGGGATTGGTCAGGAACGCGCTGGCCGAAGGATCATCGATGTCCGGATGGACGTTGACGATGGAAGGGTTGAAGGCGAACTCGCGCTCCCGCTCCAGAAAAAGCGCGAAGATCGCGCCCGCCTCGGCGTCCAGCGCGTCGCGGGAATGGGTAGCGGCGGTGAGGAGGTCGAGCCCGAAGGTGCTTTCGCCTATGTCGATGATTTGCAAGGGTTGGCGCTCCCGTCGTACAGTAGGGGCTGGTTCCGGCCGCCCGGCGCGGCCGTACCGGGCTGCCCGCCTCGGCGCCGCTCCCGACGCCTCGAATAAACGGTCCATCGATGGCTTTCCACCCCTGCGCGACGCCCCCGCCCCACGGTGTGAAGCGCCCGATCATGGCTTGACCTGGAGCGCCGGCGATCGTGGATTCAAGGCCTGGGAAACGTAGGACGTTGGAAGGGTGCCATGTTGGACGACGCGGGGGTCGAGGCGGTGTTCGAACGGTTCGCAACGGCCGACCCCGACCCGGACTGGTCGCCCAAAGGGCCGCGCGACCCCTTCAAGACCCTGGTGGGCGTCGTGCTCTCGGCCCGGACGCAAGGGGTCAACACCGAGAAGGCGGCGCGGCAACTCTTCGCGCTCGCCGACACGCCGGGGGCGCTGGCCGCCCTGCCCTTGCCCGAGATCGCGGCGCGGATCGTCCCGGCCGGGCTTTACAACCAGAAGGCCAAAGGGCTGAAGGCGATGGCCGAAGCCCTCGTCCGCGACCACGGCGGGCGGGTGCCCGGAACGCGCGAAGGGCTGATGGATCTTCCGGGCGTCGGGCGCAAGTCGGCCGACATCGTGCTCCGCTTCGCGCTTCGCCACCCCGTCTGCGCCGTCGACACCCACGTCTTCCGGGTGAGCCGCCGCCTCGGGCTCGCGGCGTCCCCGACCCCGGACAAGGTCGCCGACGAACTGGCCCGCCGCACCCCCGAACGCTTCGGCATGGGCGCCCACCTCTGGCTGTTCCGCCACGGCCGCGACGTGTGCAGGGGGCGGCGGCCCCGCTGCGTCGCGTGCCTTCTGGAGGATCTCTGCGAGAAGAACGGCGTGCGGGACGCGGTCTGAACGCGCCTCGCACCTGCCGGCGCGGAGTTCCCCGCCCGTTCAAGGCCGCGTGAGGTAACTTCGCTGTGATCGGGGCCGTCGCCGTCGATCCGCTAGGTTGCACTTGGCCGAAGTTCCGGCCGAATGCATCAGGGAGCAACCTCATGATCAAGCTCGCGCTCGCCGCCGCCGCCACCACCGTCCTGCTCACCCTTCCGGCGCTCGCCATGGACAGCATGGAGTGCTCGGAGGACGGGATGATGAAGTCCCAGAAAATGATGACGAAGATGGAGGACGGCGAGAAGAAGACGATGGCGATGAAGGAGATGGACATGGCCAAGGAGGCCATGACCAAGCAGGACATGGAAGCCTGCAAGATGCACATGGAAGAGGCGATGAAGGCGATGGGCGAGCACTCCTAGCCTTCCACGGCGGCCGGCCGCCGCTGCGGCGGCCGGCTCTCTTTCGGTGATCCGCCCGGAGACGAAGCCCATGCGTCGGCCCTCGCTTCTCGCCGCCCTCCTCGCCATCGGCCTAGCACCCCATCCGACCGGCGCGGCCGATGGCCCGCCCACCGTCGTCGAGCTGTTCACCTCGCAGGGCTGCTCGTCCTGCCCGCCGGCCGACGCCTACTTGGGCGAACTGGCAGGGCGCGGCGGCGTGGTGGCGCTCTCGTTCCACGTCGCCTACTGGGACCGGCTCGGCTGGAAGGACCCGTTCGCCTCGGCCTGGGCGACCGACCGTCAGTACGGCTATGGCGCGGCCCTCGGCCTGAACGGGGTCTACACGCCGCAGATGGTCATCGACGGGGCCACCGACGCCGTGGGCTCGCACCGTGCCGCGATCGAGCGGGTCCTCGAAGCCAGCCGCGCCGCCGCGGGCTCGCGCCTCGCCGTCGCCCTGCGGCGGGACGCCCAGGGCCTCGCGGTCGTCCTGCCGCGGGCGACGCTCAACGCCCCGGTCGGCGTCTGGCTGGCGCGCTACGACCCCCTGACCCGAACGACCGACGTGAAGCGCGGCGAGAACGGCGGCCGCCGCCTCGAGAACGTCAACGTCGTCAAGGCGCTCGAGCGCGTCGCCACCTGGAACGGGGCGGACGCGACCCTTCGCGTCCCGGCCCCGACCGGGGACGGCGTCGCCGTCCTCGTCCAGCGGGAAGGCCAGGGCGCCATCCTCGGCGCCGCGGCCCTGGCACCGGCCGGCTGACGGCTCGCGCCCTCAAGCGGCCGCGCTGCGCAACCGCTCCAGAAGGGGCAGCAGCGGCTGTTCGGCGCGGGCGCCGTACTGCGAGAGGATCTCGGCCGCCGCGAGCGCGCCGAGGCGGCCCGAGTCGGCGAGGCCCATGCAGCCGGCGAGGCCGCGGAAGAAGCCTGCGGCGAACAGGTCGCCGGCCCCCGTCGTGTCGAGCAGCCGGGCCACGGGCTCGGCCCGGATCTCGACCGCCTGCTCGCCCTGCAGGACGAGGGCGCCCTTGGCCCCCCTGGTCAGGACGGCGAGGCCGACCTCGCCGCGCGCCTGCCGGGCCGCGTCCTCGAACGAGGCCGTCTCGTAGAGGCTGGTGATCTCGGCCTCGTTGGCGAAGAGGATGTCGACCTGGCCCTGGACCAACGCCCGGAACTCGCCCCGCCAGCGGTCGACGCAGAAGGGGTCGGAGAGGGTGAGCGAGAGGCTGTTGCCGACGGCGTGCGCGATCTCGGCCGCCTTCCGGCAGGCGTCCTTCGCCGCCGGACGGTCCCAGAGGTAGCCCTCCAGGTAGGTTACGTCGGCGCGGCGGACGAGGTCCTCCTCGACGTCGGAGGGCGACAGCTCGACGCAGGCGCCGAGGTAGGTCTGCATCGTGCGCTGGGCGTCCTCCGTGACGAAGACGAGCGAGCGCGCCGTCGCCGGGCCGTCGGGGGCGGGCGGGTTGCGGAAGGCGACGCCGGCGGCGCGGATGTCGTGGCTGAAGACGCGGCCGAGCTGGTCGTCGCGCACCCGCCCGACGTAGGCGGCCCGACCGCCGAGTGCCGCCAGCGCCGCCATCGTGTTGGCGCAGGAGCCGCCCGAGGTCTCGCGCGCCGGACCCATCCTGGCGTAGAGGTCCTCGCAGCGCGCCTCGTCGATCAGGGTCATCGCCCCCTTCTCGAGGCCGAGCGCTTCGAGAAGGTCGTCCCCCGCGTGGGCGACGACGTCGACGATGGCGTTGCCGATGCCAAGCACGTCGTAACGGTCGAACTCGTTCATCCGCCTCCCCGCAGGCTCCCCAACCACAAGCATCAGGCTTCGCGTAGCCCCGCACTATAGGAGCCCCTTGGCCCTCGACCAAGCGGCCCGAAGGGCTTTCCCCCAAAGGACGCGCGGGCTTGCGTATAGGGGGATGGCGGGGGCAAAAGAAGGGCGTTTCGCACCCGACCCGCCCCACCCCTGCCCCGGTGATCTTGAAACGATGGCGAACGACCTGCGCCGGGCGCTGGCCCAGACCCTGAGCCCCGGCCTGCGGGCGATCCTCTGGCGCTCCCTTCTGATCGCGCTCGCCACCTTCGTCGTCCTCCTCGGCGCCGCGTGGCTCCTCATCGACCGACTGGCCGTCTTCTCCGCCGCGTGGCTCGACTGGCTGGTCCAGCTCACGGGTTTCGCCGGCGCCCTCGTCCTGGCGTGGCTGTTCTTCCCCGCCGTGGTCTCGGCCGTGATCGCCTTCTTCGGCGAGGAGATCGCGGCCGAGGTCGAGGCCCGGTACTACCCCGGCCTGCCGCCGGCGCACGAGCCTCCCCTATGGCAGTCGGCTTGGGAGGGCGCGCGCTTCACCGCCCTTGCCCTGGCCCTCAACCTCCTGGCCCTGCCCTTCTATCTGTTCCTGCCAGGCCTCAACCTCGCCCTCTTCATCGCCCTCAACGGCTTCCTCCTCGGCCGCGAGTACCTCGACGTGGTGGCGCTGCGCCGCCACGGCGTGGCGGAGGCGCGGGCGCTCAGAAGGCGGCTGTTCCCGCGCGCCTGGACGAGCGGGGCGCTGATCGCCCTCTTCCTCCTCGTGCCGGTCGTCAACCTCGTCGTGCCCGCGATCGGCATCGCCTTCATGACCCACCGCTACCACCGCTGGCGGGAAAAGGGGCTGACCGTCGCGCGGCGCCCGATCGCCCCTTGAAGTGCCAGGATGACCCCACGATGTCCTGAGGATAGCCCGGGGTACGCCTTCAAGGTTACGGTTTGACTTGCTCCTCGCAACGGCGCTAATCCTGGCGCCACTCACCCGATCGTCGGCGCCTCACGCCTGATCCGGGCGCCCGGTTTCCGCAGCGAGCAGGAAAAGCCCCAAATGTTCCGCAGAAAAGACAACGATCCGCCTCGTCCCGACGCGACCCCGGAGCCGGCGGCGACCCCCCTGACCGCGCCTGCGACGCCCGCCCCCCGTCCGATGGCCGAGTCCCGGCCGGCCCAGCCGGCGCCCGAGATGCCGCGCCGTCAGGTCGAGATGCCGACCCCGACGAGCAGCACCCCCTTCCTCGCCACCGGCGAGCGCCAGCAGCCGGGCACGGGCGCCGCGAGCACGGCGCCCGTCAGCGAATCGGCCGGCAAGCGGCTCATCGTTGGCCAGGGCATTAGCCTGTCGGGCGAGATCACCGCCTGCGACCGCCTGATCGTCGAGGGCAGCGTGCAAGTCACCCTCAACGAGACCAAGGCGATCGAGATCGCCGAGAGCGGCCGGTTCACCAACGGCAAGGCCGAGGTCGACGACGCCGAGATCAGCGGCGTCTACGAGGGCGACCTCACCGTCCGCAACCGCCTGCTCATCCGCTCCACCGGGCAGGTGCGCGGCAACGTGCGCTTCGGCGAACTCGAGATCGAGCGCGGCGGCCGCCTCAGCGGCTCCATCTCGATGCTGGAGAAGGGCGCCGCCCCGACGAGAAGCGCCCCGCAGCCGGCCCCGGCCGCCACGGGCAGCGCCCCGACGACGTCGGGTCAGGGCGCGGGCACGGGCGGAATGGGCAACGGCGGCAGCCGCATCGTCGGCTAGCAAGGCGGGGGACGGGGTGCGACGACGGGCTCGACCGCGCGAGGGACAAATCCTCGCGCTGGCCTGTCTCTTCGGTCTCGCCGCCTGCGCCGCCGCGGACGCGCCCGCCACCGTCGCCGATCATCCCGACCCCACGCTGCCGGAAGCCCCCGAACTGCCGGCCGGCGTGCGCCTCGTCGGAATGAGCGCCGAAGGTGTGCGCACCCTTCTGGGCGAGCCCAGCCTGAGCCGCGACGAGGACCCGGCGCACTATTGGCGCTACACCTTCTCCGGTTGCAGCCTCGACCTCTACCTCTACCCCGACCCCAGGGCCGGCTTCGACCGCATCACCCACGTCGACCTGCGCGGCGAGGCGTTCCCGGCCCCGGACCCGAACTGCCTGGAACTGGAGCGCCGGATCGCGCCGGAAAAACCGCGCCCTTCCCTCTTCGGCCCGCTCGTCGACCGCTTCGTCAACCGCTGACCTTCTTCCCGGGCCACCCGGCCACCGCCTCCGCCATCGACACCTGCCCCGAGCCCGGCCGCAACGGCTTCGGCTGCGAGGGCGCCGGCGCCCAGGCGGTGAGGTAGACGAGGTCGAACCCCGCCCGCACCCGCCCGTCCGGGTCGGAAAAGTCGTTGGCATAGATCTCCACCGCCCGCGCGAGCACGTCGCGGCGCAGCGCCGTCCGCCCCGAGCCCCTGAGGTGGTTCGTCTCCCCCATCGCCCGCAGGTCCGCGAGCAGGCCGAGCGGCGAGGCGTAGCGCACCGGCAGCCGCTCGACGTCGGCGACCGGCAGGGCGAACCCGGCCCGCTGCAACAGCCCGCCCGCGTCCCGCACGTCGATCATCGGCATGACCCTGGGCTCCATCCCGCCCCGGATCTCAAGCTCGGCCTGGGTCAGCGCGTAGCGCAGTTCCTTCAGGCTGTCGCCGCCCGGAAAGCCCGCGAGCAAGAGCCCGTCCGGAACGAGGCAGCGCCGCGCCTGGACGAGAAGCCCGACCAGATCGTTGACCCAGTGCAGGCTCAGCGCCGAGACGACCGCATCGAACGCCCCCTCCCGAAACGGCAAAAGCGCCTCGTCCCCGACGACGGCGAGCGGCCCCTTGCCCGGCACCACGTCGAGCGCGACCACCTCTCCTACCTCCGGCAACCCCGCCACCGCCCCGGCCAGCGCCCCGTCCTGCCGCCCGAGCACGAGCACCCGCGGAAACGCGCGCCGCACCATGCCGATCCGCTCCAGGAGCGACTCCTCGATCGCCCGGCGCAGGAACGGGTCGGCGCAGGGGCGGGCGGCGAGCCGAACGCTGCGGGCGCGCAGGCGGCGGCGGTCGTAGGGCGCTGGCGTCATGCGCCGCATATGGCGCCGGGCGGCGTCGTGGCAAGCGCGCCGATTGCGCTTCGCGCCCGCTGGCGCGGGGCCTTTTTTCTCCTTTTTCATCTGTTGTCCGGGCGTGGC
>JAGRGG010000260.1 GCA_020445645.1 Geminicoccaceae bacterium | reverse complement strand
AGGCGGCTAGACGCCTCGCGTCCGCTGGCGGGGGGGCCTTTTTTCTCTTGTCTTGGCGTTCATGAAGCCGGCGCAGCTCGCCGGGCTGGTCTTTTCCGTCGCGACGGGAGGCGCCCGTGCCCGCTTCGACCCTCCTTGAGGCCGCCCCTCACGACGGGGCTGCGGCCCTTGCTCGCCTTGGGGCGGCCCTGTGGCCGGACGGCCCGACGTGCCCCCGCCGCAAGAGGCGCTTTGCGGTGACGGCCGAGACGGTCATGGACCGGTCCGAGGTCGCGCTGCCCGAGGGGGAGGTGAAGGCGGACGGTCCGATCGTCCCCACGAACGCGATCGAAGGGTGCTTTGGCATCGCCAACTTAACCGCAAATCTCGGCGCTCGCCAGCTTGTGTCGCGCTGTTTATCAGCCGTAGGGTTCAAGAAAAGGACCCTCACCCCAACCCTCTCCCCGAGGGAGAGGAGGTACGAGTCGAAGCGGGCGCAAGCAGCTAGAACTTCCGCCTCGTGCGCCCTCATCTCTCGGGGAGAGGGTTGGGGTGAGGGTCCTTTCCAGCCAAGAAAAGGAAAAAGGCCCCGCGCCGGCGGGCGCGAAGCATAGCGGGACGGCGGGACCGCTCCGCCGCCCCTCTTCGCCCTACTCGGCGGCCCGGTCCCGCGCCGGGCTCGCGCCGTCCTTCATCATCCCGCCCAGGACCTCCTCGGCCGTGGCCTCGCGGTTCTTCACCGAACTCGTCCACTGCCCCCAGGCGTTCGGGTCGATCTTGTCGCCGTTCTCGCCCAGCTTCTCCAGCCGGCGCTCGTCCTCGTCGGTCAGCACCTGCTTGGGCAGCGGCCCGAGATTGCGCACGTCGTCGGCGGTGAGGCCGATCGCCTTGCCGACCCGGCTCCCGTAGTCGTCGTGGACGAGGAAGAGGTGCCAGACCATGCGTTCCCGCACGTCCTGCTCGCACTGGCCGAGCAGCGTGCCCAGGTTGCGGACGAGGTCGTCGCGCTCCCAGTCCATCATGGTGCAGTAGCGGGCGCGCGCCTGGGCGTAGTCGTTGCGGCGCTCCAGCACGCTGCGGGTGAGGCGCCCTTGGATCTCGGGCGCGTCGTGCGGCTCCTCGCGCGGCGACTCCCTCAGGCCGCCGTGGATCGAGGGCTCGTAGTTGACGTGCGGGTTCTGCCCCGGCGCCGTGTCCCGATAGTAGGACATCTGCCCGCCGGACTGGTTCGTCGCCACGGGGGCGTTCTTCGCGTGGTTGACGGGCAGTTGCAGGTAGTTCGGGCCGACGCGGTGGCGCTGGGTGTCGGAGTAGGAGAAGGTCCGGCCGACCAGCATCTTGTCGTCGGAGAAGTCGAGCCCGTCGACGAGCACGCCCGTGCCCATCGCGATCTGCTCGTTCTCGTTGAAGAAATCGTCGACGTTGCGGTTGAGCGTCATGACGCCGACGTGGCGGAGGGGAAAGTCGTCCTCCGGCCACGTCTTGGTGTCGTCGAGGGGATCCCAGTCGAGTTCGGGGTGGTCGTGGTCCTCCATGAGCTGGACGAGCACGTCCCACTGCGGGAAGTCGCCGCGCTCGATGGCATCGAAGAGGTCCTTGGAGGCGGAGCCGAGATCCTGGCCCTGCACCTTGGCGGCCTCGTCGGCGGTGAGGCTGGCGACGCCGCAGCGGGGATGGAAGTGGTACTTGACGAGGACCGTCCGCCCCTCGGCGTTCACCATCTTGTAGGTGTTGACGCCGAAGCCCTCCATGTGGCGGTAGCCGGCCGGAATGCCGCGCGGGCTGAACAGGTGCGTCAGCATGTGCATCGATTCGGGCGTCTGGCCCATGAAGTCGAAGATGCGGTTCGGCTCCTGGCGGAACGTCACCGGGTCGGGCTTCAAGGCGTGGATCACGTCGGGGAACTTGATCGCGTCGCGGATGAAGAACACCGCGAGGTTGTTGCCGACCAAGTCCCAGTTGCCGTCTTCCGTATAGAACTTCACGGCGAAGCCGCGCGGGTCGCGGGCGGCCTCGGACGAGTCGCGGCCGCCGATCACGGTCGAGAAGCGGATGGCGAGCGGCGTCTTCTTGCCGGCCTCCTGGAACAGCTTCGCGCGGGTGTAGTTCGACGCCGGCTCGTCGCCGATCCTGCCGTCGGCCTCGAACTCGCCGTAGCAGACGAAGCCCCGGGCGTGGACGACGCGCTCGGGCGTGCGCTCGCGGTCGAAGTGGCTGATTTTCTCGAGGAACTGGTAGTTCTCGAGCGTCGCCGGACCCCGGCTGCCGACGGTGCGCTGCGACTGGTTGTTCGTGACCGGGTGGCCCTGCCGGTTGGTCAGGACGCGCTCGGCGTTTCCTTGCGGGGTGGGTTTCTCGTCCATCTTCGTCTCCTGTCGAAAACCGTTCGCGGCGTCGGCCGCGTGCCCGTTCACCTAAGGGCTCGACGGCTCCGGGCCAACACCCGAGGCGGAGGTTGGTTGCGCGGCTTCAGGACGCGCCCGGCAGCGCCCGCTCGATGGCGCCCGTGATCTCGGCCGAGGTCGGCTTGACCGAGGACGGCCGGCTTGCGACCACCCTGCCGTCGGGGGCGATCAGGTACTTGTAGAAGTTCCAGCCCGGCCCCGCCTTCTCGCCCAGCGCTTCCCGGAAGTGGGCGAAGAGGGGGTGGCTCTGCGGCCCCTCGACGTGGACCCGCTCGGTGAGCGGGAAGGTGATCTTGTAGTTCACCTCGCAGAACGTCTTGATGGCCGCGTCGTCGTCGCTCTCCTGGTTGAAGTCGTCGGACGGTACCCCCAGCACGACGAGGCCCCGGTCCCTGTAGCGGTCGTAGACGGCTTGCAGGTCCTCGTACTGGGGCGTGAAGCCGCAGAAGCTCGCCGTGTTGGCGACGAGGACGGCCTTGCCGCGGTAGTCGGCGAGCGGCAGGGGCCCGCCCTCGATGGCGGTGAAGGCGTAGGCGAAGCCGTCGGTCCCGGCGCGGGCGGCGGCGGGACCGAGGAGGAGCGCCGGCAGCAGGAGCAGGGCGAGGCGGAAGGGGGATTTCGCGCGCAAGTCATTCTCCCGTGCGGCCGGGCATGGTAGCGAGGGCCTCAATTAGCGCGCGGACGCCAACCCGCCAGCGCCGCGGCCCACGAGAAGCGAGTGCGCCTCCATGCAGAACCTCCTGATCGCCGCCCTGTTCTTCGTCGGCACCCACGTCGGGATCTCCAGCACGAGCCTGCGCGGCCAGCTGATCGAGCGGGTGGGGACGGGCGCCTACCGGGGGCTCTACTCGCTGGTCTCCCTCGTCGCCGTCGTCTGGCTGATCACGGCCTTCCGCCACGCGCCCTACGTGCCGCTCCCCTACGGCAACGCCTTCCTGCGCCATTTGCCGCACCTCCTCCTGCTGCCGGCGCTCCTCCTCGCCGTCGCCGCCCTGTCGGGGCCGAACCCTACGGCCGTCGGGCAGGACCCGGACCCGGACACGCCGGAGCCCGCGCGGGGGATGCTGCGCGTCACCCGCCACCCCTTGATGTGGGGCATCGCGCTCTGGGCCTTCGCGCACCTCGCGGCGAACGCGGAGGTGGCCGCCCTCCTCTTCTTCGGCGCCTTCCTCGTCCTCTCGCTCCTGGGCGCGTGGCTCCAGGAGCAGCGGCGCAGCCGGGAGAACCCGCCCGGCTGGGGGGTCTTCCTCCAGGCGACCTCGTTCGTGCCGTTCGCCGCGATCTGGGAGGGGCGCAACCGCTTCGTCTGGCGGGAGATCGGCTGGGGGCGCCTCGCCGTGGCGCTCGGCCTCTACGTCCTCCTCGCCTACCTCCACCCCTGGCTGTTCGGGGTCGCCGTCGTCGGCTGACGGCTTGTCGCCCGGACCCGCCCGCCCTATGGCTGGGCGGGAAACGAACGCGAGGCGACGATGACGACGGCGCTCCAAGGCGTCCGGGTGCTCGACCTGACGCGCATCCTGGCGGGACCCACCTGCACCCAGCTCCTCGGGGATCTGGGCGCCGACGTGATCAAGGTCGAGCGGCCGGGGGAGGGCGACGACACCCGCAAGTGGGGTCCCCCCTACGTCGAGGACGAAGGGGGCGACGACACCTCCGAGAGCGCCTACTACCTCGCCTGCAACCGGGGCAAGCGCTCGGTGGCGATCGACCTCGCCGACCCGGAGGGGCAGGGGCTGATCCGCGACCTCGCCGCCCGCTCGCACGTCGTCGTCGAGAACTTCAAGGCGGGCGGGCTGGCGAAGTACGGCCTCGACTACGAAGGGCTCCGCGCCGTCAACCCGGCCCTCGTCTACGGCTCGATCACCGGCTTCGGCCAGACGGGGCCGTACCGGGAGCGCGCAGGATACGACTTCCTGGCCCAGGGCTACGGCGGGATCATGAGCCTCACGGGCGAGCCCGAGGGGGAGCCCGTCAAGGTGGGGGTCGGGGTCAGCGACATCGTCTGCGGGATGTACGGCGCGGTCGCGGTGCTCGCGGCCTTGCGCCACGCCGAGGCGACGGGGGAGGGGCAGCACATCGACCTCTCGCTTTTGGACTCCACCGTCGCGTGGCTCGCCTACGAGGGCACGAACTACCTCGTTTCGGGCAAGGTGCCGAAGCGCCAGGGCAACGGCCACCCGAACATCGTCCCCTACCGCACGTTCGAGAGCCGGGACGGCAAGGTGATCCTCGCCGTCGGCAACGACGGGCAGTTCCGCCGCTTCTGTCGCTTCGCCGGGGTCGAGGGGCTGGCGGACGACCCGCGCTTTTCCACCAACCCGGCGCGCGCGAAGAACCGCGACGCGCTGCACGCGCGCCTCGCGCCCGTGATGGCCGGGCGCACCACCGCCGAATGGGTCGAGGGGCTGAGCGGGATCGCCGTGCCCTGCGGCCCCGTCAACGCGCTGGATCGGGTGTTCGCGGACGCGCAGGTGCGGGCACGGGGGATGCGGATCGAGATGCCGCACCCGAAGGCGGGCTCCGGCACGGTGCCGCTCCTGGGCAACCCGATCAGGATGTCCGCCACCCCCGTCCGCTACGAGCGCCCGCCGCCGACGCTTGGCCAGCACACGGCGGAGGTGCTGGGGGAGGTCCTGGGCCTCGACGGTGCGGCGCTGGACGACCTGCGCGCCCGCGGCATCATCGGTTGAGGAGACGCCACGAGTGACGGTCGAGCCCTTCCCGAGCCGCGTCCTGCCCGACCTGATCCGGCGGATGGCGCCCGCCCTCATGCCCGAGCGCCTCGTCTACGCCCGGCTGCCGGCCGGGGTGCCCGTGCCGGCAGGGCTGGAGCCCCTGGCCCTTGTCCGCGAGCGGGAGGGGATCACCCTCGTCCTGCCGGAAGCGGAGGCGCGCGGCGCCGGGCTGGAGGCGGGTTTTCCCTGCCGGCGGATCGTCCTCGAGGTCCACGCGGCGCTGGGCGCCGTGGGCTTCCTCGCCACGATCGCCGCGTGGCTCGGCGGGCACGGCATCCCCTGCAACGTGCTGAGCGCCTGGCACCACGACCACCTCCTCATCCCCGACGACCGCGCCTTCGAGGCGCTGGACCTGTTGAAGGCGCTGGCCGGGGAGGCGGGGTAGGAACGCCCCCGCTCCCCTTGCCGCCCGGCGTCGGGGACGGCCGGGCGCGCTTCCGCGAGATATGGCAAGCGGTGGCGGCGGCGCGGCCAAACCTCCCCGACGCCCGGCCCGCGGCGGCGGCGCTGCGCCGCTTTGCCGGCGAGGGGGCGGGCGAAGGGCGCCCGGTGGCGCTCGGCCCCCCGCTTGTGCCGGAGCGCGTCCTCGTCGTCGGCGGGATCTACGGCGCCTGCGTCGCGTGGCTGGTCCGGCCCTTCTCCGACGCGCTCCGCCACCTCGCCCGCCTCGGCTGGCGCGTGGGGGAAATCCCGATCGAGCCGCGCTCGTCGTCGGCGCGCAACGCCCGGCTGATCCAGGACCACCTGCAAGGGCTCGGCCTCGATCCCGACGAGCGCGTCGTCCTCGTCGGCTACTCGAAGGGCCTTTGCGACATCATGGAGGCGACGGCGCTGCCGGGGGGGCTGCCGCCGGGGGTGCGGGCCGTCGTCGGGATCGGCGGCAGCGCGTGGGGCTCGCCCGTGGCGGCCGACCTGCCCCGGCCCCTGAAGGCCCTCCTCGACCGCCTCGCCCTCCCCGGCTGCCCGCCGGGCGACGGGGGCGGGATCGACAGCCTCCTGCCCGAACGCCGTCGGGCGTGGCTGGCGGGGCACCCGCTTCCCGCCGCCATCGGCTGGTTCTCCCTCGTCGCCGTCCCGACCCCGCCCCGCCTCTCGCGCGTCCTGGTCCCGAGCCACCGCCGCCTCGCCCGCATCGACCCCCTGAACGACGGCCAGATGATCGCAAGCGACGCGATGATCCCCGCCTCGACCCTGCTGGGCGTGCTTGACGCCGACCATTGGGCGCTGGCCCTGCCGATCGCCCGCAACGAGAGTCTCGCGGCAAGCGCCATCGCGGCGGGCCTCGTCGACGAGAACGCCTTCCCGCGCGAGGTGATGCTGGAGAGCGTCCTGCGTTACGTCGGGGAGGCGCTGGGGTAGAAGACACGCCCCGCGCCAGCGGGCGCGAAGCGTGTGCAGCCCTCCGGGCGCCTAGGACGGACGGCCCTCCCGCACCGCCTCCCCCCGCACGGCGGCGACGGCTTCGGGTTCGATCCAGCCCGCCTTCGCGGCGTGCTCGGCGGCGCGGGTCAGGTCGGGGCAGAGGACCGCGGGCACGCCCCGGCCCTCGACGGCGACGAGGAGGTCGGCGGTCTCGCGCCGCGCCGCGGGGGTCGTGGCGATGTCGCGGACGTAGACGGCAAGGACGCGCCTCGGGTGGCGGCGGACGGTCTCGGCGTAGATCGCCGCGTCGTGCTGGCCGCCGTCGCCGATGAGGACGAAGGGGAGGTTCGGGTGGAAGGCGAACAGGGCCTCGATCGCGGCCAGCTTATGGCGGGCGTGGCCGCTCTTGAGGGTGAGGCCCCCGGCGGAGAGGCCGAGGTCGCGCAGGAACAGGGGCCCTTCCGGGATGCCGTGCAGCGCCATGAAGCGGACGAGGAGGTCGTGGAGGTTCCAGGGGCTCGACGAGACGTAGAAGACGGGGTTGGTCGGCGCCCCCGCCCGCCCGGCCTGGAGGGCCCGGTAGAAGGCGGCGACGCCGGGGAAGGCGACGCGGCCCTCTGCGTCGCTCGTCAGGCTCGTGTAGAGGTTCCGCCAGAGCGAGTGCGCGCCCGTGACGAGGATCGTGTCGTCGACGTCGGAGACGACGCCGAGGCGGGCCTCCCTCGGCACGACGAGGGCGTGGCCGACGGCTTCGACGCCAGGCCAGTCGGGCAGGGCGAGGGACACGGGCCTGCGGCGCAGCCCCCGGCCGGGAAGGGGGTCGAGCCCGTCCAGGTCGATCTCGGCGAAGCCCTCCTCGTCGGCGGCGAGGTCGAGCCGCCGCCCGCCCGCCGCCGCCCGGACCCGGGCGTGCGCGACCTCGTCGGTCGAGAAGCGCCGGGCCATCCGCCGCAGGTTCTCGGCAAGGCCGGCGCCGGGCCGGGGCGGGGGCAGGGGCGCGCCCGCCAGGACGCGCAGCCGGAGACGAAGCCGGGTGGCGTCGCCGTGGCCGAGATAGGGCTCGATCCGCAACGGCCCCCTCGGCGCCCCGCGCAGGCGGCGGCGGAGCGTGTCCCAGCCCTCTTCCAGGCCGTGCAGGAGGGCCACCGCCCGGTCTTGTGTCGTCGGCATGTCCTCCCCTATGCCACGCGGCCGTTTTCCCTGCCTAGTCCGCCTTCGCGCTGGCCACGGGTGCCCGACATGGGTTAAGCTCCGGCTTTATCGTCAGAAGGTCGGGGACGGAAACGGGAACGGCGTCATGCGTCGCATCGGCACGTGGTATCTGGGGTTCAAGGCGTTCCTGCTCGCGGGTGCCGCCGCCCCCGGCGCGTTCGCGCAGACCCTGGACGAAGGCGGGGCCTGGGATCAGGCGAGGCGCGCCGACACGCTCCAGGCCTACGAGAGCTTCCTCGAAGCCCACCCGCTCGCCCCCGAGGCCCGCCTCGCCTTCCGCCGCCTCATCGACCTGTCGCTCGCCATCGAGCCGGGGGCCGGGCCGAGCGTCGGGCCGGTGGCGGTGGAGCTGTATTAGAGCCGGGGCACGCCCCGCGCCGGCGGACGCGAAGCGCATCCCTACCGCACGTGCAATTCCGGCGCCGGGTCGCCCTCCTCGAACGGCGAACCGCGCCATCGCGCCAGAAGGTCGCGGGCCGCCGGCCCGAAGGCGAGGACGCGGACGGGCTGCCACTTGCGGCGCCAGAGGTGGAGGCGGCGCAGGCGGTAGAGGCCGGGGTCGAGGTCGGGGGCGAAGCGGCGCTGCCGTGCCGGGTCGGGCAGGTACTCGACGGGCAGGCGGCGGGCGCGGAAGGGGGCGAGGTCGAGGAGGTCGGTGACGAGGATGGGGAGTGCCGCGCCCGCTTGACGCTCCGCGTCGAGGCGCTCCAGGTAGGGTTCGACCGCCGCCGCGTCGAGGCCGACGAGGAGGACGAGGAGGACGGGGCGCTCCGCGTCGGCCTTCGGGCGCAGGGCCGGCACGTCGAAGCGGCTCGGGGGCGTCGGGGCGGCTCGCGGCGGTCCCTCCGGCGTGTGGGGAGGGCGCGCGTCCGGAGGCGTGCGCCGCCGCCGCAACGCCGCCCATCGGTCGCGCATCGTGCCCGGAGCCATTCGCCTCTTCCCTCGCGGCCGCGTTCGCCTTCTATCATCGCTCTCCCGTCACGGTTGTGCTAGCCCCCTTCGCATGATGGAAGCACCCTTCGATATCGTCCTGGTCGGCGACCCGCGCTTTCCGGGCGGCACGGCGTCGGCGATGGCCGAGGAGGCGGCGGCGGCGGCGCGCGCCGGCTATCGGGTCGGGCTCGTCGCCGCCGAGTCGTCGGTGCTGCGCTTTCCCCACCCTTTCAACCCGAAGCTGCGCGCCTTGATCGACGGGGGCGCTCTCGCGCTCGTTCCCCCGGGCGCCCGGGCGGCGGCGGGGCTGGCCCTCCTGCACGGGCCGTTCGCGGCGGGGCTTCTCCCGTTCGCGGGGCTGGGGCTCAGGGCCGAGCGGCGGCTCCTCGTCCTCCACCAGCCGCCCGCCGACGCCGGGGGGCGGCCGTACTACGACTTGGCGAGGGTGCGGGTCCACGCCGAGGAGATGCTGGACGGGGCGGTGACGCTGGCGCCGGTCGGCCCGCTCGTCCGCGCGCAGCTCGACGCCTTGCCGGAACGCCCGCCGATGCTGCCCTTCGACTGGCACAACGTCATCGACGGCGACGCCTGGGCCGGGCCGCTGCGCCGGCCGGGGCGGGGGCGCTGCGTCGTCGGGCGCCACAGCCGCCCGGACCCGCAGAAATGGCCGGGGACGCGCGACGCGATCCTCGCGGCCTACCCCGACGACGGCCGCTTCCTCGTCCGCGTGCTTGGCGGCGGGCCGTATCTGGAGGCGATCCTCGGCCGCTACCCCGCGAACTGGGAGGTGCTGCCGTTCGGCGCCGTCGACCCGGCCCAGTTCCTCAAGGGGCTCGACCTCTTCGTCTACCTGCACCGCGACGACTGGGTGGAGGCGTTCGGCTACGCGGTGATCGAGGCGATGGCGTCGGGGCTGCCCTGCATCCTGGACGAGCGCCTCGCGCCCCTGTTCGGTGAGGCGGCGCTCTGCCTGCCGCCGGAACGGGCGGCGGACGCGGCGCTGGCCCTGTTCCACGACCCGGCCCGCTACCACGCCCAGGCGCTGGCCGGGATGGATCTGGTCGCCGAACGCTTCAGCCGCGCGGCGCTCGCCCGCCGCCTGCACGGCCTCGTCGGCCCCCCGGCGGCGCGCCCCGTCCCCGCATCGACGGACGCGGCCACGGGCGCCCCGGTCGTGGTGGGGCGGGCGCGGCTGCGGGCCTTGTTCCTGTCCTCGAACGGGGTCGGCATGGGCCACCTCACCCGGCTGCTCGCGGTGGCGCGGCGCCTGCCGCCCCACGTGCAGCCGGTCTTCGCCACCATGTCGCAGGCGATCGGCGTCGTCGACGCGATGGGCTACATGGTGGAGCACCTGCCGTTCCACCGCTACCTCGGCTGCGACGTGGCCGCCTGGAACCGGCACCTGCGCGACGAGATCGGCGAACTGATCGCGGCCTACCGCCCCGCCGTCCTCGTCTTCGACGGCAACGGCCCCTACCAGGGGCTGATCGACGCCTGCGACCGCCACCCGCAGATCTGGCGGGTCTGGTGCCGGCGGGGGATGTGGGGCCCCGGCACCGGCGAGACCTTCATCCGCCGGGAAAAGCACTTCGACGCCGTATTGGAGCCCGCCGACCTCGCCGAGGCGTTCGACCGCGGGCCAACGCCGTCGAGCCGTGCCCGCACCCGCCGGGTCGAGCCGATGCGCCTCCTCGACGAGGAAGACTGCCTGCCGCGCGCGGAGGCCCGGGCCGAACTCGGCCTCGACCCCGACCGCCCCGCCGTCCTGGTCCAGTTGGGCTCCGGCAACAACTTCGCCTACGAGACGGTCCGCCGCCTCGTCCTGGAGCGGCTCGCCGCCGGGGGCGGGGTCCAGGTCGTGCTCGCCGAATGGCTCATCGCCGAGAACGGCACCGGGCTCCTGCCCGAGGGCGTGCGGCGGCTGCGCGCCTACCCCTTCGCCCGCCTCTTCGACGCCTTCGACGCCAGCGTCGCCGCCGTCGGCTACAACGGCTTCCACGAATGCGTCCAGGCGGGGCTGCCGACGCTGTTCATCCCGAACGAGAACCCCGAGCAGGACGACCAGCTCGGCCGCGCCCGCTTCGCCGAACGCCACGGCCTCGCGCTCGCCCTTCGCGCCCACGAGGTCTACGCCGTCGCCCCGGCGATCGAGCGCCTGCTCGATCCGGGCGAGCAGCGGGCGATGCGCGGGCGGTGCGAAGCGTTCAGGCGGCCGAACGGGGCGTTGGAGGCGGCGCGGTTCGTGGAAGAGCTTTGCCATCTGCGGCGGGGGGAGCGGTAGAATACGCTTCGCGTCCGCTGGCGCGAAGCGTCGTCCTCACGCCTTCAGCACCGGCCGCATCCAAAGCGGAATGGCGACGCTCAGCGCGAGCAGGCGGAAGAAGTGGTGGGCGCCGACGAAGGCGGGGTCGACGTGGAGGGCGAACGCCATGACGGTCATGGCCTCGACGCCGCCCGGGGCGTAGGCGAGCCAGACTTGGCCGAAGGGGAGGGCGAGGAGGCGGGCGGCGAGGAAGGCGAAGGCGGCGGAGACGAGAAGGCCGACGCCGACCGATTCGAGGCTGGGGCGGAGGAGGCGGAGGAGGTCGGCGGGGCGGGTATTGGCGAAGCGGCCGCCGATGACGCCGCCCATGACGACGAAGCCCGGGACGAGGAGGGGGCCGGGCAGGCGGGCTTCCACGAGGCCGCTGCCGTGGAGGAGGGCGCTCGCGAGGAGCGAGCCCATGAGGAGCCCGGCCGGGACGTTCAGGCGCTTGAGGGCGAAGCCGCCGGCTGTCGCAAGCGCCACGAGGACGGCGATGCCGAGTGGCGTGCCGCCGGCGGGGCGGGACAGAACGGCGGTGGGGTCGACCTCGCCGCCGAGCTGGACGAGGAGCGGCATCACGGCGACGAGGACGACGAGGCGCAGGCTCTGCGCCGTGGCGACGCGGGGCACGTCGGCGGGGCTCTTGATGGCGAGCGCCAGGATGTAGGAGAGCGCGCCGGGGATGGCGCTGAAGCGCGCGGTGGCGCGGCTCCAGCCGTGGCGCCGCTCCAGCCAGAGCGAGCCGAGGAGCGCCGTCGCCGCGACGCAGACGACGAGGATGAGGAGGCTCATGGGCCACGCCGCCATGCGGTGCAGGCTGTCCGGCGTCACGGCCGAGCCCATCGAGATGCCAAGGAGGATGAAGGCGATCTCGCGCAGGCGTTCCGGCAGGCCGACCCTGAGGCCGAGGAGGGCCGCCACCGCCACGGCCGCCATGCTGCCCGCGAGCCACGCGGCCGGGAAGCCCGCGAGCGAGAGCAGGTAGCCGCCAAGGGCGCCGAGGGCGAGGGTGAGGAGGGTGCGTTTCAGGGCGTTGGGGAAGGGCATGGCTTCCCTTTAGGGCATCTTCGGCGAAGCGTATCAGTCCGCCGCCGTCTCGGTGTCCTCGACCTTCCTGCGGCCGAAGCGGCCGAGGAGGGAGGGGAGGAAGAGGATCAGGACGGCGAGCACCCAGAGGAGGATGGTGGCGGGGGTCTCGAACAGCACCTTCCAGTCGCCGCCGCTGATGGACAGGGCGCGGCGGAGGTTGTCCTCGAAGATCTCGCCCAGGACCACGCCGAGGATGACGGGGGCGAGCGAGACGTTGAGCTTCCTGAGCAGGAAGCCGAGCACGCCCAAGGCCAGCATCATGTAGAGGTCGAAGGTGCTGCCCGAAACCGAGAACACGCCGATGAAGGTGAGGACCGCGATCACCGGGATCAGGTACGCCTTGGGCAGCATGATGAGCCGGGCGAAGATGCCGACCAAGGGCAGGTTGATGACGAGGAGGGCGACGTTGCCGATGTACATCGACGCGATCAGGCCCCAGGCGAGGTCGGGCTGCTGGGTGAAGAGGAGCGGTCCCGGCTGGATGTTGAAGAGGAGGAGGACGCCGAGCAGGATCGCGGTGGTGCCGGAGCCGGGGACGCCCAGCGTCAGCATCGGCACGAGCGAGCCGCCGGCGGAGGCGTTGTTCGCGGCCTCGGGGGCGGCGAGGCCCCTCGGGTCGCCCTCGCCGAAGCGCCCCGACGCGCCCGCGATGCGCTGCTCCATGCCGTAGGTGACGGCGCTGGCGACCGAGGCGCCGGTGCCGGGCAGCACGCCGATGATGAAGCCGACGAGGGAACTGCGGACGATGGTCCACTTGAGGGCGAGGAGGTCGGCCATCTTGAGCGTCGAGCGGCCGAGCTTGGTCGCGCCCAGGAACTCGCCGCCCTCCTCGTGCAGGAGGGTGAACAGCTCCGAGATGCCGAACAGGCCGATGACGACGACGAGGAAGTCGATGCCGTCGAAGAGGTTGGGCGAGCCGAAGGTGAAGCGGTTGACGCCCGTGCCGCTGTCGACGCCGACCGTGGCGATCATCAGGCCGATCGTGGCGCCGATCAGCGTCTTGACCGCGCTCGTGCCGACCATCGAGGCCAGTGTGGCGAACGCGAAGACCATGAGGGCAACGTACTCGGCGGGGCCGAACGCGATGGCGAGCTTGGCGAGGAGGGGGCCGATCAGGGTGAGGAGGATGATGGCGGTCGTGCCGCCGATGAACGACGACCAGCAGGAGAGCGCCAGCGCCTCCGCCGCCTTGCCCTGCCTTGCCATCGGGTTGCCGTCGAGAGTCGTCATCACGGCGCCGGCGTCGCCCGGCACGTTGAGGAGGATCGACGACACCCGCCCGCCGTACTCGGCGCCGTAGTAGACCCCGGTGAGGAGGATGAGCGCGGTCTCGGGCGGGAAGTTGAGGGCATAAGCGATCGGCATCAGGATGGCGACGCCGTTGATCGGGCCGATGCCGGGGAGCGCGCCGATGAGGGTGCCGGTGAAGCAGCCGAACAGGATCATCGCCAGGTTGAGCGGCGTGAGGGCGACGAGGAAGCCCGACCCCAGGGCGGAGAGCACTTCCATGCGGAACTCCTAGCGGAAGACCTCGCCCCAGGGCAGGTTGAGCTTCAGGACGTCGGTGAACAGGAAGAAGCCGGGCACGGCGACGAGGAGGCCGAACCCGAGCGCGTAGAGCAGCCCCGCCCCCAGCATGAAGGCGAGGCCCGCGCAGACCACGAAGGTCGTGATCATGTAGCCGAGCGGCTGGAACAGGAGGGCGTAGAGGACGAGGAGGAGGAGGAGGAGGAGCGAACGCCGCATCTCCACCCCCCGCGGCCAGCCCGGCTCGCGCCCCGGCCGGACGAGGACGACGAGGGCGCAGACGGCGAGGAGCGCGGCCAGGAGGAGCGGCCAGGGCTTCGGCCCCAGCGGCTCGTACTGGAAGGGGACCTCGATCTGCCACGCGACCCAGGCGTACCCGGCCGCGAGCAGGAGGAGGACGACGGCGAAGACCCGGTCGCTCATGGGCAGGCTTCCTCCCCCCGGCCGCTCTTCTCGCGCTTCGGCCGCTACTGGGTGAGCCCGGCCTTCTGGGCGAGGTCCTTGTAGAAGGCGACCCGTTCCTTGACGTACTTGGTCAGTTCGTCGCCCGCCATGTTCAGCTCGAACAGGCCCTTGTCCTCGCGCACCTTCGCGTACTCGGGCGTGCCGTACATCGCCTCGAAGTGGTCGACCCACCAGTCGTAGGCCTCGTCCGACACCTTGGGCCCCATGTAGTAGCCGCGGATGATCTCCCAGGTGACGTCGGCGCCCTGCTCCACGGCGGTCGGGATCTGGTCGTAGGGGGCGGGCAGGCGCTCGGGCGCGAGCACGGCCAGCACGCGGACCTCGCCCGCCTCGATGTGCGGCCCCTGCTCCGAGATGTCGCCCGTGTAGACCTGGATGTGGCCGCCGAGCAGGTTCGTGATCGACTCGCCGCCGCCCTCGAAGGCGACGTAGCGCATCTGCTTCGGGTCGGCGCCCGCCGCCTGGGCGAGCAGCGCCGCCTTCATCCAGTCCTGGCTGCCGATCGTCCCGCCGGCACCCACGACGATCGAGGTGAGGTCGGACTTCATGGCGTCCAGGAGTTCCTTCAGGTCCTTCCAGGGCGCGTCGGCCTTGACGACGATGGCGCCGTAGTCGGTGCCGGCGGAAGCGAGCCAGCGGGCGTCGTCGACGCCGAACTGGCCGAACTTGCCCTGGGCGAGGTTCAGGAGCGAGCCGCCCGAGAAGGCGACGATGGCGTTGCCGTCGTCGTTCCGCGTCGTGTTCATGTGGTTGTAGGCGACGGCGCCGATGCCGCCCGGCATGAAGGTGACGCGCATCGGCTGGTCGAGCTGGCCCGACGCCTTCAGCCCCTCGGCGGCGATGCGGCAGGTGAGGTCGAACCCGCCGCCGGGCTTGGCGGGCGCGATGCACTCCGGGCTGTCCGGCTCGAAGGCGAGCGCCGGGGCGATGGAGAAGGCGAGGGCCGTCGCGGCGAGGGCGAGGGCGCGGAAATGCTGCATGATGGTCGTCTCCCCGATGAGATCGTTGCGGCGGCGGGCGCCGTTTCTGGTCCCCTAAAGGCGCGGGTCGCCCGCCGCCTGTCAAGGTTGCGCTTCGCGCCAGCGGACGCGAAGCGTGTTCCTACGCCGCCCCGCGGCTCGTCAGCCGGACGAACAGGTCCTCGAGGTCGGCCTCCTTCGTGTCGAGGTCGGTGACGACGAGCCCCGCCGCGCGCACCCGGTCGAGCACCTCGCCCATCTTGGCCTGCGAGGGGCGGTAGGCGACGACGATCCGGCCCCGCTCGTCGAGGCGGGCGCCCGTGTCGGCCAGCCCTTCGGGGAGCTTGGCGGGGGGCTCCTTCAGGGTGAGGCGCAATTCCTTCTCGTCGAGGCGGTGGATGAGGGCATCCTTCGAGTCCTGGGCGACCACCCGCCCCCGGTCGATGATGGCGATCTCGTCGCACATCGCCTCGGCCTCTTCGAGGTAGTGGGTCGTCAGCACGATGGTGACGCCCTGTCCGTTCAGCTCGCGCATGTAGCGCCAAAGGGAGCGGCGGAGGTCGACGTCGACGCCGGCGGTGGGCTCGTCGAGGATGACGACGGGGGGGTGGTGGACGAGCGCCTTGGCGACGAGGAGCCGCCTTCGCATCCCGCCCGAAAGGGTGCGGGCGTAGGCGTCGGCCTTGTCGGCGAGCCCCACGGCCTCCAGGATCGCGTCGGTAGTCCTGGTCCCCTTCGGCACGCCGTAGAGCCCGGCCTGAAGCTCGAGGGCCTCCCTCGGCGTGAAGAAGGGGTCGAGGTTCAGCTCCTGCGGCACGACGCCGATCGCCCGCCGCCCCCGCCTCGGGTTCCTGTCGATGTCGATCCCGAACACCTCGGCCGTGCCGGACGACTTGCGCACGAGGCCGGAGAGGATGTTGATGAGCGTCGACTTGCCGGCGCCGTTCGGGCCCAGGAGGCCGAAGACCGAGCCCCGCCGGACGACGAGGTCGATCCCCTTGAGCGCCTCCTTCGGCGGCTGGCCCGCCCGCGCGGCGTAGGTCTTGACGAGGCCCTTGAGTTCGATCGCGTTCCTTGGCAAGTCACGGGCGGGCCGGTCCGGGTGGTGCAGGCCGGCGAGCGTCACGGCCCCGCCCCCCGCGCGGCCGGTTCCCCAACCCTTGGAGAAGCTTCATGGCGGTACGGCACGGCGCGGGCGGCACCTTGCGCGAGGACTACATCGTGGGCGACCAGGAGACGACGATCGTCGACACCATGACCCCGATCTGCGACGGCAACGCCGACCTCCTCCTCGGCCACCCGCGCGAGTACCTCACGCTGGAGCGGGGGCTGCAATCGGTCTGCAAGTACTGCGATCGGCGCTTCGTGCATGTGACCCATCCGGACGTAGAAATGATCCGCGAGACGGGGCGGCGCTTCGCGGCTTGAGGGGCATATAGGCCAAAGCGCCGGCGGACGCGAAGCGTGTCCTAGAAAATCCGCACGGCGTCGGTCCAGAGCCGCACGCCGCCCTTGAAGGCGTTGGCGTTGCTGCCGAGGCGGCAGTCCGGGGGCAGGGTCTTGAGGCGCTTCGCGTTGCCGCCGCCGAGGACGACGTAGTCGGCGACGAAGGCCGCCTTCAGCCGGGCCGCGACGTCGTGGACGGCGTCCTCCCAGCGCTTGCGCTTCATGCGGGCGTAGCCCCGCTGGCCGACGCAGTCCTCGAAGGTCCGGTTCTTCCTGTAGGGCAGGTGGGCGACCTCCAGGGGGATCGCCGCCCCTTCGGCGACGAGGGCGGCGCCGAGCCCGGT
>JAGRGG010000066.1 GCA_020445645.1 Geminicoccaceae bacterium | reverse complement strand
GACGCTTCCTTCCGTCGCCACGGACGACGGTGAGACGAAGCTCCTGAAGGTCGGCACGGCCGGCGCCGACCGCCTGATCGGCACCGACGCCGCCGACCTCATCAAGGCGGGCCTGGGCAACGACACGGTCGAGGGCGGGCTCGGCAACGACGAGCTTTGGGGCGAGGCCGGCGACGACAGGCTGTACGGCGGCGCCGGCGACGACAAGCTGCGACCGGCAACCGGCAACGACCTCGTCGACGGCGGCGAGGGCTACGACATGGCCGACTACCGCGACCTGGGCTCGGCCGGGCTCGTCGTCGACACGGGCGCCGGCACGGCAGTCTACAAGTCCTGGACGCAGACCTTCGTGAGCATCGAGGAGGTGCGGGGCTCGAACTTCGCCGACGAGATGCGGGGCGGCGCCGGCAACGACGTGTTCTACGGCCGGCGCGGCGACGACGTGCTCAAAGGGGGCGACGGCGACGACCGGATGGAGGGCGACTGGGACAACGACCTGCTGTTCGGCGAGGCCGGCAACGACAAGCTGTACGGCGGGCTCGGCGACGACCTCCTCTACGGCGGCGCCGGCAACGACGCGCTCAGCGGCGGCGAGCACCGCGACCGCCTGTTCGGCGGGGAAGGCAGCGACCAGCTCATGGGCAACAACGGCCGCGACCGGCTGGAGGGCGGCGAGGGCAAGGACTACCTCACCGGCGGTGCCCACGAGGATACCTTCGCCTACCGGATGCACGAGGGCGTGGGGCGCGACGCCGACGACTACGGCGCCGGCCGCGACCTCGTCGTCGACTTCGTGCGCGGCCAGGACAAGCTGGAGCTGAAGCTGACCTTGGCCGACGGCAGCTCGAAGTCCGGTCTTGCCGTCTTCGACTCGAACGGCGACGGCAAGGTGGGTGCCGGCGACGCCTTCGTCTCGATCGTCGACCAAAGCTCGAACGGGGTGACGAAGGCCTCGCTCTCGCTCGACATGGGCGCCGCGTTCAAGGCGATGGGGGCGAGCGACGCCTACCTTGCCAAGGCAGGGGCCCACACCTTCGTCATCTTCGGCCAGACCGAGCTTGGAGCAAACGACTTCGGCAGCACGCTCGACGTTCTTTAAGGACCGGTTCGCAGAAACGGGGCCGCTCTTCGGGGCGGCCCCGTCGCCGTTCGCGCCCCGCGTCCGAGGGACGCAGGCGGCCTTGCGCGTGCGGCACCGGGGCGGCAGGGTGGGTGCGTCGCAAGGGGGAGTTTCGGGACGATGACCGACACGCGCGCAACGGACCGCCCGCCGCCCTGGCGCCTTGGGGGTGCCGTCCTCGTAGCCCTGGCCCTGCTCCTGGCCCCGGCAGCGCGGGCGGCGATGGACGCGCAGGCATTCGTCGACGTGGCGGCGCGGGACGGGATGCTGCTCGTCGAGATGAGCCAGCAGGCGCTCGACCGCACGCCGGGGGACGAGGTGGCGGCGCTCGCCACCGCCGTCATCGCCGACCACCGCACCAACGCGATCATCCTGGGCGGCATCGCCGAGCGGAAGGGGTTCGACCTGCCAACCGACCTCGACGAGGCCCAGAGCAAAGCCTTGGCCGAGATGGGCGGTGCTCCCATCGACGGGTTCGCTCCCCTCTACGTCAGGCTCCAGGTCGAAGCGCACCAAAAGGCGATCCACGACATGCAACGCTATGTCGCGGAAGGCGACGACGCCGACCTGAAGTCCTTCGCCGAAGACACGCTGCGCACGCTCAAGGGTGGCCTACGCGACGCCGAGGCGCTGGAGAAGAAACTGGCCGGGTAGAAGGTTACGCTTCGCGTCCGCTGGCGCGGGGCCAGCGGACGCGAAGCGTAACCTTTATCCCCCGTCGACCGCGCGCAACCTGCCCTCCGCTTCGGCGATGTAGTCGCGCGTCATGCTCGACGTCGTCTGTCGCTTGACGATCTGGATCTGGAAGTTGAACAGGCGGCCGTGGCGGAAGCTGACCTCGGAGGTGGCGAGGTAGAGGTCCCACATGCGAAAGAAGCGCTCGTCGTAGAGGGCCAGGACCTTGTCGCGGTTGGCGTGGAAGCGGTCGCGCCAGCGTTTGAGGGTTTCGGCGTAGTGGAAGGTGAGGATCTCCACGTCCTTGACGAGGAGGCCGGCGCCCTCGATGGCGCGCAGGGTTTCGGACAAGGCGGGGATGTGGCCGTTGGGGAAGATGTATTTTTCGAGGAAGGGGGGGTCGGAGAGGTTGGGCTTCGCGCGGCCGATCGAGTGGAGGAGGAAGACGCCGTCGTCCTCCATTAAGCGAGAGGCGGTCCTGAAGTAGACGGGGAAGTTCTGCGGGCCGACGTGCTCGAACATGCCGATCGAGACGAGGCGGTCGAACGTGCCGCCCACGGCGCGGTAGTCCTCAAGCTCGAAGCGGACATGGGTGGCGAGGCCCGCCTCCCCGGCGCGGCGGCGGGCGACCTTGAGCTGCTCGGCGGAAAGCGTGACGCCGGTGACGATGGCGCCGCAGTGGCGGGCGAGGTAGAGCGCGGTGCCCCCCCAGCCGCAGCCGATGTCGAGGACGCGCCGGCCGGGGGCGAGGCGCAGCTTTGCGGCGATGTGGCGCTTCTTGGCGAGTTGCGCCTCTTCGAGACTCATCCCGGGGTCGGCGAAGTAGGCGCAGGAGTATTGCAGGTCGTCGTCGAGGAAGAGGCGGAACAGGCGCTCGTCCAGGTCGTAGTGGTGGGCGACGTTGCGCGCCGCCGTCTCGCGGGCGACGCGGCGGCGCCACGTGCGCTCCAGGACGCGCCAGAGCGTGATGCCCACGGCAGGCGCGGTGGCGAAGCGCTTGACGCCGTTGATCTTGCCGAGCGCCACGAAGGCGTCGAGCCCGCCCTCCCCCATCACCATCCGGCCGTCCATGTAGGTCTCGGCGAAGGCGAGCGCCGGGTCGAGGTAGACGGCGCGGACGGCGCCGGGGTCGGTGAGACGGATGGCGGCCTTGGGTTCGCCGCCGTCGCCGTAGGTCGCCGAACCGCCGGAGGGGTAGCGGACGGCGAGCGTGCCCCGCCGCACGGCGCGGCGCAGCATGTCACCCAAAAGGCGCTCGTAGCCGCGCGGGCTGGGGGCGGTCGTGGGGATCGTCGACGGCAAGGGCGGGCTCCGGCTGGCGAGGAAGGCCGTAGGCTAGGCCGGATGGGGGCGGAGCGGAAGGGTCGGCTCGGGTTCGTTTGGTGAACGTCGGCATCGGCCCTGCGCGGCGCCATTCTCGGGTTCGTTTCGCAGCCTTGCGTCGGTCGTGCCGCGCGGGGCGGCCCGGGTTCGTTTGGAAAAAGATCGAAGATCGATGCGGGGCACGGGCCGGTTTCCTGGCAGGAGGTGGCGCCGCGAGAATAGCATAGATCCAGGGATAAAAGCAAAATGCTGGGCCGTAGACGCGCCTCCCCAACCCCCGCCTCGTGCCCCGGACTCGATCCGAGGCCCAACGGCCGCCAGCGCGAAAGTCGCCTTCGGCGGTTTTGCGGTTCAAGCATGTAGGCCCCGGATCGAGTCCGGGGCACGAGGCGGGAGTGGGGAGGCTTCGGGCACACGCGCGGGCCTTCGATTGGCTGCCGCGTTCCGCCCGTCATTGGCTCTCCTTGGGAACCGGGGAACCTCGTAGAAACGCGGGACCACGTCATCCCGAAGAGGGAAGGTCTACTTGGAGCAAGCCATCCACGGGGCGCCGCCCCCGGCGCCCTACGCGCGGCGGCGGTTCGGGTCGCTGGGCCTCTGGGAGGGCGGCGGGTTCGCCCTCAAGGCTTATGCCATCAACAAGGACACCGAGCCTGCCTTGCCCCTCCTGCCGGGGAACGTGGCCGGGGCGGCGCGGGCGCACGTCGCCGGTCGCCTGGACGCGGCGCGCGCGGAGGGCGGGCATTACGGGCTGGGCTACGTCGTCCTTCACAGGGGCGAGGAGGCGAACTGGCTGCTGCTCGACTGGTGGATCGAGGGGGGCATCGGCTGCCAGCTCCTGTCCAGTTCGACCGCGGCGGCGCCGACCCGGTTCGAGCCGGTCGCGCGGCCGTTCGTGGCGTGCGTCTGGGAACTCGTCGTCGTCGGGCACGAGCGGGACGCCTGGGTGAGGCACATGCTCAAGGCGGACCCCGATCCGCTTGGCTACCTGAACGATCGGATGGACGATGGACTCCACTGAGGCGATCACCGTGGCGCCGCTCGCCGAGGGCGATTTCGAGGACTGGGAACCGCTCTGGCGGGGCTACCTCACGTTCTACGAGGCCGAGGTGGCGCCCGAACACTACCGCCTCACCTTCGGGCGGCTCACCGGGGGCGGGGCGCCGATGGGGGGCTTCGTCGCCCGCGACGGGGGCGGCGCGGCGGTCGGGATCGTGCATTGGATCACGCACCCCTCCTGCTGGACGGCGGGCGACTACTGCTACTTGCAGGACCTCTTCGTCGCCGAGGGCGGGCGCGGTTCCGGCACCGGCCGGGCGCTGATCGAGGCCGTCTACGCCAAGGCCCGCGAGCGGGGCTGTGCTCGGGTCTACTGGCTCACCCACGAGAGCAACGCGGCGGCGATGCGGCTCTACGACAAGGTCGCGGAGCGGTCGGGCTTCGTGCAGTACCGCAAGTTGCTGGGATAGGGGCGGGCGCCGGCCCGCTCACGCCCGGGCCGAGGCGGTTTCGGGTTTTCTCCGTTTCCCCCTCGTTCCCTTGCCTGCCGCGCTGCGGCACCCGATGTTGCGCCGGTCACGTTCGGAAACGAGAGGAACAGCCCTTGCAAACCGTCGCCGTCCTCGTCGGGTCGCTGCGCCGCGACTCGCTCAACCGCAAGTTCGCCGAGAGCCTCGGCCGGCTCGCCGCCGGGCGCCTGGACTTCCGCTTCGTCGAGATCGGCGACCTGCCGCTCTACGACGACGACCTCTGGGCGGACCCGCCGGCCCCGGTCCTGCGGATGAAGCGGGAGGTGGAAGCGGCGGACGGGGTGCTCTTCGTCACGCCCGAGTACAACCGCTCCTTCTCGCCCGCGATCAAGAACGCCGTCGACTGGGGCTCGCGGCCGCGCGGGCAGAACTCGTGGGAGGCGAAGCCCGCCGCGATCGTCGGCACGTCGCCCGGCGCCATCGGCACGGCGGCGGGCCAGAACGCGCTCAAGGGGGTCCTCACCGTCGTCGACACCGTCCTGATGGGCCAGCCCGAGGTCTACTTCACCTACAAGGCCGAGCTGTTCGACGGGGCGGGCAACGTCGCCGACGAGACGACGCGGGGCTTCCTCGACCGCTGGATCGACCGCTTCGCCGCCTGGATCGAGCGGACGTCGGAGCCCCGCACGCAAGCGCAGGCCGACGCGCGGCAGGGCAAGGCCGGGTCGGGCTGACGGGGACCCGTCCCTGTCAACGCCCGGGCGACGACCCCATATCCTTCGTGGAAGGCGGATTCGCGGGGAGGGGCGGTCATGGCGGGCGGGTGGACGCGGGACGGGGCGGTGCAGGAGCAGATCGACGACACGGTCGGCGACGCCGTGCGCCTCGCGCGGGGGCGCCTGCCGACGGGGGAGAGTCTGGAGCACTGCGAGTCCTGCGAGGCCCCCATCCCCGAGGGCCGGCGCAGGGCGATCCCCGGCGTCCGCCTGTGCGTCGACTGTCAGGCGGAGGCGGACGGGCGGGTCCGGGCGCGGGGGCTCTACAACCGGCGGGGGAGCAAGGACAGCCAGTTGCGGTAGAATGCCGGAACGGAGGGGACGATGGAGGACTTCGTCGTCTGGACGGAGGAGCAGGGCCGCCGGCTGCGGGCGCGGGACGGCGGGATCGACTGGGAGGCCATCGCCGAGGAGATCGAGGGCATGGGGCGGTCGGAAACCAGCGCCTACAAGTCGGCGCTGCGCCTGATCTGCCACCACCTCCTCAAGTGGATCCATCAGCCCGAGCGGCGCTCGAATTCGTGGCGCGCGACGATCACGACGGCGCGCCTGCGCGTCCAGGACATCGAGGACGACAGCCCGAGCCTGCGGGCGCGGCGGGAGGAGATCTTCGCCCAAGCCTACGGCAAGGCGCGCCGGATCGCCGCCGACGAGACGGGGCTGCCGGTCGGGACGTTCCCGGAGGCGCCGCCGTTCACGGTGGCGGAAGCGTTAGACGAGGATTGTTGGCCGTCATGACCACGGTGAACCTCGACGAGGCCGGGGTCGGACTCGCGGACCTGCTGGCGAGGGTGCGGGGCGGCGAGGAGATCGTGCTCGCGGCGGACGGCGTGCCCGTCGCCCGCCTCGTGCCGGTGACGGCGGCGCCGACGGGGCGCCGCTTCGGCAGCGCGCGGGGGCTGATCGAAGTCGGCGACGATTTCGACGACCCCCTGCCGGAAGACCTGCTGCGGGCTTTCGGCGCGCGCGGCCCTTGAGGCTCCTCCTGGACACCCACGTCGTCCTGTGGTGGCTCGCGGGCGACCGTCGCCTTTCGGCGGCCGCCCGCGGCGCGATCGTCGGCGGGGGCGAGATCCTGGTCAGCGCCGCCTCGGTCTGGGAGATGGCGATCAAGGCGGGCCTCGGCCGGCTGGAGCTTCCGAAGGACCTCGGCGGCTTCCTGAGCGAACAACTGCGCGTCAACGGCTTCGAGGTCCTGCCCGTCGGGCTTCGCCACGCGGCGGTGCGCGACCTGCCGAGGCACCACCCGGACCCGTTCGACCGCCTGCTCGTGGCGCAGGCGCGGGTCGAGGGCGCCGCCCTCGTGACGCAGGACGCCAAGCTGCGGGCCTACGAGGTCGCCTGCGTCGGTTGAGGCGGGCGGGCTGTCTCTAGGTTAATTTCGTATCGTGTCCCCGAAACTTCTAGGTTAATTTCGTATCGTGTCCCCGAAACTTCGTGTACCCGAAACTTCAGAGCGTCTGCCGTTTCCTCCTCCACACTGTGATCCTCGGGCTTGACCCAAGGATCAACGGGTACAGAGCGAAAGCCGGAGGATTTGGGGATGCTAAATTCATAAAACTACGTCTTCTGCTTTTCCATTTTAAAATGGAATATCTTCGTCTAAATCATTAATATTTGCTTCTTGTTCCTGATTATGCCTAGGTGGCTCAAGCTGCTTCTTCTCCTTTGGAGGTGGTAGGACACGACAATCTTTTTCCTCCTGCTGCTTTTCGTAACCGATCATCTTTGTAATGCGAGCTAAAATTTTTCTAAGAGGGTTTAGCTTCTCATCTACTTCCTGAACCGTGTCGGCACTTTCTAATATGACATCTTGTATAATTTCAAATCTAACCCTGTTACGATCAAGTTCGGCAAGGAATGCATTTAATTTATTGAACAAAGCTTCTCTTTTACGATTGTTTAATTCTATTTGCTCTAATTCGTGCTTTATTCGAGTAATATAATCTCTAATCTTATTTCTTGTTTCTAAGGTTAATTCAACAGTATATTTGCGTGATCGCCGCGCATTTCTAAATCTGATCTGCATAGTGTAATGGTCAACATCGCTAGTAAATGAGGTATATTCACCAAACACGTCACCTCTTCTTGTCGGCACTGACCAATTTTGCAATATGTCCAGTCCTAATACTTTTGCTGCTGCAATTATACTACTAATATACGATATCAATTTTTCATCGGAAACGTTTCTTTCTTCTTGTTCTGCTTGGTTTATCTCACTAATCATCTTTACACGGACTCGCTTTTCGTACTCAGCGAAAGCTAATTCAGGATCCTCAGGGAGATCCATTAATTCTTCATCTGTCAACATTGCTTACCTTTCGTCTGCTGGCTTGATCAGTTCTGCTTAGGCTATTTCAAGCCTCCATAATGCTGTAATCCCGCAAACCGCCCCAACCACGCCCTCACCCCCGGATACCCCTCCAACGTAAATCCCCCCTCCCCCGCCACATGCGTATACGCATACAGCGCCACGTCCGCCACCGTCGGCCCCGCGTCCGTCAGCCACTCGTGTTCGCCCAGCCGCCGTTCCATCACGTCCAGCGCCTTGTAGCCGCCTTCCCAGCGGGCGGGGAGGCGGTCGGCGTACTCGTCCTTGGCGTTCAGGTAGTGGATCCAGTAGCGGGCGACGGCGACGTTGGGTTCGTGGGAGTACTGCTCGAAGAAGAGCCATTCGAGGACGCGGGTGCGGGGGAGGCCCCGCTCGGGGAGCCAGGGGGTGCCTTCGGCGAAGTGGCAGAGGATGGCGCCGGACTCGGTGAGGACGGTGCCGTCGTCCAGACGGACGATGGGGACCTTGCCGTTGGGGTTCAGGGCGAGGAAGGCGGGGGTGCGGGTTTCTCGGGCCAGGACGTTGACCTCCTGCCAGCGGTAGGGGCGGGCGGTGAAGTCGAGGATCTGACGGACCTTCCAGCAGTTGCCGGACTGGCCGTCGCCGTAAATCTCGATCATGGGGGGCTCCGGGAAGGGTCAGGGGGCTTCGGGGTCCTCGACGACGATCTCGGACCTGACCGAGTTGGCGAGGAAGCAGGCTTCGTGGGCGGCGTGGTGGAGGGCTTCGATGTCGGCGGGGGTCGGGGGCTCGTCGCCGGCAAACGCGATCCGGGGGCGGAGCATCACCCTGGCGACCCATTCGCGGCCGTCCTGGGTCTTGGCCATGTGGCCCCGCGCGTCGTCGGCGTAGGAGTCGACCGCGAAGCCCTTGGCGGCGGCGAAGGCGGGGAAGAAGAGCATGTGGCAGGACGACAATGCTGCGACGAACGCCTCCTCGGGGTCGACGGCGGCGGGGTCCACGAAGGGGACGCGGACGTTGTGCGGCGAGGCGGAGGCGGGGACGACGGCGCCGCCGTCGAAGCGCCATTCGTGGGCGCGGCCGTAGCGGTTGTCGGTGAAGGGCTCGCCGGGGCCGCGCTCCCAGCGCACCGTCGCTTCGTGGGTCGTCATCGGGGTCGCTCCGTTGCCGTTGGCGGTTCGGAGGATAGACGGGGGCCGGGCGGAGGGGAAGATGCCGCCTTACCAGACGAAGCGGGGGAGGACGTAGCGGGGACGGGCACAGTGCTCGGCCATGAGGGCTTCCAGGGGGGCCTCTTCGATCCTCCTGCCGTTCTCGGTCAGCAGTTCCTCGGCGTGGATGCCGCCGGCGACGAGGGCGGCGTCCATGTCCATGCCGCCCGCGCCGGCGATGTCGTGTTCGAGCGAGTCGCCGATGCAGAGGATTTCGTGGGGCTCCAGGCCCTCCAGGTGGTCGAGGCAGGCGGCGTAGATCGGGCGGTGCGGCTTGCC
>JAGRGG010000259.1 GCA_020445645.1 Geminicoccaceae bacterium | reverse complement strand
TGAAGACCGGCGAGGGCAAGACCCTTGTCGGCACGCTCGCCGTCTACCTGAACGCGCTCGAAGGCAAGGGCGTCCACGTCGTCACTGTCAACGACTACTTGGCAAGGCGCGACGCCGCGTGGATGGGGCGGGTCTACCGCTTCCTCGGCCTGTCGGTCGGCTGCGTCGTGCCGGGGCTGGACGAGGCCGAGCGCCGCGCCGCCTACGAGGCCGACATCACCTATGCCACCAACAACGAACTCGGCTTCGACTATCTCCGCGACAACATGCGCCTCGACCTGGCCGGCATGGTCCAGCGCGGCCACCACTTCGCCGTCGTCGACGAGGTCGATTCGATCCTGATCGACGAGGCGCGCACGCCGCTCATCATCTCCGGCCCGGCCGAGGACAGCTCGGCCCTCTACACGGCGCTCGACGGCCTCATGCCGGCGCTCGACGCGGACGACTACGAGAAGGACGAGAAGCAGCGCACCGTATCGCTCACCGAGCAGGGCACCGAACGCGTCGAGACCATGCTGCGGGAGGCGGGGCTCCTCGTGGAAGGCGACCTCTACGACCCCGAGAACGTCAGCCTCGTCCACCACGTCCAGGAGGCGCTCAGGGCGCATAAATTGTTCACCCGCGATGTCGACTACCTCGTCAAGAACGACAAGGTCATCATCGTCGACGAGTTCACGGGGCGGATGATGGAGGGGCGCCGCTACTCGGGCGGGCTGCATCAGGCGCTCGAAGCGAAGGAGGGGGTGACGATCCAGCCCGAGAACCAGACGCTGGCGTCGATCACCTTCCAGAACTACTTCCGCCTCTACAAGAAGCTCGCCGGGATGACCGGCACGGCGGCGACCGAGGCGTCCGAGTTCGGCGAGATCTACGGGCTCGGCGTCGTCGAGGTGCCGACCCACCGCCCGATCGACCGCAAGGACGAGGACGACGAGATCTACAGGACCGGGGGCGAGAAGAACGACGCGATCGTGACCGAGATCCAAGCCGCGCACGCGAAGGGGCAGCCGGTCCTCGTCGGCACCACCTCGATCGAGAAGTCCGAGGGGCTTTCCGACCTGCTCAAGAAAAAGGGCATCCGCCACCAGGTGCTCAACGCCCGCTACCACGAGCAGGAAGCCTACATCGTCGCCCAGGCGGGACGGCACGACGCTGTCACGATCGCCACCAACATGGCCGGGCGCGGCACCGATATCCAGCTCGGCGGCAACGCCGACATGCGCGTCCGCCAGGAGCTTGGGGAAGAGCCGGACGCGGAAGGGGAGGCCCGGATCCGGGCCGAGGTCGAGGCCGAGGGGGCGAGGGTGAAGGATGCTGGCGGGCTCTACGTCATCGGCACCGAGCGCCACGAGAGCCNNAGCCGCCGCATCGACAACCAGCTTCGCGGCCGCTCGGGCCGCCAGGGCGATCCCGGCCGGACCAAGTTCTTCCTCTCGCTCGAGGACGACCTGATGCGGATCTTCGGCTCCGAGCGCATGGACTTCATGCTGCAGAAGCTGGGCCTCCAGGAAGGCGAGGCGATCATCCACCCCTGGATCAACAA
>JAGRGG010000065.1:5733-6251 GCA_020445645.1 Geminicoccaceae bacterium | reverse complement strand
TCGACCTCGGCGCCGACCTGTGCCGGCCGGTTGATCGCGCCAAGGGGTCGACCCTTCGGGTGAGCGACGCGCAGGTGGCGCGCCTCGAGGCCGAGATCGACGCCGTCAACGAGGGGCTCGACCCGCTCCGCTCGTTCGTCCTGCCCGGCGGCTCCCCGGCCGCGGCCCACCTCCACCTCGCCCGTACCGTGGCGCGGCGGGCGGAGCGGCTCGTCACCCGGCTCGCGGAAGCCGAGCCCGTGGGGGAGCCGGCGCTCCGCTACCTCAACCGATTGTCGGATCACCTGTTCGTTCTGTCGCGTCGGGAGAACGACGGCGGTGCCCGCGACGTGCTATGGCAGCCGGGCGCCAACGGGTAGCGGCACGCCCCCGTCGGCGACGTTGACAAGGCCGTGACTCCGCCCGTATGGTCTCTGCTGCGTTGCACAAAAGGCCCGAGGGCGGCCGGCCGCTCTTTGGGGAGATCCACGTAGCGATGAAGGTTCTGGTGGGGGTCAAGCGGGTCGTCGACTACAACG
>JAGRGG010000065.1:0-5692 GCA_020445645.1 Geminicoccaceae bacterium | reverse complement strand
ATGAACCCGTTCGACGAGATCGCCGTCGAGCAGGCGATCCGCCTCAAGGAGGCGGGCACGGCCGAGGAGGTTGTCGCCGTGTCGATCGGCGGGGCGAAGGCGCAGGAGACGCTGCGCACGGCGCTCGCCATGGGCGCCGACCGGGCGGTCCACGTCGTCGCCGAGGGGGACGTGCAGCCGCTCGCCGTGGCGAAGCTCCTGAAGGCCGTCGTCGAGAAGGAAGGCTCGGGCCTCGTCCTCCTCGGCAAGCAGGCGATCGACGACGACAGCAACCAGACGGGGCAGATGCTGGCGGCCCTGCTCGGCTGGCCGCAGGCCACCTTCGTCTCGAAGCTCGTCATCGAGGGCGGCAAGGCGAAGGCGGGCCGCGAGGTCGACGAGGGGCTGGAGACGGTCGAGGTGAACCTCCCCGCCGTCGTCACCGTCGACCTCCGCCTCAACGAGCCGCGCTACGCTTCCCTGCCCAACATCATGAAGGCGAAGAAGAAGCCGATCGACCAGATGGACCCGGGCGCGATGGGGGTCGACGTGGCGCCCCGGCTCCACTACTCGGACTTCGAGGAGCCCCCCAAGCGGGAAGCCGGGGTCAGGGTGGCGAGCGTCCAGGAACTCGTCGAGAAGCTGAAGTCCGAGGCGGGGGTGCTCTGACCATGACGATCCTTCTCATCGCCCAGCACGACAACAAGGCGCTCGACAAGGCGACGCTCCACGCCCTCCAGGCGGCGAACGCGATCGGGGGCGACGTCGACGTCGCCGTCATCGGCAAGGGCGCGGCGCCCGTCGCCGAGGAAGCCGCGAAGGCTCCGGGCGTGCGCCGCGTCGTCCGCGTCGAGGCCGACGCCTACGAGAACCCGCTCGCCGAGGACGTGGCCCCGCTCGTGGTGAACATGGCCGCCGACTACGACGTGGTGATGGCGGCGGCGACGACGTTCGCCAAGAACCTGCTCCCCCGCGTCGCCGCCCTCATGGACGTGGCCCAGGTGAGCGACGTCGTGGAAGTCCTGGGGCCGAAGACCTACAGGCGCTACCTCTACGCCGGCAACGCGCTGACGACGGTGACGAGCGACGACGACAAGCAGGTGCTCACCGTCCGCACCACCGCCTTCGACGCGGCCCCCGCCGAGGGCGGGAACGCCGAGGTCACGACGGTGGCGGCGGTCGACCCCGCCGGCCTTTCCAGCTTCGTCGGCCGCGAGGTCCACGCCTCCGACCGCCCAGACCTCACCTCGGCCCGGATCGTCGTCTCGGGCGGGCGCGGCGTCGGCTCCAAGGAGAACTTCGACATCGTCGAGAAGCTGGCCGACGCGTTCGGCGGCGCCGTGGGCGCGTCGCGCGCCGCCGTCGACGCCGGCTTTGCCGCCAACGACATGCAGGTGGGCCAGACCGGCAAGATCGTCGCCCCCGACCTCTACGTCGCGGTGGGCATCTCCGGCGCCATCCAGCACTTGGCCGGCATGAAGGATTCGAAGGTGATCGTCGCCATCAACAAGGACGACGAGGCGCCCATCTTCCAGGTCGCCGATTACGGCCTCGTCGGCGACCTGTTCAAGCTCATCCCCGAATTGACCGAGGAGGTCCGCAACGCCCGGTCATGACAACGAGAAGCCCGGAACCGAACCCATGAACGACTACACCGACAAGGAGCATCCGCCGATCCCCGAGATCCGCCGCATCGGCGTCATCGGGGCGGGGCAGATGGGCGGCGGCATCGCGGAGGTGGCCGCCGCCGCCGGCTTCTCGGTCCGTCTCGTGGACGTTTCCGACGCCAAGCTCGACGCCGCCAAGGCCAGGATCGAGAACCTTCTGGAGCGCGGCGTTAGGAAGGGCCACATCACCGGGGCCGACAAGGCCGAAGCCCTCGCCCGCATCGACGCCGGCACCTCCATCGAGGCGTTGGGCGACTGCGACCTCGTCATCGAGGCGGCGACCGAGCGGGAGGACCTGAAGAAGAAGATCTTCAAGGATCTCGTCCCGCACCTGAAGCCGGACGCGCTTCTCGCCTCCAACACTTCCTCGATCTCGATCACCCGGCTCGCCGCCCAGACCGACCGCCCCGGCCGGTTCATCGGGATCCATTTCATGAACCCGGTGCCGGCGATGAAGCTGGTCGAGCTGATCCGCGGCATCGCCACCGACGAGGACACGTTCCAGGCGGTCAAGTCCTTGAGCGAGAGGCTGGGCAAGACCCCGGTCACGGCCGAGGACTTCCCCGCCTTCATCGTCAACCGCATCCTCCTGCCCATGATCAACGAGGCCGTCTACACCCTCTACGAGGGCGTCGGCACGGTCGAGAGCATCGACACGGCGATGAAGCTCGGCGCCAACCACCCGATGGGGCCTTTGGAGCTCGCCGACTTCATCGGCCTCGACACCTGCCTTTCGGTCATGCAGGTGCTCTACGAGGGCCTCGCCGACTCGAAGTACCGGCCGTGCCCCCTCCTCGTGAAGTACGTCGAGGCGGGCTGGCTCGGCTGCAAGGTCAAGCGCGGCTTCTACGACTACCGGGGCGAGGTGCCGGTGCCGACCCGCTAGGGATCGGCAAGAGGCTGGACGCGGTGCGACGCGAGGGCGCGGTTGCCCCGACCCGCCGGCGCCCCACCTCCTGCAAGACGGGGCCTCGCCGCGACTGGACGCGGCGCCGGCGATGATCTACGCCGGGCCGACCGTTCCGTCGCCCGCGACGGCGGGATCGCCCTCGAAGTGATTTTTTGCAACGAGCCGGGAGGCGTCATGCACGAGAAGCTGGACGAGGAAGAAGCGAGCACCGGCACCAAGACGGGCCACGTCCGCTGGATGCTCATCGTCGGCACCGTCGCCGCCGTGATCCTGCTGCTCGGGCTCGCCTTCGGCTTCGGCGTCAGCAACTAGGCTTCGAGCCCGCCGGGGGGACGGGGGGGAAGGAACCGCGCCTTTGGACTATCAAGCCGTTTTCGCGGACGCCGTCCGGAAGGTCCGGGCCGAGGGCCGCTACCGCGTCTTCGCCGACCTCGCCCGGCAGGTGGGGCGCTTCCCCTACGCGCTGCACCGCGTGCCGGGGCGGCCCCCCCGCGAGGTCGTCGTCTGGTGCTCCAACGACTACCTCGGCATGGGGCAGAGCCCCCTCCTCCTGGAGGCCGCGAAGGCGGCGCTCGCCGAGTACGGCGCCGGCGCCGGCGGCACCCGCAACATCTCCGGTACCACCCACCTCCACGTCCTCCTGGAACGGGAGCTGGCGGGCCTGCATGGCAAGGAGGCGGCGCTCGTCTTCACGTCGGGCTACGTCGCCAACGAGGCGGCGATCAGCACGGTGGCAAGGCTCCTGCCCGGCTGCCTGATCCTCTCGGACGCCTTGAACCACGCCTCCATGATCCACGGCGTCCGTTCCGGCGGCTGCGAGAAGGCGGTCTTCCGCCACAACGACCTCGACCACCTGGAAGACCTCCTCCGCCGCCAGCCGTTCGAGCGGCCGAAGCTGATCGCCTTCGAGAGCGTCTACTCGATGGACGGCGATTTCGGCCCCATCCGCGAGGTCTGCGGTCTGGCGAGGCGCTACGGCGCCATGACCTACCTCGACGAGGTTCACGCCGTCGGCATGTACGGCCCGCACGGCGCCGGCGTCGCCGAGCGCGACGCGGCGATGGCCGAGGTCGACATCGTCCAGGGCACGCTCGCCAAGGCGTTCGGCTGCATGGGCGGCTATATCGCCGCCTCGTCGGCGCTGATCGACGCCGTCCGCTCCTACGCCCCCGGCTTCATCTTCACGACCTCCCTGCCGCCGGCCGTGACCGGGGCCGCGCTCGCCTCGGTGCGCCACCTTCGCGCCAGCGGCGCCGAGCGCGCGGCGCAGCAGGAGCGGGCGGCGACGCTGAAAGCACGGCTGAAGGCCGCGGGGCTGCCGGTCATGCCGTCCCCCTCGCACATCGTCCCCCTCCTCGTCGGCGACCCCATCGCCTGCAAGGCCGCGACCGACCGCCTCCTGGAGCGGCACGGGGTCTACATCCAGCCGATCAACTACCCGACCGTGCCCAAGGGCACCGAGCGCCTGCGCCTCACGCCGGGGCCGCTCCACGACGACGCCCTCATGGACCGCCTCGTGGACGCGCTGCTCGACGTCTGGCGGGCCCTGGAGATCCGGCACGCCGCCTGAAGGGCGCGGAACCAACCGGCCGCGTGGCCGGTTGAGGGGGCGACACCCCGACCCGCCCCTTCGCACGGAAAGCGCCGCATGGACGTCCTCCGCATCCTGATCGCCATCCTCGTCCCGCCGCTCGGCGTCTTCCTCCAGGTGGGCATCGGCCTCCAGTTCTGGCTCAACATCCTCCTCACCCTGCTGGGCTACGTGCCGGGCATCATCCACGCCGTCTACATCATCGTGAAGAAGTAAACGCCCCGCGCCAGCGGACGCGAAGCGCGTCTACCCGCCCAAGCCCGCCGTTGCGCGATACGCATCCACGTCCGCGACCAGCCCTCGCAGATAGGGGTCCTCGATGTCGAGTTCGGCGAGGCCCGCCGCCGTCGAGCCCAGGTAGTCGCGGCAGGCGCCGAGCGGCCCCTCGGCGAGCGCCAGGGCACGGACCTTGCGGGCGCGCTCGATCGCTCCCGTGAAGCGGGGATGGCCCGTGTTGATGCGAAAGGCCAGCACCTTCGTCCGCTCGCCCCCGCTCCAGCCTTCGACCCAGGCCGGGCGGTAGGCGCCGGTGATCATCTCGCGCCGCCAGAGGAGGGCGGTCTCCTCCTCGATGTCGGCGGCGCCGATCCGGTAGAACACGCCCCTACAGGTGCCGCCGCGCTCGAGGCCGAGCACCAGCCCCGGCTCCTCGTTGGTGCCGCGCCCGATATGCGTCCAAAGGCAGAAGCTGCGGTGGACGCCGCGGACGAGGCCGATCCGCCGCTCCAGGAAGTGGAACGCCGGGTTCCAGATGAGCGAGCCGTAGGCGAAGAGCCAGAGGTCGCCGCCTTCCGGCCTCGCGTCGAGCGTCGCCCGCCGCGAGGCTTCGAGCTGGGCTTCGGGCAGGATGCCGTAGTCGGCGGGGTTGCCGGCCTGCGCCAGCCGCTCGTGCCAACCCTGCTTCAGCAGGTCGCGGGTCAGCACGTAGCCACCCCCGGCGAGACCAACATGGTGCGCTCCGATCATCCGGGCTGCCGCCTCCGCGAAAGGGTCAGGACGCGCCGTTATCAACCAAAAGTTGATAAACGCCAAGTCCCCTACGCGGAGATTATGCAACGCGCGAGGTTAATGGAGTTTTACCGCGCCGCGAAGCCCCGAGGGGAGGCGAGAACGGCGTTGCGTCCGGGAAACGCCTCGGCGACCCTGCCCCCGCCCCTCGACCCCGTCCTCCAACCCCGCACGGGAGCCTCCATGATCGACCCGCTCGGCGGCCCCGCCTACCTCTGGCCCTTCGCGCTCGCCTTCGCCGTCGGCTACCTCCTGGGCTCGGTGCCGTTCGGCCTCCTCGTCGTGCGCGCCGCCACGGGGGAGGACGTTCGCCGGATCGGCTCCGGCAACATCGGCGCCACCAACGTCCTTCGCACCGGCCGCCGCGCCCTGGCGCTCGCCACCCTCGCGGCCGACCTCCTCAAGGGCTTCCTGCCCGCCTTCCTCGCCTACCTCTGGCTCGGCCCCGACATCGCCGTGCTGGCCGGCCTCGGCGCCGTGCTGGGCCACTGCTTTCCCGTCTGGCTCGGCTTTCGGGGCGGCAAGGGCGTGGCGACG
>JAGRGG010000064.1 GCA_020445645.1 Geminicoccaceae bacterium | reverse complement strand
TGACGTTGATCTTCTTCTCGCCGATGGTGGCGAGGATCACGTCGAACTCGGTCTGCTCCTCGACCGGCTCGGCGGCGGCGGCGGCACCGCCGCCGCCGGCGGCGGCCACGGGGGCCGCGGCCGAGACGCCCCACTTCTCCTCGAGCATCTTCGAAAGCTCGGCCGCCTCGAGCACCGTCAGGCCCGACAGGTCGTCGACCAACTGCTGCAGATTCGCCATCTCATCGTCCTTTGTGGAAAAACCGTGACCGTGCCGGCGCCGAGCACCGGCCCGTTGAAGTCCGCCCTTTAAGCGTCCCCGCCCTTCTCGGCGTGCGCCGCCAGCACACGGGCGATCTGGCCGCCCGGCGCCTGCAGGATGCCGACGATGCGGCTGGCAGGGGTGTTGAGGAGCGAGAGCAGCTTCGCCCTCAGCTCGTCGAGCGACGGCAGTTCGGCGAGCGACCGCACCGCCGCCTCGTCCAGGACCGTGGCGCCGAGGCCGCCGCCGACGATCTTGAGCTTGTCGTTCTTCTTGGCGAACGCCGCGACGACCTTGGGCGCCGCCACCGGGTCGCTCGACACCGCGATCGCCGTCGGCCCCTCGAACAGGCCGTCCAGCCCCGCGTAGTCGGTGTCTTTCAGCGCCAGCTTCGTCAGGCTGTTCTTCGTCACCCTGAACGAGGCGCCGGCCGCGCGCACCTGGGCGCGAAGCTGGGTGATCTCGGCCACGGTGAGCCCCTTGTAGTGCGTGACGACCACGACGCCCGACGCCTTCAGCGCGTCGTGCAGGCCGTCGATGACGGTCGCCTTTTCAGATCGAAGCACGGACTGTGTCTCCAGCTATCGGTACCGCCGCCCGCGCGGCGGGGGCGACCGGGGGCGGCACCGCGGCCGCCCTTCTTTCCAACGACGGCAAGGGCCGCCCTCCGGCACCCCTCTCGATGCCGGCGCACCGCCCGCGCTCCTTTTCCGGAGCGGAGAGCATAGTGGCCGGCTCGCGCGGCGCAAGCCTCTTTTTGCGGGAACGGCAAGGGACGTCCCCTCAGCCGGCGGCGTTCAGGCTCGCCACCTCGACCTTCACCCCCGGCCCCATCGTCGACGACAGGCAGGCGCGCTTGAGGTAGGTGCCCTTGGCGCCGGTGGGCTTCGCCCGGTTGACGGCGTCGATGAAGCTGCGCGCGTTGGCGGCGAGGTGGTCGGGGTCGAAGCTGGCCTTGCCGATGCCGGCGTGGACGATGCCCGCCTTCTCGACCCGGAACTGCACCTGCCCGCCCTTCGCCGCCTCGACCGCTTCCTTCACGTTCGGCGTCACCGTGCCCAGCTTCGGGTTCGGCATCAGCCCGCGCGGCCCCAGGATCCGCCCCAGCCGCCCGACGACCGGCATCATGTCCGGGGTGGCGATGACGCGGTCGAAGTTCAACTCGCCCGCCTGCACCTTCTCCGCCAGATCCTCGGCGCCGACGATGTCGGCGCCGGCCGCCTGCGCTTCCTCGGCCTTGCCGCCGCGCGCGAACACGGCGACCCTGAGCGTCTTGCCGGTGCCGTGCGGCAGGTTGACGGCGCCGCGCACCATCTGGTCGGCGTGGCGCGGGTCGACGCCGAGGTTGAGCGCGAGTTCGATCGTCTCGTCGAACTTCGCCGTCGCCGCCCCCTTGATCGCCGCCACCGCCTCGTCGAGCGGGTAGAGCCTCGTGCGGTCGATGCCGCCGAGCGCGGCCTTCAGACGCTTGCCCTTCGCCATCGTCCTAGCCCTCCACCACCTCGAAGCCCATCGAGCGCGCGGAGCCCGCGATCATCCTGGCCGCCGCGTCCACGTCGTGGGCGTTCATGTCCTTCATCTTCTGCTCGGCGATCTCGCGGCACTGCGCCATGCTGACCCGCCCGGCCCCGGTCTTGCCCGGCGTCTGGCTGCCCTTGGAAGCCCCGCTCGCCTTCTTCAGGAAGTAGGTCACGGGGGGAGTCTTGGTGACGAAGGTGAAGGTGCGGTCGGCGAACGCCGTGATGACGACCGGGATCGGCATCCCCGGCTCCATGCCCTGGGTCTGCGCGTTGAACGCCTTGCAGAACTCCATGATGTTGAGGCCGCGCTGGCCCAGCGCCGGGCCGATCGGCGGCGAGGGGTTCGCCTTGCCGGCCGGCACCTGCAGCTTGATGTAGCCGGTGACTTTCTTTGCCATGCCTTGCTCCGTTCGCGGTGGTGGCGCGCGCCCTCAAGGACGCGCTCCCGCAGGGTTTCGCAGGCGACGCCCTAGAGGCGCTCCACCTGCGCGTATTCAAGCTCGACCGGGGTGGAGCGGCCGAAGATCGACACGGACACTTTCAGGCGCCCCTTGCCCTCCTCGATCTCCTCGACGGTGCCCTCGAAGGTCGAGAACGGGCCGTCCGTGACCCGGACCCGGTCGCCGGTCATGAAGAGCACCGTCAGCTTCGGGTGCTCGACGCCTTCCTGCACCTGGTTCATGATCCGCTCGGCCTCGTGGTCGGGGATCGCCTGCGGGCGCCCGCCGGCGCCCAGGAAACCCGTGACCTTGGCCGTGTTGCGGACGAGCGACTCGGTCTCGTCGTTGAGGCGCATCCTGACCAGCACGTAGCCGGGAAAGAACTTGCGCTCGGTCGAGACCTTCTTGCCGCGCTTGACCTCGATGACCTCTTCCGAGGGGACGAGGAGCTCCTCGAACAGGTCGGTCAGGCCCTTCTGCTCCGCCTGTTCTTTCAGCGAATCCCGCACCTTCTTCTCGAAGCCGGAGTAGACGTGGATGATGTACCAGCGAGCCGCCATCAGCTTCCGAGCCCCAGGATGAAACGCACGACCAGGGCCAGCACCTCGTCGACGAGAAAGAAGAACAGCGCCGCCGCCGCCGACATGGCGAGCACGCTGATCGTGCGGAACATGAGTTCGCGCCTTGTCGGCCACGTGACCTTGCCGAGTTCCAGGCGCACCTCGCGGACGAACTGCGCCGGCGACGTCTTCGCCATATCCTGTGCCTGCTATCCCGCGCCTGGATCCAAGTGAACGACCGCGCCGTGGCAGGAGCGGAGGGGCTCGAACCCCCAACCCCCGGTTTTGGAGACCGGTGCTCTACCAATTGAGCCACTGCCCTCCAACCGCCGGTTTTGGAGACCGGTGCTCTACCAATTGAGCCACTGCCCTCTGACCTCGCAGCTGCACGTGGGCGGGCCCGGAGGCCCGATCGCGAGCACG
>JAGRGG010000063.1 GCA_020445645.1 Geminicoccaceae bacterium | reverse complement strand
CCCCGCGCCAGCGGACGCGAGGCGTAATCCTACCTTCCCGCCATCCGCCGTCCGTCGAACGCCCCCGCGACCTCCAGAAGCAGCTTCCGGCGCACCGCGTCGGCGAACTGGGCCTTGCCGTCGGCGGTGACGACGAAGCTGCCGGGGCCGCCGACGATGAGGGTCGAGAAGGCCTGTTCCAGGTCGTAGGAGACGGGGCGGCCGTTGCAGGCGGCGGCGCGGCAGAGGACGGCGAGGCCGTTGATGGTGATGTCGGCGCCGATGGCCGAGGCGCGCGCCGCCGCCATCGGAACGCCGCCCCGGTCCCAGGCGCTGTCGGCGGAGAGGTCGATCACCCGGCGCCCGCCGTCGATCGCGTTCTCCTCGATCAGCTTCTGCGCGAGCGTGAGAGCGTTGCCGATGCTGTTCGAGCCGTGCGCCCGGCGGGGCGCCTTAAGGAGGTCGGCGGCGAAGCTTTCGGCGCTGGCTTGGCCGTCGATGATCCGCCAGGGGACGACGACGTCCTGCGAGTCGTGGGCGCCCCACTCGACGTAGGTGAGCGCGATCTTCCGGTCGTAGCCTTGGGCGATGGCGCCGAGCACGCCGGGGTCGGTGATGGCGCCGGCGTAGCCCTGGCGCTGGAAGGCAAGCTCGGCGGCGTCGATCGAGCCGGAGGCGTCGGCGAGGAGGACGAGTTCGAGGTCGACCCCGGTCCGTTCCTGAGCGCCCTCCTGCGCCATCGCCGGCGGGGTTCCCAGGAGGAGGCAGGCGATGGCGAGCGGTTTCCACACGGGCGTTCTTCCTGCGTATCCGACGTCGGATGGGTCGAAGCCCTTGCGCCGGCGGGCGGGCTCCGACAAACCTTCGCGCACGGCGAACGTGGAAGGGTTCATGAGCCAGGGCAACCCCTATCGGGGATTCGTCGAAGGGCACTTGAGGCTGCTCGACCAGGGCCTGCGCCTGCCGCTCGGTGGGCTGGAACCGCCACCCCGGCCCCTGCCGCCGGCCTCGGCGCCGCGCGTGCTCCTCCTCTCGCCGCACCCGGACGACGAGTGCGTGACGGGCCTCCTGCCGCTCCGGCTCCAGCGCGAGGCCGGGATGCGCGTCGTCAACCTCGCCGTGACGCTGGGCTCGCGCCGGGAGCGCCGCCCGGGGCGCCTCGTCGAGGTCAAGGCCGCGTGCCGCTATCTCGGCTTCAAGCTCGTCGTGCCGGGCAGCGAGGGGCTGGACGACGTGACGCCGAATGCTCGGGCAGGGGACCCCACCGCATGGCGGGCCAAAGTCGCCGCCGTCGTCGAGATCCTCGCCCGCGAGCGCCCCTCGGTTGTCGTCCTGCCGCACGGCCGGGACGGCAACCGCACCCACGAGGGCGTCAGCCTGCTGGGCATGGACGCCCTCGAAGTCCTCGGCCGTGACGCGGCGCTCGACGTGGTCGAGACCGAGTTCTGGGCGGCGATGCCCTGCCCCAACCTCCTGGTCGAGGCCAAGCCCGACGACCTCGCCGACCTGCTGGCCGCCCTCTCGTTCCACGTCGGCGAGGTGCGCCGCAACCCCTACCACCTGCGGCTCGCCGCCTGGATGGTCGACAACGTCCGCCGCGCCGAGGTCGTCCTCGGCCAGGGCGCCGCCGCCCCGCCCATGTCCTTCGCCGTCCCCTACCGCCTGCGCCGCTGGGAAGGCGGCGGGCTGATCGAGGTCCTGGACGGGGGCGGCGCGCTGGGCGAAGCGGCCGATCTTGGCGCGTTATTCGGGCAGGGGTGACACGCTTCGCGTCCGCTGGCGCGGGGCCTTTTTCCTCTTTTTTCCATCTGTTTGGAGTCCGACCCCGGCGTTCGGGCCAACCTCCAACAAACAGAAAAAAGAGGAAAAAGGCCCCGCGCCAGCGGACGCGAAGCGTGTCCTATCCGACGTCGGATACCTACTCGTCGCCCATGTCGAAGCCACCGTCGTCGAAACCCGCATCCTCCTCGGACGGGGCCTCGTCGTGGCTTTCGGCCGCCGCCGCCTCGTCGCCCGTGAAGGCGTCGGCCAGCATGTTGCCGAGGACGACGCCGCCGGCGACGCCGAGCGCCGTCTGCATGGCGCCGCCGAGGAACCCGCTTCCGCCGCGCGCCATCATGGCGCCCGCGTTCGGCCGTCCGCCCCAGGGGGAGGCGCCCGTCCGGGCCTGGGGCATCGCCGGGCGCGGCGCCGCCGGCTGCCCGCCGCCGAAGAGGCCGCCCAGGAACCCGCCGCCGGCCGGGCGGCTGCCCAGCTCCTCGATCTTCGCCTGCGCCGCCTTCAGGGCCTCCTCCTGGACGAGGATCGCCTGCGCCATGTAGTAGGGTGCTGCCGGCCTCGCCGCGACGAGCCCGGCGATGTGGCGCTCGGCCTCGGGGTCGCGCGGGCCGCTGCCGGCCTCCGCCTGCCCGATCTTGGCGAACAGTCCGTCGATGATCTCGCGCTCGTTGCGGTCCACGCCTCGTTCTCCTCTTCGTCGCCAGGATCGGCGTGCCCGTGACGTATGGGGCGTCGGCCTTGTCTTCAACGGTGGTAGACGCTCCGCGTCCGCTGGCACGGGGGCGTCGTCTTATCCGACCTTGACCAGCAGCTTGCCCCGGTTGGCGCCGTCGAACAGGCGCAAAAACGCCTCGGGCGCGTTCTCGAAGCCTTCGACGGCGTCCTCCCGGTAGCGGAGGCGCCCGTCCTTCGCCAGGGCCCCGACCTTTCGGAGGAAGGCGGGGCGGCGGTCCTCGTGGTCGAAGACGATGAAGCCCTCGATCCTGAGGCGCTTGGTCAGCACGTGGCGCATGAGGAGGGGCAGGCGGTCCGGCCCCTCCGCCGGGGCGGTCGCGTTGTAGCCGGCGATGAGGCCGATGACGGGGATGCGGGCGTGGTCGTTGAGAAGGGGCAGGACGGCCCCGCTCACGGGCCCGCCGACGAGTTCGGCGTAGACGTCGACGCCGTCGGGGCAGGCGGCGGCGAGGTCGTCCGCGAAGCCGGGCGCGCGGCGGTCGAGGCAGGCGTCGAAGCCGTAGAAGTCGACGGCCTCCGCGCACTTGTCGGGTCCGCCGGCGACGCCGACGACGCGGGCACCCTTTTCGCGGGCGAGCTGGCCGAAGACGCTTCCCACGGCCCCGGTCGCCGCCGGGACGACGACGGTCTCGCCTTCGGCCGGGCGGGCGATGGCGTCGAGCGCGGCGTAGGCGGTGAGCCCCGGCATCCCCAGCACGCCGAGCGCCGTCTGGACGGGGAGCGGCCAGTCGCGCAAGGGGGCGAGCGCCTCGGCCTTCAGGGCGAAGCGGGTCTGCCAGCCGCCGGGCGCGCGGACCACGTCGCCGGGGGCGAAGCCGGGCGCCCGGCTCTCGACGACCTCGGCCACGACTTCCGCCGTCATCACCTCGCCGGGCGCGACGCCCTTGGCGTAGCTCTTCCCCGCGTTCATCCGCCCCCGCATGTAGGGGTCGAGGGAGAGCCAGAGGGTACGGCAGAGGACTTCGCCCTCGGCGGGGGCGGGGGCTGGCGCCTCGTCGAGGCGAAAGGCGTCGGGGCCGGGGCGGCCCTCGGGCCGGGCGTTCAGGAGCCAACGGCGGTTGGTCTCGGGCATGGTCGGGGCCTCCAGGGTTCGACGGGACAATTAGGGGCGCGGCGGCGGCGTTCCACGGGCGTCGCCGCCGGGGCCGAGGGAAGGGCGGGGGAGGGGGGCTAGCGTCCGCCCGCCACGCTTCGCTTGCCCCTCGGGCCTTCGACCGGCAAAAACGGGGAAAGTCCGGGCAGGGGCCGGGGCGGGGGGAAGGAATCGATGAGCGAACTCGTGCAGAGCCCGACGTGGCAGGCGTTACGGGGGCAGGCGGCGGCGATGAAGAAGCGCTCCTTGCGCGAGATGTTCGCGGACGATCCGGGGCGCTTCGAGCGGTTCTCCCTCCGGCACGAGGACCTTCTCCTCGACGTGTCGAAGGACCTGATCGACGAGGGGGTGATGGCATTGCTCGTCAACCTCGCCCGCGACGCCGACCTGGAGCGCTGGCGCGAGCGGATGTTCCGGGGCGAGCGGATCAACGCGACCGAAGGGCGCGCCGTCCTCCACGTGGCGCTCCGCAACCGCTCGAACGCGCCGATCGAGGTCGACGGCCGGGACGTGATGCCCGAGGTGAACGCGGTCCTGGAGCGGGTCGGCCGCTTCGCCGCATCCGTGCGCGACGGGACGTGGCGGGGGCACACGGGGGAAAAGATCACCGACGTCGTCAACATCGGCATCGGCGGCTCGGACCTCGGCCCCCTCATGGTCTGCACGGCGCTCGAACCCTATGCACGGGCGGACCTCAGGGCGCACTTCGTCTCCAACGTCGACGGGGCGCACCTCGCCCACACGCTCAAACGGCTGAGGCCGGAGACGACGCTCTTCGTCGTCGCCTCCAAGACGTTCACGACCCAGGAGACGATGACCAACGCCGCCTCGGCGCGCGCTTGGCTCCTGGACGCTTTGGGGGACGAGGCGGCCGTCGCCAGGCACTTCGTCGCCGTCTCGACCAACGCGAAGGCGGTCGCGGTTTTCGGCATCGACACCGACAACATGTTCGGCTTCTGGGACTGGGTCGGCGGGCGCTACTCGCTTTGGTCGGCGATCGGGCTGCCGATCGCCCTTTACGTCGGCATGGACCGCTTCCTCGAACTGCTCGACGGCGCGCACGCGATGGACCGGCACTTCCAGACGGCGCCCCTGGAGGCGAACCTGCCCGTCGTCCTGGCGCTGGTCGGGGTCTGGTACAACAACTTCATGGGCGCCGAGACCCACGCCATCCTGCCCTACGACCAGCACCTCGCGCGCTTTCCCGCCTACTTCCAGCAGGGCGACATGGAGAGCAACGGCAAGGGCGTGCGGCGCGACGGCAAGGCGGTGGACTACGAGACCGGCCCGATCATCTGGGGGGAGCCTGGCACCAACGGGCAGCACGCCTTCTACCAGCTCATTCACCAGGGCACGAAGCTGATCCCCTGCGACTTCATCGCCGCCGCCCGCCCGCAGACGCCCGTGGGCGACCACCACGAGAAGCTGATGGCGAACTACTTCGCCCAGACCGAGGCGCTCGCCTTCGGCAAGACCAAGGACGAGGCCAGGGCCGAACTGGAGGCGGGGGGGCTGAAGGGGCAGGCGCTCGACGAGCTGGTCCCGCACAAGGTGTTCGAGGGCAACCGCCCCTCGACCTCGATCCTGTTCGAGCGGCTCACCCCCTTCGCACTCGGCCGGCTGATCGCCCTCTACGAGCACAAGATCTTCGTCCAGGGGGTCGTCTGGCGGATCAACTCCTTCGACCAGTGGGGTGTCGAACTGGGCAAGCAGCTGGCGGGCCGGATTCTGCCGGAACTGAAGGGCGACGGCGAGGTGACGGGGCACGACGCCTCGACCAACGGCCTCATCAACCGCTACAAGCGCCTGCGCGGGGGCTGACGAGAACTCCGGGCTTGCGCAGGGGGCGGATATAAGATTATATTCTTATAACCGCCTTCGTGGAGCCCGCCATGCGCCCCTGCCTGCCGTTCCTCCTGCTCCTCCCTTTGCTCGCCGCCTGCAACAACGTCGTGCCGCTCGGCATGATCGCCATCGAGCAGCGCAAGGCGATGAACGATCTCCAGGCGCGGGCGACGCTCGCTGCCAGCTGCGACATCTCGCTCGGCGCCTACTACAGGGCCTTGAGCGAGAGCGAGCGCCGCTACGTGGCGCTCGCCTGCGGCGCCGACGGCGCCCGCCAGCCGGCCGCCCCGCCGCCGGAGCCGCCGGCCCCGGTCGCGGCGACCCCGGCGCCGTCCCGGGCGGCGATCGAACCCGCACCGAAAGCCGCGCCGCCCGAAGAACCGTCGACTCCTTCCGCCAGGAAGGCGCCGCTCGTGCAGGGCTTCGCGCCCCTGCCGCCGCCTTCGGGGCGCGACCTCCTCATGAGCCTCGACCCGCGATACTAGGGCCTATCGATGGGCGCACCCGTGCGCGACGGCGGCCGATCGGCCTGCGCCAACCGGTAGAGGACGTGCGGACGCAACGGGTGGACCAGGGGCAGGCCCGGATGCTCGAAGTCGTCCGCCGGCGGGCGCCGCATCCCGAGCCGCTCCATGACGCGCCGCGACCGGCCGTTCGCCGGGACGGTGAAGGAGACGATCTCGTCCAGCCCGAGCGGCTCGAACGCCCAGGACGCGACCGCGGATGCCGCTTCGGTGGCGCAGCCTCTGCCCCAAGGCTCATAGGCCAGCCGCCAGCCGATCTCGACGCAGGGGGTGAAGGGGGCGGAACGCCGGCACCGCGAGGCCGACGAAGCCGATGAAGGCGGCCCTGCCCGGCACTTCCGCCGCCCAAAGGCCGAAGCCCCGCCGGACGAAGTGGCCCTGGATGCGGGCCGCGAGCAGGCCGCCCCCGGCGCGGCCGGGCGTTCTGGGGAAGTGCTCCATCACGCGCGGGTCCGCGTTGAGTGCTGCGAATGCCGACAGGTCTCCGCCCCGCCAAGGGCGGAGGCAAAGGCGGGAGGTGATGATCGTTTCCGTCGTCATCCGGGCGTGTCGCCGAGGCCGCGCGGCCGAACCATGACCGGGACGATGGAGAAGGACAAGGGCGGCAGGGCACCGCGAGCTTACCGGTCGAAGGCGGCGCCCTCAACGGCTGGCACAGGGCGGGGGCCTGCCGGCCAGCCCGTCGATGAAGCCGCCCCGCCGACAAGCGGCAAGGCCAAGCCTGCCTGCAGCCGTGCTTGGCCCCGGTGCCCACACCAGCGCCGACCTCGACCTGCCAAAAGTGAAGCCTACGCGGCAGCGCATCCGAAGCGTCGTCAGGTCAAGCTCGCTTCGCCTTCAGGTGATCGGCGAGGCGGAGGCCGAGGGCGACGAGGCTGAGGGTGGGGTTGGCGTAGCCGCAGGTGGGGAAGACCGAGCTGCCGGCGATCGAGAGGTTCTCCATCCCGTGCACGCGGCAGTCGCGGTCGACGACGCCCGCTTTCGGATCGTCGCTCATCCGGGTCGTGCCGCAGTGGTGGTAGGAGCCGTCGCCCGGCACGTCGAAGTTCGCCTCTTGCACCCAGTCGTGGAGCTGGAGGCGGCCGAGCCCGGCAGCACCCACCTCCTCGCCCAGGATTTCGAGGCCGCGGCGGATCGTGCGGCGGTCGATCTCGGAGAGCTGCCAGTGGAGGTGGACGCGGGGCAGGCCGAGCCGGTCCCGCTCGTCCAGAAGGGTGATCCGGCTGTCCCGGTTCGGCGCCACCTCGGGGTGGATCCGCACTTCGAGCGCGGTGATGTCGGCCATGAACCGCTGCCACATCCCTGACACGGCGCCGTCGAGGTCGGCGACGACGTCGCCCAGCATCCCGGCCCATCCGTCTGGCACCTGACCCCGCCGCAGGGCCTTCGTCAGGTTGCGGAAGGCGGCGTACCCTTCGGGCTCGCCGGCGCCGAGTGCGGCGGGATGGAGCTGGAAGAGGGGGTTGAGCAGCTTCTCGCGGCGCAGGACCTCGGGTGCGAGCGCCACGGCGGTGTCGACGATCTGCGACGCCGGCGCCCTGGCGAGGTCGGAAGGGGCCGAGAGCACGAGCGTCGCCGCCTCGTAACCTGGATGGTCCATGAAGCACCGGCCGACCCAGTCGGCCGCGTTGCCGACGCCCCCCGCCGCCACGTCGTTCGAGGCGAGGAGCAGGCGGGCGTTCTCGATTCCGCCGGTGGCGAGCACGTACTCCTTCGCCCGCAGCCGGAAGCGGGGACCCTCCAGACAGGCGAGGTCGAGCCCCTCGACCCGCTTGGCCCCGGCGTCGAGGCCGATCCGGACCACGTTGGCCCATAAGTAGACGGCGACGTCGGGCGCCTTTTCCAGGTCGTCCCGGTAGCGCTCACCGAGCCGGGTCGGCGGGCTCTGCTGGAACACGGCGGCGTAGAGCCGCCCGCCTTGCATGAAGGGCTCCCGAAGCAGCGGGGCCATGTCCTTGGCCCAGCGCTCGGGCCGGTAGTCGTAGGCCTGAAGCTCCAGGACCCCGTGCGCCTTGGCGTAGTAGGGGTCGAGGTCGGCGCGCCGGAGCGGCCAGCCGCTCAAGGGCACCCAGGGGCGGGCCTCGAAGTCGATCGGCTCGAAGGGACGGCAGTACCCGGCCCAGTGGTTGCTCGTGCCACCGAGGTAGCGCAGCCGCCCGACGTCGAGGGCGGCGGTAGGGTTGCCGGACGTCTCGCCGGCGTAGAGGGCCTGCGTCGCGTCGTCGTACTCGAAGCCGCCGCTCTCGACCACGGCCACCTTCAGCCCCTGGCCGCGCAGGCTCCGGGCCATCGCGATCCCGACGGCGCCGGCGCCGATGATGGCGATGTCGGCCTCGATGAGGGCGCCTTCGGAGAGGGAGCGGGCGTCGATCAGCATGGATGCCTTCCCCCCGCGTCAGACGGTGCAGGCGAGCGCGCAGAGCGCCGCCTCGGTGCGGCTGAGGAGCCAGCCGTCGACGAGGACGGTGTCACCCCGGGCGAAGTCCTCGCGCACGGCCTGCCCGAGCGCTTGGCCGAGCCCTGCCTCGTCCCCGGTCCCGAGCAGGCCCTCCAGGCCCGGATGCCGCCCGACGAGGCCGTCGACGAGGTTCCTCGGATCGGCGAAGGCCGGGTAGGCGGCCAGGACCCGCTTGCCGACGGCACGGGCGCTGGCGGGCCGGCTGAAGACCCCGGTCAAGAGGGCCTCGGCGCCGGCGGGGCGGCTGCCGAAGGGCACGGCGAGTCCGGCCAACAGGCCCGACCACGCCGCCTGAAGCAGGAGTCTTCGCCGTATCGCCGCCATCCGTTCCATCCTCGTCGGCCACCGTTGCCCCCGTCGGGCACGGGGAAGAATGGCAGCCAACCCTTAAATTTCCGTTGCCTTCAGGGTCCCGCCGCCTTGGGTCGGGCGTCGAGGACACGCCGCGCGGGGTTTGATTCTCTCGTTTTGGATGGCCTGCTGCCGGAGCTTGGTCTGGAGGGCAGAACCAGCCTCCTGCAACGTCAAAGGATGAAAGGCTGTGCGTCGGCACACGCGAAGCGTCCCGTTTCCAAGCCGATGCACGATCAGAGCGTGTTTGAGAAGGTTCTTCCCGAGCTGGCCTGGGCCTGCTCCATGAGGCTGGGTC
>JAGRGG010000062.1 GCA_020445645.1 Geminicoccaceae bacterium | reverse complement strand
TTCGTCAGTTGACCGTGCGTGGCTCGGATGCCTGAGCCACGCACGGTCAACTGACGAAAAAAGAGAAAAAAAGGCCCCGCGCCAGCGGACGCGAAGCGTCGTCTTGACAACCGCAGACGGAACCCTCTTCCCTCCCCGCCCACCGAGATCCGCAGAGGACCGACAGCCGTGAGCGACACGCCGGAGCGCCGTTACTTTCCCGTCTCCTGGGACGAACTCCACCGCGACGCCAAGGCGCTGTCCTGGCGCCTCGCCGAGAAGGGACCCTGGAAGGGGATCGTCGCCATCACGCGGGGCGGCCTGGTTCCCGCGCACATCGTCTCGCGCGAACTGGACGTGCGGATCATCGACACGATCTGCATCGCATCTTACGACGACCAGAACCGGCGCAAGCCCGAGATCCTGAAACGAATCGAGGGCGACGGTGCCGGCTGGCTCATCGTCGACGATCTCGTCGACACGGGCCAGACGGGGCGGATCGTCCGCGACCTTCTCCCCAAGGCCCATTTCGCCACCGTCTACGCGAAGCCCGCCGGGCGGCCGATCGTGGACACGTTCATCACGGAAGTGAGCCAGGACACCTGGATCCTCTTCCCCTGGGACATGGCACCCGCCTACGCGAAGCCGATCGCGGCGATCAGCCGGGGGGGCTAGGAGGCGCCTCGCGTCCGCAAGTGCTGGTGCGGACGACGGGACTCGAACCCGTAAGCCCTTGCGGGCGGGAGATTTTAAGTCTCATGCGTTTACCGATTTCGCCACGTCCGCGCGCCGTTTCTTGTGTCACATCGGCCCCCACGATCCAAGGTTGAACTTCGACCCGTTCGAGGCGCGAACCCAAGCGGCCGCGCCGCCTTAACCAAGGCTTAAGGGACGTTGCCTTATGGTTGCCCTGCCTGCCGCGCCTTGGCCCCAAGCCTTCGCGGACGGGCCACCAATGAACGTTCGTTCCCGAGGAGCCGTTGGGATGCCCGTTGACAAGAACCTGCCGATCCTGATCGTCGACGACTACAAGACGATGCTGCGCATCATCCGCAACCTTCTGAAGCAGCTCGACTTCAGCGACATCGACGAGGCGATCGACGGCGGCATGGCCATTGCCCGGATGCGCGAGAAGAAGTACGGCCTCGTCATCTCCGACTGGAACATGCAGCCGATGACCGGGCTCGATCTTCTGCGCGCGGTCCGTTCCGACGCCGCCCTCAAGGACACGCCCTTCATCATGGTGACGGCCGAAAGCGGGACCCAGAACGTCGCCGCCGCGAAGGCGGCAGGGGTCGACAACTGCATCGTCAAGCCGTTCAACGCCGAGACCCTGAAGGCCAGGATCTCCGGCGTCCTGGGGACGTTCTAGGGCTCGTCGTCCCAGGGCATCCTCCGGCCGGAGGCCCAGACCGGCCTCGCTGGAAAACGCTCCAGGGCTCATGCCACCCAGGTGGAACGTTCCCCCGTGCTCCCGGACCTGATCGGGAGTCTTCCTTTCATGCGGTAGAACCGCCCGATGAAGGGCTGGCGGTTCGAGCCTGTAGGGCCAGACTCAAGCCCGAGGCACGCGAAAAGGGCGTTCAACCTCCCCCAGGAACCGTTCTGGAGCGGTTCAAGGCGAAGGGAAACGCGGGTCTCGTACCAGGACCGAAGAGCCCGGATGCCCTGCCCCGGACTCATTCGGGGCCTGCACCCTCAAGGCCGCCGAGGGCTGTCGGGCGGTTCTGGCATGAGGATGGTCAGGCTCCGAACCATGTCCGGGGCACGCCTGTGGTCGTCGTCGCCCGCGTGGCGCGACCACCGGTCATCGATGCCTTCCTCCGGGACGGGCGGAGGCGACGCGCCGTGCGGGCGTGAGCGGAAGGAAGACCGAAGGCGGGATCGGCTCGAGGGGGACCCTGCCGCGCCGCTCCCCTCGCCTTCCTCGTCCAGCGCGTCGTCCGGTCGGCGCAGATCTCGAAGACCGGCCGCGCAAAGGTTTCGGTTTTGGACGGCCTTGAGCATTCCGCCGTCGACGAAACAGGTGGGGTCGATCGGTGGGTCGCCTTGTCGACGCAGGGAAAGTCGAAGAAATGGGCGAAATCTTCAGGTGTACCGAGGCGTTTGATCGGCGCTCGCCCGTCCGCCACGCCTTGAGGGTGGCCCTGCCAGTCGCCCCCGCCGACGGCGGTGGGCTGCTTGGCCGTCTTGATCCAGGCCGAGGTGAGGACAAGGCCGGGGTTGACGCAGTCGTCGTCCTCGACGACCTCACCCGCCAGGATTTTCGAGAACATCATCAGCGCCGCCCTCGACGTCGTAGATCGCCTCGTACCAGAGCGGCTGGACGGCGCGGATCAAGGCGTCGTGGAGCATGAACCCCGCCGCCGCATCTGCGGGACGATGCTGGGGGCCAGCCGCACCGCCGCCATGCCGTGCAGGTCCCAACAGGCCTGCCACTTCCGTTGGGGGCCTCCATGACGGTCTCGGTGGAGCCGGTTCCGGCGTTGTCGACGAGGATGTCGGCGCCGAAGGCGCGTTCCGCCGCCTCGACCACCGCGTCGCGTGCCGCCGTCGGCGGCGACGCCCAGGGCCCCGACGCCGAACGTCGCGGCCCGCTTCCCCGTCGACGCGCGCCTCGTTCCGCGCCGCGAGGAGGAGGTTCGCCCCTTCCCTGGCGAGCCCTTCCGCGGCCGCGGGGCCGATGCCGGCCGAGCCGCCGGTGACGACCACGACCTTACCCTTCAACCCGAGGATCATAACCCGATCGCCCCTCATCCGCCGGGTTGCCCCGACCCGTTTGACGACGGCGACGGCGCCGCGATCCGAACCGCAGCGGCGACGGGTTGTCCAGGGCCTGCGCTTCGCGGCGGCGCCCGAGCGTCCGCCACTTTTTTGCGCGGCCATGCAGCCTATCGTTTCGTCAGGCTTTTAAGTCGAACGGTGTTCAAGATGGGGTGAACGATGCCGTTGCCGCGCAGGCTGGACGATCTTCCATCACGGTTGGCGACACGGTTGACGACGCGACCGGCGGTGCCCGAGCCCTCGCGCCGCAGCCTTCTGTCGCCCGCCTTGTGGGGCGGGGCCGCGGCGGCGGCGGGGCTGGCGCTCGGGGCGCTGTGGATGGCGCGCCGCCCGCCGCGCCGCGCCCGTGAAGGGATGGCCCCCGCCGCCCGCACCGCCCACGGGGCGGCGATGGAGCGCCACCTTGCCCGGCGGCTCGACGAGGCGGGCACCATGCTGTCCTTGAGCGTGCTCGCCGACAGCGCGATGGAGCACTACCGGGGCCGCTTCCACGACCCGTTCATGTACGCGGCCCCGGCGGCGGCGGCCCTGTCGCTCGCGCGCGGCGGCCCGGGATCCGGGCGGCGCACCGCCCACGGGGCCGCGGCGCTGACGGGGGCGGTCGGCACGGGGTTTCACGTCTACAACGTCGTCGCCCGGCGCGAGAGCGGGCTCACCTGGAACAGCCTGTTCTACGGCGCCCCCCTCGGCGCGCCCGCGGCGCTGGTCCTGGCGGGGATGGCGGGGCTCGCCGCCGCCCAGCTCCGCGTCGAGGCGAGGGAGGGGGAGCCCGCCTCGATCGCGGGGGCGCCGGCCGCCCCCCTCGTCGCCCTGGGCACGGCGCTCGGCCTTCTCGGCACGACGGCCGAGGTGGCGCTGCTCCACTTCCGGGGCGCCTTCCAGGACCCCTGGATGTACGTGCCGGTGACGCTGCCGCCGACGGCGGCGCTGGCCTTGGCGCTGACCGTCCTCCGCCCCACCCCGGCGACGATCGCCGCCGCGCGCCGCCTGCTCCAGGCGACCACGGCGATGGGCCTCGCCGGCGCCGGGTTCCACGCCTACGGCATCCACCGCAACATGGGCGGCTGGGCCAACTGGAGCCAGATGCTCCTGCAAGGCCCCCCCTTGCCGGCGCCGCCGAGCTTCACCGGCGTGGCGCTCGCCGGCCTTGGCGCCCTCGACCTCATGGAGTCCGAGCGATGAGCCGCTTTCAGCCCCCCTACCCCGGCTACGACGTGCTGGCGAAGTGGGATACGCCGTCCTGGAACGACCCGACGCGGCGCGTCGTCGCCGAGCGGCTGACCAGGGTGCCGGAGCGGCGCTTCTTCGATCCGCACGAGTGGGCGACGTTGCACGCCGTCTGCGACCGGCTGATCCCGCAACCGGATCGGTTGGAGCCCGTGCCGATCGCGCCCTTCATCGACGACAAGCTGCACCGCCACCAGAGCGACGGCTGGCGCGAGGAGTCGATGCCGCGCATGGAGGACGCGTGGCGCCGCTTCCTCAAGGGCATCGACGAGGCGGCGCAGGCCCGCTACGGGCGTCCCTTCGTCGACCTGGGGCCCGAGTGGCGGGACCTCGTCCTCCGCGCCGTGCAGAAGCGCGAGGCCGAGGGCGGGGCCTGGGGGGACATGGACCAGAAGACGTTCTTCGAGAAAAGCCTGCTCCGCGAGGCCGCCGGGATCTACTACGCCCACCCCGCCGCCTGGAGCGAGATCGGGTTCGGGGGGCCGGCCAGCCCGCGCGGTTACGTGCGCCTCGTCGCCGACCGCCGCGACCCCTGGGAAGCCCCCTTGGAGAGGGAGGACGAGGCATGAGCGCCGAGGACACCCCCCGCGCCGTCCATGGCCGGGCGCCCGACGTGTTCCGCAGGGGCGGCTGGGTGCCGATGCGCTGCTTCGACGACGAGGAAGAAGTGGACTTCGCCATCGTCGGCACGGGGGCGGGCGGCGGCACGCTGGCGGCCCGCCTCGCGGAAGCCGGCTTCTCGGTCGTCGCCTTCGACGTCGGCGCGTTCTACCGGCCCCTGGAGGATTTCGCCTCCGACGAGCGCGAGCAGAGCAAGCTCTACTGGCGCGACGAGCGGGTCTCGGGCGGCGAGCACCCGATCTCGCTCGGCTCCAACAATTCGGGCCAGTCCGTCGGCGGCAGCACGGTCCACTTCCAGATGGTGACGCTGCGCTTTCGCCCCGAATGGTTCAAGGCGAGGACGAAGCTCGGCTACGGCCGCGACTGGCCGGTGGGCTGGCGCGAGATGTGGGGCTACTACGCGAAGGCCGAGGCGGCGATGGCGATCTCGGGGCCGATCTCCTACCCCTGGGGTCCCCCGCGTGGCCGCTACCCCTACCGGGCGCACGAGGTCAACGCGGCCGGGCAGGTGCTGGTGCGGGGCGCCCGGGCGATGGGCGTCGCCTGGGCGCCGACCCCACTCGCCACGATCTCGGCGCCGCGCGGCCTCGCCCACCCCTGCGTCTACCGGGGCTTCTGCAAGTCCGGCTGCTCGACCAACGCGAAGCAGAGCGTCCTCGTCACCTACATCCCCCGCGCCCTCAAGGCCGGGGCCGAGGTCCGCGACTTGGCGATGGTCGGGCAAATCGAGACCGACGACGCGGGCCGCGCCACGGGCGTCGTCTACTACCGGGACGGGCGCTGGCGGCGGCAGCGGGCGAGGAACGTCGTCGCGGCCGGGTACTCGATCGAGACCCCCCGCCTCCTCCTCAACTCGGCCACGGCCCGCTTCCCGGACGGGCTCGCCAACTCGTCGGGCACGGTCGGCACCCACCTGATGGTCCACTCGAACCACGCCGTCTGGGGCGAGATGGACGAGGAGATCCGCTGGTACAAGGGGCCGCCCTCGATGGCGGTCTGCGAACACTGGAACTACGAGGACCAAAAGGACTTCCACGGCGGCTACGCCTTCATGAGCCAGGGGCCGCTCCCCGTCGACTACGCGCAGAGCTTCGTCAGCAACACCGGCGTCTGGGGCATGGAACTCAGGCGGCGCATGGCGAACTACAACCGCATGGCGGGGCTCAAGATCGTCGGCGAGACCATGCCGCAGGAAAAGAACGGCGTCACCCTCGCCGAGGAGCGGGACCGCTTCGGGCTCCCCGTCGCCAGGGTCACGTTCGGCTACTGCGACAACGACAGGCGCCTTTACGAGCACAGCCTGCGCTTCATGCGCCGGATGCTCAAGGCGGCGGGGGCGGGCGACCTGTTCGAGACCGAGAGCACGGCGCACCTGATGGGCGGCTGCCCGATGGGCTTCAAGCCCGACGACAGCGTGACCGACGCCGACGGCCGCACCTGGGACATCGACAATTTATGGATCTGCGACGGCTCCCTGTTCCCCACGGCGGGCGGCGTCAACCCGTCCCTCACCATCGTGGCGATGGCCGAGCGGATCGCGGACAGGATCGTGGCGCTGGCCGGGCGGGGGGAGCTTGAGCGGCGCGGGCGGCGCCTGGGGGCGCTGGCGGGGTAGCGGCGTCCTGACGGGAAACCCGAAGGGGCTAAGTTGCTGCAATGCTTGCTGAATATTGGCCTCTCGGGTTCGTTCGGCAAAACGGCGTTCCGCATGGGCCGCGTCCTTCGGCGTCGACGCCGAGAGAGGGTATCCGGGCAGGATAGCATGGGTGTCCCCGCCGCTCCAGGGGTGGGAGTGGCAGCCGAGTGTCGGGCGGACGCTGCTTCCGTGGGATCGTGCGCGTCGTGGCGGCAGTCCGTGCTACGCCCGAACCTCGTACCGAAACGCGCCTCAATCCGACGAACCTTGCCTCACGTTCATGTCGTCGAGGGCCGCGCGAAGGCCGGCCGCGAGGTCCTGCGGTGCTCCAACGCCCCACCAGTGCATGTAGAACAAGCGCGGTTCCTCGAAGAGCATATGGTTGTGGACGGCGTTCACGGTCATGCCGTGCCCGGTCAGCGCCTCGAATACGGAATCGACCTCGTCGGCCGTCAGCACCATTTCACCGTAAGTGACGGCACGCCCATCCTCCAACATCTGGAGTTTGACTTCCGGCGCAGTCTCCAACCCTTCGGTCGATGGCATCTCCCGCCCGTCCATCGAAAGTCGTTCGGCACGGGGGAAGGCGTACTCGATGAGATCGCCTTCCGTTTCGGCCGGTTTGCCGAGAACGGCGGTCACGGACGACCAGTCGACGGAAGGGGCTTCCTCCTCGCCCGCCGGCCCGGTCATGGGCGCATCCGTGCGGGAGAGCACGGCCTTGATCTTGCGCGCAAGTTCGGCGCCCTCCCCTTGTCCCGAGATGTGCGCGTAGAGAACACCCGGCGTCTCCTGGGCAAGATGATTATGAACGGCCGTGATCCCGAGCCCTTGCTTCTCGACCTCTTCGAGGACGCCCGCCAACTCGTCCTCCCGAACGACGGTGTCGCCCATCACCATCATGGTGCCGTCCGGCATGGGCCAGAAGCCGTACCACGTGGTGAGGGCAAGTTCGGCGGATACAGGAACACCCTTGATGCTGACGTCGAGATCGGAGCGCGGGAAGTCGATCCGCAGTACGCCCGAGTCCTCGGTCCCCCGCTTGCCGAGTTCGTCGCGGATGTCCTGCCAATCCTGCGCGTTCGCGGGCGCGGCGGAGATACTTGCCAGAGTTGTCACGAGAAGCATCGTTCTTCGCATAAAGATTCACCCTTGCCTTCGTCCTGAAAAAGCCATCAGCGCCACGCGCTTTCGTTCTTCTGCTCGTAATCGCCGAACGTCTTTTTGAGGCCGCCCAGCACCTCGGCTGCCGTCTCGAACATCGCTTTGAGCTGAGGTTCATCCACCTTGTCGATATCTTCGCGCAGGTGGTTCATGAGTTCCTGCAAATGGGTCTGCATCTTGCGGACGTGGTGGCGCGGATGACGATCGGTTTCACTGACCATTGAAAATTCCCTTTCGAAGAAGACGTGGAACTCGTCGCTCGTCCGGCATGGAAGCACTCGCTTCACCGACGGCCTTCCTTTCAACGCTCAACCGCCACCCTCGTGCCCCGTTTAAAAGCCGCGCTTTTAAACGGGGCACGAGGCGAGGTTTAAGGTGCTTCGGCCGTCGGCCCGAGCCCGCCCTACACCGCCACCTCCGGCAGTTCCTCCAGGTAGCAGCCGTCGATGCGCCAGCTGCCGTCGGGCTGTCGCTGCATGGGGTAGTGGGCCATGACGACCTTGCCGTCGGGGCCGACGATCCTGACCCGTTGGACGGGGCGGCCCCGCTCGGTCACGATGTCGGCGAACTCGACGGCGCGGGGGCGGTAGACCTGGGGGTAGCCCTGGCGAACCATCGCCATGAAGTTCTCGGGGGTGCCGAACATGGCCTGGATGCCGGGGGAGGCTTTGGCGAAGGCGGCGGCGCCGTCGTCGGATCGGAACGCCTTGAGCTGGGCCTCGATCACGGCGCGGATCGCGGGCGCGTCGGCGGCGCGGGCGGGATGGACGCTTGAGAAAACGATCAGGGCGAGGACGGTGAAGGCGAGGCGCCGCATGGCCGGGCTTTCCCTGGCGTCGGGTTCATGAGGGACAGCTAGCTTGGCGCCGGCCCCGGGCAAGGCCGGGGCGGGCGCTCGGGCGGCGCCCCGGCCCGCGGAGGGAACCGGGGGCCGGCCGGTCCCTTCCCTCGCGGGTGTTTCCAACGACGGAGCAGCTTCATGCCAAGCCTGCCGCGCGACCCGGCCTTCGACGCGAGCCTCGCCCTTCTCTCCGACCCCTACGGCTACATCGCCCGGCGCTGCGAGGGGCTGGGCGGCGACGCCTTTCGCACCCGGATCATGCTGCGCCCGGTCGTCTGCGGTCGGGGCGAGCGGGCGGCCAGGATGTTCTACGGGGAGGGGCGGTTCACCCGCAAGGGCGCCATGCCGAAGAGCGTGCTGCACCTGCTCCAGGACGAGGGCAGCGTGCAGGGCCTGGACGACGCGGCGCACGCCCGCCGCAAGGCCCTGTTCATGGAGATGATGACGGAGGACGGGATCGCGCGGCTCGCGGACCTGATGGTGGAGGGGTGGCGCGCGCGGCTGCCGGACCGGGAAGGGGCGGGGCGGGTCGTCCTGCACGACGCGGCGCGGGAGATCCTCTGCGGGGCCGTCTGCGCCTGGGCCGGCATCCCGGCGGGCGAGGTCGACGCGGCGCGGCGCGCGCGCGAGCTGGGCGCGATGGTCGACGCCGCCGGGGCGATCGGCCCCCGCAACTGGGGGGCGCGGCTCTTGCGGCACGGGACGGAACGCTGGGCGCGCGGCCTCGTCGAGCGGGCGCGGGCGGGGGGCCCGGAGGCGGGGGACGGGGCGCTCGCGCGGATTGCGCGGCACCGCGACCTGGACGGCAGGCCCCTCGACCCGGCCGTCGCCGCCGTCGAGCTTCTGAACGTGCTCCGCCCCACCGTCGCCGTCGCCCACTTCGTCGTCTTCGCGGCGCTGGCGCTGGAACGGCACCCCGAATGCCGCGAACGGCTCGCGGCGGGGGACGAGGATTACCTCGAAGGCTTCGTCCGGGAGGTGCGCCGCACGGCGCCGTTCTTCCCGCTCGTCGCCGGCCGGGCGCGGCGGGCGTTCGACTGGGAGGGGCACTGCTTCGAGGAAGGGGCCTGGATGCTGCTCGACATCTACGGCACCGACAACGATCCCAAGCTCTGGCCCGGCCCGGACGACTTCGACCCCCTGCGCCACGCGGGGCGCGAGCCGACCGCCTACGACCTCATCCCGCAGGGCGGCGGCCCCTTCGAGGGCCACCGCTGCCCCGGCGAGTGGATCGCCATCGCGCTCACCAAGGCGGCCGTCCGCCTGCTGACGCGGGAGATCGCCTACGCCGTGCCGCCCCAGGACCTGACCATCGACCGCTCGCGCGCGCCGGCGCTGCCGAGGAGCGGGTTCGTGATCGCGGACGTGAGAAAGATTTGAACACGCTTGGCGTCCGCCGGCGCGAAGCGTAATCCTCAGCCTTACAGCGCCGTGTACCCCCCGTCGATCAGCACCGTCTCGCCGGTGATGAGGTCGGAGGCGGGGGAGGCGAGGAAGAGGATGAGGTCTGCGACCTCGATCGGCTGGCCGAAGCGGCCCAGCGGGATGCGGGCGCGCATGGGGCCGCCGACCTCCTCGGGCGCCCAGACCAGGTTGCCCATGTCGGTGAGGATGACGGTGGGGCAGACGGCGTTGACCTGGATGTTGTGGGGGCTCCACTCGCAGGTCATCATCTTGGTGAGCATGTTGAGCCCGCCCTTGGAGGCGCAGTAGGCGCCGTGGCCGGGAAGGGCGATGACGCCGGCCTGGGACGAGAGGTTGATGATCTTGCCGCTCTTCTGGGCGATCATCGCGGGCGCCAGCGCCTGGGCGAGGACGAAGGGTGCCCGCAGGTTGATCGCCATCGTCGCGTCCCAGTCCTCGACGGTGGCCTCCAGGAGGTCGGCGATGAGGGCGACGCCGGCGTTGTTGACCAGGATGTCGATCGTGCCGAAACGGTCCAGCGCCGTCCTCGCGGCGGCCCGGATCGACGCCGCGTCGGCCATCTCGGCCTCGACGACGAGGCATTCCCGCCCCTTCGCCTCGACCGCGGCCCTGGCCCCGGCGAGACCCTCCGGGTTCCGGGCGCAGGCGACGATGTCGGCCCCGGCGTCGGCGAGCACCTTGCAGACCTCAAGGCCGATGCCCTTGGACGCGCCGGTGACGAAGGCGCGCTTGCCGGTGAGGGAGAAACGTTCGACGAAGTCGGCCATTGGGCAAATCCTTTCTGTTACGCTTCGCGTCCGCTGCGCGG
>JAGRGG010000258.1 GCA_020445645.1 Geminicoccaceae bacterium | reverse complement strand
GTTCAAATCCTGCCCCCGCAACCACGACAAAAGCCCGCAGCCACAACAGGTTGCGGGCTTTTTGATTCGGATGCCAGACACCGACGCAATAGCCGCAGGAAGCATATAGGAAGCATCAAAAAGACTGATTCGAGGCAATATGTCTTGCTATTGCCTTGTTGGGCGGGTCTGCGATAAATCGGCGTGGTTCAACGTCAAGGAGAGTAGCCATTGCAGGGTTCGCTCATTGAGCATATCCGTTATCTCAAATTCTGCTTTCAATGAAACATAAGGTTTTACAATGTCGTTAGAGGATACTGTTTCTGATTACGGCAATGCCGTTAAAGCAAAAATTTCCAATCCTGCTGCTATAGGTGCGCCTGAAGATCAATTGCGGGCACCTTTAGAAACACTCATTGAAAAATTGGCTGAATTGATAGGCCTGCCGCGCGGTCAGGTTGTTCTCGTGGGCGAATCTTCTTTATCGACCCTGAAAACCCGGCCTGACTATGCCTTGACGGTGCGCAATGCGTTGGTCGGGTTCGTGGAGGTCAAGGCTCCAGGAAAAGGCGCCGATCCGAGGCGCTTTCAGGACCGGCACGACAAGGAACAGTGGGAGAAGCTGCGCAGCCTTCCCAACCTGATCTACACGGACGGCAACGCCTTCAGCCTTTGGCGCAACGGTGCCCTCGAAGGCGCGATCGTGCATCTGGAAGGCGGTATAGAGACGGCGGGGCGAAAGCTGAAAGCGCCTTCGTCGCTGCTTGCCCTGTTCGGCGACTTTCTTCAATGGAAGCCGACGCCGCCTCGCACGGCAAGGCAACTCGCCGACGTTTGCGCCCGGCTCTGCAGGCTGCTCCGGGACGAAGTGGCCGAGCAACTGACCCTCGGCACGCCGGCCCTGACCAACCTCGCGGCCGGGTGGCGCAAGCTCCTGTTCCCCAACGCAACGAACGAAGCCTTCGCCGACGGCTACGCCCAAGCCGTCACCTTCGGCCTGCTGATGGCGCGGGCGCGGGGCATTTCCCTTGACGGCGGGCTGGACCGCGCGGCGCAGGAACTGCGGCGAAGCAACTCGCTCATCGGCGCGGCCCTGCGCCTATTGACGGACGACGCCGACAACCAAGCGACGCTGCAAACCTCGCTCATGACGCTGACGCGGGTTCTCGAAGCGGTCGATTGGCCGACGATAAGCAAGGGCGAGCCCGAGGCTTGGCTGTATTTCTACGAGAATTTCCTCGGCGTCTATGACAACACGCTGCGCAAGAAGACGGGTTCCTACTACACCCCGCCCGAAGTGGTGCAAACGATGGTCCGCTTGGTGGACGAGGCCCTGCGCGCGCCCGGGCGCTTCGCCTTGCCGCAAGGGCTTGCGTCGTCCGAGGTGACGGTCGCCGATCCCGCGACGGGGACGGGAACCTTCCTCCTCGGCCTGCTGCGGCGGATCGCAGAGGGCGCCGAGGCCGATCAGGGAGAGGGCGCCGTCGCCGGCGCGGTCCGGGCAGCGATGTCCCGGCTGATCGGCTTCGAGATCCAGTTCGGCCCCTTCGCCGTGGCGCAACTTCGTCTTCTCGCCGAGATTGCCGAACTGACCGGCGGGGCCGAGACCGTTCCGGCGGCGCCGCTGCGGCTCTACGTGACCGACACCCTCGGCAACCCTTTCGTGGAGGAAGAGGGATGGATCGCGGGTTTCCTGGAGCCTCTGGGAACCTCGCGGCGGGAGGCGAACCGGATCAAGCGGGAGGAGTCGATCACGGTCGTGATCGGCAACCCGCCCTACAAGGAGAAGGCGAAGGGCCTCGGCGGCTGGATCGAGGCGGGCAGCCCGAACGCGAAGGCGCCGGCGCCGCTCTCGGACTGGATGCCGCCGAAGGCGTGGAAGGTCGGGACGCACGCGAAGCACCTGCGCAACCTCTACGTCTACTTCTGGCGCTGGGCGGCCTGGAAGGTCTTCGGCGACGGCGCCGGGCAAGAGCGCAAGGGCATCGTCTGCTTCATCACCGTCGCGGGCTTCCTCAACGGCCCCGGCTTTCAGAAGATGCGCGCCGACCTGCGCCGCGACGCCGACGAGGTCTGGGTGATCGACTGCTCGCCGGAGGGGCACCAGCCGCCGGTGCCGACCCGGATCTTCGAGGGGGTGCAGCAGCCGGTCTGCATCGTCATGGTCCTGCGGCGCTCGGACGCCGGTACGGACGGGCCGGCCCGCGTCCGCTACCGCGCCCTTCCCGCCGGCCCCAGGGGCGAGAAGTTCAAGGCGCTGGCGGCGATCACGCTCGACGGCGGCGGCTGGTCGGCGTGCCCGGACGAGGAACGCGCCTCCTTCTTCCCGGCCAAAACCGGCGCCTGGAGCGACTTCGCCGCGCTCGAAGACCTGTTCACCTACAACGGCTCGGGCGTCATGCCCGGCCGCACCTGGGTGATCGCCCCCGACCCCGCCTCGCTCGAAGCGCGCTGGAACCGTCTGCGCGCGGAACGCGACCCAAGCGTCAAGGAGACGCTGTTCCATCCCCATTTGCGGGGTGGAAAACCGGGCGACAAGCACCTCAACAAAATGCCGAAGCAGGGCCTCTACGGACACGAATTCCGTTCGTCCGCCGTCGCCAATGACGAAGGCGCTGTTGTTAGGCCGATGCGCTACGGCTTTCGTTCCTTCGATAAACAATGGATTATCCCCGATGCCAGGGTTTTGAATCAGCCAAACCCGGGGCTTTGGGAAAATCATTCAAATGCACAAGTCTACCTGACTGCGCTTCAACAACATGCACCAACAATGGGGCCAGCCGTAACTTTCACGGGTTTTATACCCGATCTGCATCACTACAAAGGCTCTTTTGGTGGACGGGCGTTCCCCCTCTGGGCCGACCGGGGCGCCGCCGCGCCGAACGTGAGGCCGGCGCTGCTCGACGCGCTGTCCAAGGTCTACGGCAAGGCCGCGCGGGCCGAGGACGTCATGGCCTACGTCGCCGGGATCGCGGCGCATCCGGCCTACGTCGAAACCTTCGCCGCCGATCTGGTGCAGCCCGGCCTGCGCCTGCCGGTCACGGCCGACGCCGGCCTGTTCGAGGAAGTCGCGGCGGTGGGCCGGGAGGTGATCTGGCTGCACTGCTTCGGCGAGCGCTTTTGCGATCCCGCAGCCGGTCGTCCGGCCGGTCCCCCGCGCCTCTCCGCCGGGACCGGGCCTGCTGTTCCGAGAGACGGCGCGATCCCGTCCGCGCCGGATCGTATGCCGAACACGATCGACCACGACCCGGCGAGGCACCGGCTGATCGTCGGCGAAGGCTACGTCGAGAACGTTTCCAAAGCGGTGTGGGAGTACGAGGTTTCGGGCAAGCAGGTGCTGGCGCAATGGTTCAGCTACCGCCGCAGGGACCGCTCCCGGCCGATCATCGGCGATCGGCGCCCGCCGTCGCCGCTCGACAGGATCCAGCCCGAGGGCTGGCTCGCCGACTACACGACCGAGCTTCTGAACGTCCTTCACGTGCTCGGCCGGTTGGTCGCTCTGGAGCCCCGGCAGGCCGAGCTTCTGAAGCGCGTCTGCGAGGGCAGACTGCTGACGGCGAGCGTGCTGCGGTCAAAGGGCGCCTTCGATAGTTCGACGAGCGGAAGGAAGAAGGCAAGCGATCAGAGGCAGTTCGGCTTGGTGTAGCCTCCTTAACCCTCCTCTGAAGGATGCTCTTCCCGCTTCGTGCACGACGCCTTGGCTTCCGTCCTCGGACGCAGTTTCTCAAGCAGTTCGCCGAGCGGGCCGTCGAGGCGCTGCGTCGCCTCGACGGGTGGGCGTTGCCGCCGCCACCGCCGCCGCGCGGAGTCTTTTTTTGATTCTTCTAAGGAGTCGGGTGACGATTCTGTCACCTTTTTTGGGACGAGAATGTCACCTTTTCGGGACGGAAATGTCACCTTTTCCGCCTCGTGAAAGTAGCGCGCCGCCACCGCCTCCGCTTGGGCGCCGAGCTTCGTCCAATGGGGGCGGTAGACGTTGGACCGGCTGCGGCCACATTGGGGCGTCAGGATGAACCAGCCGCCAGGCTCCGTCAGCTTCGCGATCGCCCGCTTCACCGTGCGATCGGAATAGTTCGTATCCTTCGCAAGGCGGCCGATGCTCGGCCAAGCCGTGCCCGTCCGCCCGTTGATGTAGCGGTGGAGGATGAGGTGGCCGACGCAGCGGGCCGCCGGCGTCAGGGAGCGGTCGAGCGCCAGGGCCTCGGCGAAGAGGTGCCGCATCCTGGCGGCCTCGGTAGTGCCGTCGCGGGCCCTCATCCCGCAGCCCGACGCCGCGTTCGCACGTGGCCTGTCGGATCGAAGATGGCTAGAGTGTCACTGACGGTCATGGAGCCTGCCTTTGCATGGTCGTCGCGCACGGGGATCGAGAGCCCCGTGTCCGTGGATGGGACGGCCTGCCCGCCGGTCAGGGGTGGACGGGGTGCGGGCGGGGGCCGGCCCCC
>JAGRGG010000257.1 GCA_020445645.1 Geminicoccaceae bacterium | reverse complement strand
ACCGCATCCAGGGCTGCGACTTCGGCGGGGTCGAGGTCGGCATCGCGGCCGATGCCGTCAACCCCAGAACCGGCAAGGGCAGCGAGGGGGCGAACGGGCTCGTGATGTGGGGCTGCACGGGGGGCAGCTTCGTGCTTGGCACCAAGCTCTCGCGCGACGACTTCGTCGCCGACCTGAGGGACGTCCTCTTCGAGGGCGTCGGCCCCGCGAGCTGGGAGGACGGTAGCGGCCAACCCCTGTCGTTCGACGACGACGGGTACTTGTCTGGCGCCTACGCCCACGTCGACGGCACCTCCATCCGTCGCCTCGACGGCACGAGCCGGCCCTTGGCGGCCGTCTCGACGATCGCGCGAGAGGACGTCGGGCCGGGCGCCGGGGTCAAGTAGCGCCCCGTCGTCAACCCGGCCCGCTCCTCGGACGAGCCGCAAAGGCATCAGCGGCCTGATGAGGCTCCGGCGGCCTGCTCGTTGGCCTTGGCCCTGGACGTGTACCAGACCAAGCCGAGCCCAAGGGCATAGGCGAGACAGGAAGCCCCGGCGTAGACGGCGACGGTGGTGATGATCGACAGGCCAAGCAGGCCGCTCGACGCGAAGCTGCCCAGGAGGGCGATGGTGATCCCAAAAGAAATCAGAAGATCCAGCCCTTGTCGGTCGAGCACATTGAGGACCTGGGACACGGGCACGAGGGTGAAGCGCATCAGGTGCAGCGGCACCAGCACCTGGACCATCACGCCCGCCGTGCGCCACGCCTCTCCGAACAGGAAGGCGAAGAGGGGGGGGCTGAAGAGGATGAGCGGCAACCCGCCCAGCAGCCCCAGCAGGAAGAAGCGCGTGGTCGTCCTGACGAAGAGGCGGTAGAGGTCGGCCCGGTCGAGGCCCTTTGCCTCCGCCAGGAAGGCGTGGCTCGTGGCCTGACCCAGGATCCGCACGGGAACGGTCAGGAGACGCTGTCCGAGGCCGAACCAGCCGGCGGCCGCCGGCCCGAAGAACGCGGCCAGGAAAACGGCCGGCAGAAACTGCGAGAAACCCTGAAGAAGGGTCGAGAAGGACGAGAAGGCCGGATAGCGCCAGTGCCTGCGCGCCAACAGGCGCAGGAAGCGGAGCCGCTGAACGCCCAGGCGCCGCCAGCCGGCCTTGGAAAACAGGGTGGCCAACCACGCGAACCGGATGAGGTAGCCTGTCAGGTAGCCGACGATGAGGCCGAGCGCGCCCGCCCCTGCCAGACCCAGCCCGAGGTGCAAGATCGTCTGTCCACCGAACTGCCCGATCAGGCTCAAGCCGTTGCGCCTGAACTGGGCGTCGCGGATGGTGCGGTAGATCAAGGGCAAGGTCAGGCCGAAGAGGGTCAGGCCGAGCCAGAGCAGCCAGACGTAAGGGACCAGGGCCTCGCTGGCGCCGAGCCTCAAAAGGCTCGTGCCGCCCAGCCACAACGCCAATCCAAAAAGGATGGACATGGCCGCGATGGTGGCGAACGCGATGCCCATCACGCCGTCCGCCGCGCGTCGACCCCGCGAGACCGGGATGGCAAACTCGAAGCGCAGCGCCATGATCGGCCCGGCAATGCCGATGAAGGCCTGAAAGACCGTGAACACGCCGAACTCGGTCGGGCTGTAGAGACGGGTCAGCACCGGCGAGCTTGCCACCACGAGCCCTTGCGCGATCAGGGTCGCGCCGGAAAGCGCGGCAAGGCGGCGGGCAAAGCGACCCTTGGGCAGGAGCCTGGACAGACGCGGGGGCATGGACGCGCGAGGACCGCGGCTAACCGTCGAGGCGCCGCAGCAACAGGCCCATCGTCATCATCCGCCCCACATGCGCATCGTGCACCCCGGCCGGATCAAGGTCGGGGGCGAGGATGCCGGCCGACTTGAGCCGCTCGATCGCCGACGCGTACTGCCGACTCTGCCGCAGGCCGCCCATGAAGTTGCCCGCATCGGCAACGAACGCGCCTGCACGGTAGAAACGCGACTTGCCGGTGAGGCGCTGGCTGGCCTTCTTGGCGCCGCGGCGGATTTGGGTGAGCGTGAAGCCCGTCAGGTTGCGGGGCAGGTGCCGCCAAGCGTCCGATGCGGTATACCCCTCCGCCGTCGGCAGCGCGGCGAGCCTTGGGCAGTGCGCCGTCAACACGCGCCGATGCCAGCGCGTGAAGAACGATTGCCAGGGTGGCAGGCGGATGCCGATTTGGGCATTACGGTAATCGAGATAAGGGGCGGCCACGTCGAGGCCCATGTTGATGTAGTTCGAGTAGAATTGCCCGAACAGATCGGGAGATCGCACGAAAAAGTAGATACGATTATATGTTTCATTATTAGTTCGACTGTTGACGCTTTCCAGGAACTTGATCGAGCGTGAACGCATTCCTTTAAATATTTCTGCACATTTCGAGGTGAAATCGGTTTCGGACATGCTGACCGGCGAAACCCGCAAGTCATAGTAGCGAGCGAGATTGATCTTGCTGCTGC
>JAGRGG010000256.1 GCA_020445645.1 Geminicoccaceae bacterium | reverse complement strand
AGCGCCAACAGACAGAAACAAGAAAGAGAAAGCCCCGTGCAGCGGACGCGAAGCGTGATCTTCACCTTCAAGCCCTGGTCGCCGGCGCCCACCCCCTCTATCATCAACCGAAGGGGGCGGGGTCATGGGGGCGCCGTCACCCCCAAGGTCAAGGGAAGGTCTGCCCATGCGCAAGCTCGTCCTCGCTTCGCTCGCCGCCGCGAGCGTCGCCGCCGCCGTCGGCGGCGCCACGCTCGCCACCGCCCAGGAGAAGGAAAAGGCGACGGGCATCACCGCCTACCGCCAGTCGGTGATGGACTCGTTCGGCGCCGACAGCAAGGCGCTCAAGACCCTGCTCATCGACGGCGAGGGGCCGGTCGATCTGGCGCCCCTGCACGTCCAGTACATGATCGACATGGCGCCCCATATCCCGGACCTGTTCCCGGAAGGGGGCGACAACAAGGGGAGCCACGCGCTGCCGGCGGTCTGGAAGGACAGGGAAGGTTTCAAGCAGGCGGCCGACAACTTCAAGACGAAGGCGGAAGCCCTTCTTGCCGCGACCGAGGGCGGCGACAAGAAGGAGATGGCGATGGCCTACGCGGCGCTCGGCAAAGAGGGCTGCGGCGGCTGCCACAACGACTACCGCGAGAAGGAAGACTGAGCCTTGATCCCGTGCGCGCTCCTGCTCGGCCTCATCCTCCTGCCGGCGGCCGCGTTCGCCCAGGAGCAAGGCGGGGACGGACAGGGGGGCGCCGCCGGCCGGGGGGAACTGCTCTTCAACATCGGCGGCTGCACGAGCTGCCACACGAAGAAGGGCGGCGACCCGCTCGCTGGGGGCGATCCCCTCAAGACCCCGTTCGGCACCTTCTACGCCCCGAACATCACCCAGGACCCCGAGCACGGGCTCGGCACGTGGAGCGAGGCGGACTTCGTCCGGGCGATGCAAGAAGGCGTGTCGCCGGACGGCGAGCCCTACTACCCCGCCTTTCCCTACACCTCCTACACCCACATGACGGCGGACGACCTCGGCGCCCTTTGGGGCTACCTGAAGACCGTTCCGGCCTCGGCCGAGCCCTCGAAGCCGCACGAGCTGGGCTTTCCCTTCAACATCCGTCTCGGCCTCTGGCCCTGGCGCTGGGTGTTCTTCGCGCCCGGCCGGATCGAGCCCGACCCGGCGCACGACGCGGCCTGGAACCGGGGGCAATATCTGGTTCTCGGCCCCGGCCACTGCGCCCAGTGTCACAGCCCGCGCAACTTCGCGGGCGCGATCGAGGAGGACAGACTGCTCGCGGGTGCCCAGAAGGGGCCTGACGGCAAGCCCGTGCCGAACCTCACCCAGGCCGAGAAGGGCCTGAAGGGCTGGACGGTAGACGACCTCGACACGCTCCTCTCGCTCGGCATGACCCCGGACGGCGACTTCGTCGGCGGCGAGATGGCGAAGGTCGTCGACAACAGCACGGGCAAGCTTCCCGATGACGACAGGAAGGCGATCGTCGGCTATCTTCTCTCCCTGCCGCCCCGCTAGGACGCCCTTGCGACCGGGGGGCGCCCGCCGCCTTCCACAAGGGATCGCCCTTCTTGCGCAAGCTGCTTTGGTGGGTTCTCGCCGCCGTCCTCGTCCTGCCGGCGGTCCTCGCCTTCCTCCTCGTCCTCATGCCGTTCACCCTCCTGAAGTGGCCGGCGGCGGCGGCCATCGGTGCCGCCCTCGACCGCAAGGTGACGATCGGGGGGCCGATCGACGTCGACCTCTTCAACCCGACCCGTCTCGTGGCGGAGGGCGTCCGGGTCGCCAACGCCGATTGGGCGGGCGACAGGCCGTTCCTCGCCCTCGGCAAGGTGGCCTTGGAGCTGGACACGGCGAAGCTCGGCGACGGCGTCCTCGTCGTGCGGCGGTTGAGCCTGGACGCGCCCGAACTCAATTTGGCGCGCAACGCCGCCGGCGCCTGGAACTGGCCGAGCGTCGGCGGGGCCGAACCCACGCCGACGGGCGACCACCCCCCGCCGGCGTCCCCCTCCAAGTGGCGCTTCCTCGTCGAACGGCTCGACATCGCCGGGGGCGCGCTCACCTACGACGAGCCGGGCCGCGCGCAGCCGCGCCGGTTCGCGCCGATCGACCTCGACGTGCGGCGCGTCCCGGACGGCGAGGCGCTCGACGTGAAGGGCCGCATCGTCGGCGCCACGGGCCCCGCCACCATCGAGGGGCGGGTCGAGGACATGGCGGCGCTCGAAGCGGGGAAGGGCAGCCCCCTGCGCCTGCGCCTGGAGGCGCCGGGGGGCAGGCTCGGGGTGGAGGGTCGGATCGGCGGCGAGACCCCGCTCGACCTCCGCCTCGCCGCCCACGTCGACCGGCCCGGCACGCTCGCCCGCTGGGCGGGGGACGGGGTGGCGATGCCGCGGGAGATGCCGGACGCGATCGACCTCAAGGCCGGGCTGATCGGCGATTTCGGCGCCGTCGCCCTGCGCGGCCTCGACCTCGAAACGGGCGGCCTCGCGGTCAAGGGCGACCTCGCCCTCGACCTCGACCCCGCCGAGCGGCCGAGGGTCACGGGTGCCCTCGACCTCGGCCGGATCGAGGCGCTTTCGGACGGGGCATTTGCGACCCCTGGCGCGACCCCTAGGGGGGAGCGGCCCGACGCGAAGGAAGGATGGCCGACCGATCCCGTCGACTGGCCCGTGCCCCTGCCGCTCGACCTCGACCTCAACCTCGTCTACGCCCGCCTCGGCCTCGGCGGGATCGGGATCGAGAACGGCACGGGCCACCTCTACGCCGACAGCCTCATTACCCGGCTGGAAATCGCCGGCGCCGACGCCCTCGGCGGCGGGCTCGACGCTGAGGCCAGCCTGCGGCGGGAGGGGGCGGGGCCGCCGAAGCTGGGGTTCGTCCTCGACGGCAAGGGGCTGAGCCTCGGCCCGCTTCTGGCGGCGCTGGGGGCGAGGGGGCTCGAGGGCAAGGTCGACCTCGCCCTCGACCTCGCCGCCTCCGGCGCCTCCATCGACGAGGCGGTGCGCGGCCTGAACGGCACCGGCCGGCTGCGACTGGAGGAGGGACGGATCGCCGACGCCGCCGCGTTCGACACGGCGCTGAGCCTGCTCGCGGGGGAGACGACCCGCGGCGACGCCCCGATTCAGGCCGCGACGGGGCTCGGGGTCGAGAACGGCGTCGCCCACACGGACGGGCTCGCCGGCACCTTCGCCGGCCTCGACGTCGCGGGCGAGGGGACGGTCGACCTGCCGGAGCGCCGCCTCGCGCTGCGCCTCGACCCTACCACCTCGAAGGGACAATCTCCCCCTTCCGTCGCCGGCGACGGGTCGCCGCTCGGACGCCTGTTCGGCGGGGGCGGGATCCTGGGGCTCGGCCTGTTCAAGGACGTGCGCCTCGTCGTCGAAGGGCCGTGGCGGGACCTTGCCTGCCGCGTCGCCGTCGACGGCGAGACGAGCGGGGATTTGCGCGACCCGAAGGCGGCGGCGGCCTTCGCCGCCGGGCTCGTCGCCCGGGATCCCGTGCGGCGGCGGCTCGGCGGGACGGACAGGGTCGGCGGCGCGCTGGCGAAGACCCTCGGCGAGGCGGCAGCGAAGCGGCTCGGCGAGGATCTGGGCAAGGCCCTCGGCGCCGGCGCCGCCCCCCTCGTCGATCGCCTGCTTGGCAGCGGCCGGCCATGACGATATGCCTCTGCCGGCATCACATCGGGCGGCTTGCCCACCGAAGACTCTCCCCCTGCCGGAGCGGTCCGTCCGCCCGCAATCCGAGGCTCAGACGCTTGAACATCCTCTTGCGCACCGTCGCCGCGCTCGCCCTGCTCGGCCTTTGCGGCCTGTCCCCCCAAGCCGCCCGCGCCGACGGTGTCGCCGTGATCGCGGCCCGCGCCGGCGCCAAGGTCAACGTGCGTGGCGGACCCGAGGTGACGGGCGGCAACATCGTCGGCCAAGCGATCGGGGGCGACCGGGTCGCCGTCCTGGAGACGGCCGAGCGCGGGCAATACACGTGGTACAGGGTGCGGGGACCGGGCGGCGCCTACGAGGGCTGGGTGCGCGGCGACCTCGTCGCGGAGGCGGCGGACGCTCCCGCTTCCGGGAGGAGCATCGAGCCCCCGTCGGCGCCCCCGATCCCGACGACCCCATCGGGGGAGGCGACGGCGCCCGTCGTCGCGGTCCACGCCGACCGGCCGCCGCTCGCCTCGCGCGACGACTGGTCGCGCAACCTGATCGAGTTCTACCCCGCGATCAGCGACTGCCTCAAGGTCAGCTCGGCGCAGCCGGCGGTGGCGGTGAAGGCGCTCTCCTTGAACGGCGGGCTCGTCGACGTGGTCGTCCGCGACGCCGCCGAGCGGCGCTGGGAATGCATCGTCCGCGTCGAGGGCGGTACGCCTTTGCGTTACGATCCGGTCACATGGCAGCTGGCACTGCCGCAGCGCAACACCGACCCCGTCTTCACGCCCTTGACCGGCGAGCCGCCCTCGGGCGAATGCTTTGCCAGCGAGCCCGTCACCGACCCCGCGAGCGAGCGGAAGCTCGGCTGGCTCACCTACCGCATCTGCTCTTGAGCCGACCCTGTCGGCCGGGGCGCGCCGGCCGGAGGATCCTGGCATGACCGAGGAGGTCTGGCGTCTCGACGCCAGGACCGTCGTGGGGCTCCTGGCCCGGCGGGAGCTTTCGCCCCTGGACGCCGTCGAGGCGGCGCTGGGGCGCATCGGCGCCGTCGACGGCAGGGTCAACGCCGTGCCGACGCTCGACGCCGAGCGGGCGCGGGCACGGGCGCGGCGCTTCATGATGGAGCCGCCGCAGCCGCACGGCGACGGGCGCGGCTGGCTCGCGGGCCTTCCCGTCCTCGTCAAGGACCTCGTCGACGTCGCCGGCCTTCGCACCACCTACGGCTCGCCGATCTACGGCGAGCACGTGCCGAAGGATTCGGCGATCGAGGCGCTGCGCCTGGAGCGGCAGGGCGCCATCATCCTGGGCAAGACGAATACCCCCGAGTTCGGCGCCGGGGGCAACACCTTCAACGAGGTCTTCGGCCCGACCCGCAACCCCTGGCGCCTCGACCTCACGGCGGGGGGATCCTCGGGGGGCGCGGCCGCCGCGCTCGCGTCCGGCATGGCGTGGCTCTGCGACGGCTCGGACGTGGCGGGCTCGCTCCGCACGCCGGCCGCCTTCTGCGGCGTCGTCGGGCTGCGCCCGAGTCCCGGAAGGGTGCCGCAGGGGCCGTCGCCCTTGCCGTTCTCGCCGCTCGCCGTCGAGGGGCCGATGGCGAGGAACGTGCGCGACCTCGCGCTCCTCCTCGACGCGATGGCGGGGTTCGACCCCCTCGACCCCTTGAGCTTCGACGCGCCGGCCGAACCCTTCGAGGCCGCCGTCGAGCGGGTGCCGCCGACCCTCAAGGTGGCCTTCTCCGCCGACCTCGGCGGCATCACCCCCGTCGACGGCGAGGTGGCGGGGGCCTGCGAGCGGGCGGCGGCGAGGCTCGCCGAGATGGGCGCCGAGGTCGTCGAGGACCGCTGTCCCGATTTCGCCGGGGCGGGCGAGGCGTTCCTCGCCCTTCGCGCCGCCCACTACGCCGCGACCAAGGGGCCGCTCCTCGAAGGCCACCGCGCCCGCCTCAAGCCCGAGGTGGTCTGGAACATCGAGCGCGGCCTCGCGCTCACCCCGGACGAACTGGGCGCCGCCGAGCGGGCGCGCGGCCGGATCGTCGCCGACGCCTGTCGCTTCTTTCGGGACTTCGACCTCCTCCTCTGCCCCGCCACCATCGCCCCGCCGTTCGCCGTCGAGCGCCGCTGGCTGGAGGCCCTGGGCGAGCACAGGTTCGACACCTACGTCGACTGGCTCCTCATCGCGTCGGCCATCACCCTCACCGGCTGCCCGGCCCTCTCGCTCCCCTGCGGCTTCACCCGCGACGGCCTGCCGGTGGGCTTGCAGATGGTGGCGCCGCCCCGCGGCGAGGCCCGCCTCCTCGCCGTCGCCGCTGCCTTGGAGGACGCGCTGGGCCTGGCGGGGCGGGTGCCGGTGGAGCCGGCGGCGTAGGTTGCGCTTCGCGCCCGCGTCAGCGGGTGCGAAGCGTATGACATCGTTGAAGGATCCACGTGCAAGACGACCTACGCACCATCCTCTGCTTCGGCGACTCGAACACGCACGGCACCCTGCCGATGGGCGGGCGGCTTGGGCCGGGCGCGCGGTGGCCGGGGGTGATGGCGGGCGTGCTGGGCGACGGCTGGCGGGTGGTGGAGGAGGGGCTGCCGGGGCGGACGACGGTGCATCCGGACCCGATCGAGGGGGTGCACAAGAACGGGCTCGCGGCGTTGCCGATCCTGTTGGAGAGCCACCTGCCGCTCGACGTGGTCGTCGTGATGCTGGGGACGAACGACCTGAAGGCGCGCTTTGCCGTGGGGCCGGAGGACATCGCGGCGGGGGCGGGCCGGGTGGCGTTGGCGGTGCGGCGGAGCGAGGCGGGGCCAAGCGGCGGCGCCCCGGCCGTGCTCCTGGTGGCGCCGCCGCCGATCCTGGAGGTGGGGGAGCTTCGGGGCATGTTCCGGGGCGGGGCCGCCAAGTCCGAGGGTCTCGCGGCGTGCTTCGCCGCCGAGGCGGCGCGGCTCGGGGTCGCCTTTTTCGACGCCGGGCGTGTGATCCGCTCCAGCGGGATCGACGGCATCCACTTCGACGCGGGGGAGCACGCGAAGCTCGGGCGGGCGGTGGCGGGGGCCGTGCGGGGGCTTCAAGGCCGCTAGGCATCGAGGTCGACCGTCACGGGCACGTGGTCGGAGGGCGCCTCCCAGCCGCGCGCCTCGCGGGTGATCCCGGCGTGGCGCAAGGCGGGGGCGAGGGCGGGGGAGAGCCAGACGTGGTCGAGCCGCCGCCCCCGGTCGGAAGCCTGCCAGTCCCGGTTGCGGTAGCTCCACCAGGAGAACAGCTTCTTTTCCTTCGGCACGACCTCGCGGAGCGCGTCGACGAAGCCGTGGCTCCGCTGCCAGCGCCCCAGCGCCGCGACCTCGACGGAGGTGTGGCTGACGACGGAGAGGAGCTGACGGTGGCTCCACACGTCGGTCTCCAAGGGGGCTACGTTGAGGTCGCCGACGACGACGATCCGGCGCGACTCCTCGCGGGTGTCCTCGAAGTGGCGGGCGAGCCCCGCCAGCATGTCGAGCTTGTGGCGGAACTTCGGGTTCGTTTCGACGTCGGGCTCGTCGCCGCCGGCCGGGACGTAGAGGTTGTGGAGTTCGATCCCGCCCGGCAAGCCCACGACGGCGTGGCGGCAGTCCTCCCGGCCGCACCACTTGAGGAAGCGCGGCTCGACGAGCGGCAGGCGGGAGAGCACCGCGACCCCGTGGTACCCCTTCTGCCCGTGGACGTAGCGGTAGGGGTAGCCCAAGGGGTCGATCATCGCGTGCGGGAACTTCGCGTCCTCGACCTTGATCTCCTGGAGGCACAGCACGTCGGGGCGGATCTCGGCCGCGATCCGCCGCAGGATCGCCCCGCGCAGGCGGACCGAGTTCGCGTTCCAGGTGGTGATCCGCAAGGGGAGGGCTTTCGGGCTCGGGTTCGTTTCGCAAAACACGCTTCGCGTCCGCCGACGCGGGGTCTTCCCTTTTTTCTTCCTGTTTTTTGGGTTCGGGTTCGTTTGGGCATCGTTTCCCGCCGGGGCGCCGCACGAGGTCTCGGGTTCGTTCGTACCGATTCGATGACGCGGCGGGGTGTGGCACGGGCCTGCTCCCAAGTGAAGGGTCGACCCCGTAGCATAGCACGGATCTAGGAATAAAAGCAGATCAACGTCCCGCCGCCGCCCGCTCCCGGTTGAGCGCGAACAGCCGCGCCAGCGCCGCGTCGTCGTCCAGGTCGGGGGGCCAGCCATAGTCGTCGGCCACGGCGGCGTCGAGAGCGCGGTGCAGCCCGTCGAGCCACGCCGGGCGGGCGTTGTAGAGGTTGGTCAGCGTGCGCGTCTTCAGTTCATGTGCGTTGCCTTCGTCCACAGGCAAAAGCCGGTCGAGAGAGCTTGCTGCAAGCTTGAGCAAAAATTTTGAGGTTATCTAAGTCAACTATCGTTGTTTATCGTGTCTGAAGCCAGTCCAGATTATGACGTAACTTATATGCAACTTTAGGTTCAAATAAAGCATCGTGATTTCGAGATTCATTAAGAGCCCGTCCGAAAAGATCGCGAG
>JAGRGG010000061.1 GCA_020445645.1 Geminicoccaceae bacterium | reverse complement strand
GACACTTTCGCACCGCCGCTTAGACGAAACCGAGGCCGACCCCGCCGCCGTGCTCCTGCAGCTGATCGTCTTGGCCGGCAACGCCATCGGCCGGGCGGGCGAGACAGCGCCCTTCTACCGCGTCGAGGCGACCCGCCACTACGCCAACGAGAACCTGCTCCTCGTCGGCCAGACGGCCAAGGCGCGCAAGGGCACGTCGTGGAACCGGGCACGCGAGCCCTTCAAGCAGGTGGACGACGAATGGGAGCGGGACCGCATCGTGTCGGGCCTCTCCAGCGGCGAAGGGCTGATCTGGGAGGTGCGCGACCCGATCCCCCGGATCAAGACCGACAAGAAGACGGGCGCCGAGGCCGTCGCCGACGCCGGGGTTGCCGACAAGCGCCTGCTCGTGGTGGAGGAGGAGTTCGCGTCGGTGCTGCGCATGGCGGACCGGCAGGGCAGCATCCTCTCCGCCGTCGTCCGCGACGCCTGGGACAAGGGCGACCTGCGCACGCTGACCAAGACGAGCCCGGCGCGGGCCACGGGCGCCCACATCAGCCTCATCGGTCACATCACCGAAGACGAGTTGCGCCGCGACCTCAACCGCACCGAGATGGCGAACGGCTTTCTCAACCGCTTTTTGATCGCCTGCGTGCGCCGCTCCAGGCTGCTGCCCTTCGGCGGCGGGCCGATCGACTGGAGCGACCTCGTGCCCCGCCTGCGGGCACAAATCGAGATGGCGCGCGGGCTCGGTGAGGTGCGGATGGACGATGAGGCCCGCGCGCTGTGGGCGGCGGTCTACGAGCCCTTGAGCGAGGGCAAGCCGGGGCTCTTGGGCGCCGTCGTCGCCCGCGGCGAGGCGCACGTTGTCCGGCTTGCCCTGCTCTACGCCATCATGGACGGCGGCCGCCTGATCGTCCCCGTCCACCTGAGGGCTGCGCTCGCGGTGTGGGACTACTGCGAGGCGTCGGCCGCCTGCCTGTTCGGCGAGACGCTCGGCGACCCGGTGGCGGACACGATCCTGCAAGCGCTGAAGAAGGCTCCGGCCGGGATGAACCGAAGCGACCTCTCCGCCCTGTTCGGCCGGCACCAGTCGGCCACCGCCATCAACCGCGCCTTAGAGGCGCTCAAGGGGCAGAGGATGGCGGCGTGCGAGCGGGAAAACACGGGGGGACGCCCCACCGAACGGTGGAGGGCCATCCGATGAGCTACCTAGAGCTTGCCCGGCACCACGGGCGCGAAAAAAGCGCAAAAAGGGTTAGGAAGGGTGCAGAATCGCCCACCGGTCGACCGGGCGAGGGAGTTTTTTCGCTTCCTTCGCTTTTTTCGCACGCCGGACCTCCGGCTGCGCCACAGGCAGACTGGCACATGCGGATGGCCTGCGCGGCACTGGCCGTGGCGCCTGAACTTGCCAAGGATCCCGCCGAAGTAGGTTTGCACGGGGAGCCTTTGCCGTGAGCCGCACTCCTTCCCCACCCCCGACCGGAGCATCCTCCGTGGCAAACGACCTCACCACATCCCCAACGACCCGCCGTCGGCGTCCGAAGCCGCGGCGCGAACCCGTCCCACCCGCCTTCGAGCGGCAGGAGCGGGACGGGCAGAGCCTTCTCTCTCCCGCCGTCGAGGGTCATGACGTCAAGGGCTACGTCGGCAGGTTGATGGAGGCGACGGGCTCCGGCTCGAAGGCGTTCGCCCTCCAGGCCGTGGAAGACCTCGCCCGGCTCGTCGACGACGGCGCTGGAGGCACGGTGCAGGCGGCCAATGCCCTCGTCGCCGGCATGGCGGCGGTAGCACCTCGGGACGAGGTCGAGGGCCAACTCGCCGTGCAGATGGCGGCGACGCACCACCTCGCCGTGCGCCTCCTCCAGGACGCGGCGCGGTCGGACTCGATCGAGCGCCAGCAGGCGAGCGGCAACCTCGCCGTCAAGCTCCTGCGCGCCTACGCCATGCAGATGGGCGTCCTCAAGCGCCACCGTGCCCCAGCACAGCAAGTGGTGCGGGTCGAGCGGGTCGAGGTCAAGGACGGCGGGCAGGCGATCGTCGGCAGCATCAAGATGGGTGCCAAGGGGGGAGGTCGATGACGAAGGCCAAGAACGGGCCCATGCAAAGCGGGATGAACGTTAAGGACGCCGTAGGCACCGACACTCCCGCCTCCACCACGAGCGTCCGACCCATGCATCAGAGCCCGCGCTGCGGGGCGCGGACCAGGAGCAACACCCGCTGCCGCGCCCCCGCCGTGAAAGGCAAGCGCCGCTGCCGGATGCACGGCGGCGCCTACGGCAGCGGCGGGCAAAGGGGCAACCAGAACGCCTATAGGCACGGCGCCTATGCCAAGGACATCCAGGATCTAAGACGGATGGCGCTCGCGATGCTGCGACGGTTGGGGGTCGAGGGGGAGGACGTTTGAAGCTATTCGGTCAGGGCACAAATGTCGTCTTTCCGACTGATGCGATCGTTGCAACTGCGAACAAGCGGCCGCGCCGCTCAATATTTCCAAGTTGTTTCTCTATTAGAGACACCCAGCCTTCCGCCGGAGAATGATGCCGCATCCTACTTCTTGAGATGCGCCCGCAATTAACCTATGCCATGACCATTGGTGCCAATTGAGGGAGGCAAATCATGGCTATCGCGCATCCGGACCACGCGCCGATCCTCAAGGCTGCGGCGGCGTGGAAGGAACGCTGCTTCGTGCAGGACAGTAGCATTCTGATCGATGATCTTTCGCTTTGGACGCCCAACCTGCTTGACGCGCTCGATCGGCACTTCGTCCAGAACCCCGACGCCGGCAGCGGCACCTTCTTCGAGAAGCTGCACGCGCAGGTCAAGGCTGCCCCGCCCGACGCGCGCCAGCTCATGGCCGAGATGCTGTGGCTGCTTTACCTGTTCCAATCCAATGTCAGCGTCGAGATGAAGGCGTCGAAGATTCGTGAAGTCTGGAGCTGGTCAGAGAAGGAACTGCCGGACGACGTGTCCTACTTGGCCGCGCCTGTCCTGCACGGCATCGGCTCGCCCGGCATGGGTTACAATACGAACCGCTGGCGCGAGCTCGTCTACCTCATCGGGCTGACGCGGGTCTTCAAGGGGCTGACGCCCGACGAGCGGCGGCACGTGCTCGCTGACCCCTGGCGCTTCTCGGCATGGCTTGCGACGGTGCCGATGGACGGCCATCGCCAGTTCCGCCACATCCTACGCTACTTCTGCTTTCCCGAAACCTTCGAGCGCATCACGACGGCAACTGATAAGCAGAAGATCGTCGCTGCGTTCAAGGGACTCAAGCCCAAGGCCGTCGGCGCCATGAACGACGCGGCGATCGACCGAGCGTTGCTCGAGATCCGCCAGGGCCTTGAAGCTGAGCGCGGCACGGCCGGCATCGACTTCTACCAGGACGACATCAAGGTCCGGTGGAGTCAAGCCGGCCAAGCCTGGCTGTTCGCCTGGAACCCTGACAACTGGACCTGGAAAGATCTTGCCGGCAATCGTGCGGCAACGACGGCTGGCGAGATCGTCACGATGCCCTGGCGCTCAAGCTCGACGAGGCCGAAGGCGGGTGACGTCGCCTATCTCGTTCGGCTCGACCGTGAGCCGCGGGGCATCATCGCCCGCGGCAGCATCGTCAAGGAAGCCTACGAAGCACCGCATTACGATCCGGGCCGTGCCGAGGCGGGCCAAGCGACGCGCTTCGTCGACATTGGGTTCATCGCGATCCGGGATGCCGACGAGGATCCGATCGTCGGGATCGGCAAGCTGGAAGCCGAGGCCCCGACGCAGACGTGGTCGCCGCAGACTTCGGATATTGCCCTTCTGCCCGAAGCCGCCCGCAGGCTGGAGCGCCTGTGGGAAGGGCTGCCGCCGCTGGCGGCGGCCGAGAAGGTCCAGATGGGGGAGGCGGTGCCCATGCCCTCGTCATCGTCCTCGGCCCTCAACCTGATCCTCTACGGTCCGCCCGGCACCGGCAAGACGCATCGCCTGCGCACGGCCTACCTGCCCGACTACGAGCAGGAGCCCGTCAAGGTCGACCGCGAGACGTGGCTGCGGGAGCGCATGGCCGGCTTGACGTGGTGGCAGGTCGCCTTTCTGGTGCTGGCGGACTTGAATCGCCCCGCTTCCGTCGACGACATCCTGCAGCACGCGTTCTGGAAAGCCAAAGCCTCCGGCCGCGCGAACAGGTTGCTGCGCGCCACGTGCTGGAACGCCCTGCAGTACCATGTGCCGCTCGACTCGCCGCATGTTCAGGTGAATCCAGTACGGCGCACCAGTCCCTTCGTTTTCGACAAGAATGAAGCCGGCAACTGGCACCTTACCGGCGAGTGGCAGGATGGCTGCGCCGATCTGGTCGAGTTGCTCGACGTCCTTAGAGCCGGTCCCGGGAGCGATAAGTCCTCCATTCGACGCTACGCCTTCGTCACCTTCCATCAAGCCTACGCCTATGAGGACTTCATCGAAGGCATCCGCCCCGAGGCGAACGACGGCGTCCTGACCTACAGGGTCGTGCCGGGCGTTTTCCGGCGGCTGTGCGAGCGGGCAAGGCTGAACCCGCACCGCCGCTATGCCCTCTTCATCGACGAGATCAACCGCGGCAACGTCGCCAAGATCTTCGGCGAGATGATCACCCTTATCGAGCCCGACAAGCGCGCCGTCTACGACGAGGTCGGCAGGCTCGTCGGCGGCATGGAGGTAACCCTACCCTACTCCGGCGACACGTTCGGCGTGCCGACCAACCTCGACGTCTACGGCACGATGAACACGGCCGACCGTTCGCTCGCCCTTCTCGACGTAGCGTTGCGCCGGCGCTTTCGCTTCGAGGAACTGATGCCGGTCCCCGAAGCCGTCATCGGCGCAGGCGACGGCACGATCCCCGACGGCGAGGACGGCGAGATCGACCTTCGCGCCCTTCTGACCGCGCTCAACGAACGTATCGCCTACCTGCTCCACCGCGACCAGACGCTCGGCCACGCCTACCTGATGAAGGTCCGCGACTTCGAGAGTCTGCGCCGCGTGCTGCTCCGCGAGATCGTGCCGCTCCTGCAGGAGTACTTCTACGAGGACTGGCACAAGATCCGGCTCGTGCTGGCGGACACCCAGGTCAAGGAACCTAGCCGGCAGATCGTGCGCACCGGCAAGGTCTCGCCCTCGAAGCTGTTCGGCAACGCCGAGGCCGCGTCCGAGGGGGTGGTCTATGAGGTGGCGCCCGAGGTCGAGGTCACGCCCGAAGCGGTGCGCAAGGTTTACGAGACGCTCGAATGAGCATCCTGTCGCTGCGCGAGCACCAGAGGCTTACGATTGGCGGCGGACCTGGGACTGATTTGACCCGGACACAAGCGGCGGCGCTGGCCCGCCTTGAGCCTGCCCTGCCGAAGGGCGTCCTCGCCTGGTGCCACCATAGCGTGTGCTTCGGCGCCTTTTGCGGCGTCGTGCAGGCTGGGGACCTGACGATCGAGATCCTACCTAAGCTGCAAGGCTCCCTCGACGATCCGGACGGGACGCGGCGCTGCCTCGTCGCCATGCTGCGCCTCGCGGGCGAGCGCCTCGCCGCCACGATCGACGTGGCCGACCTTGCTCTGCACCAACACCACCTGCTCGACGTCTTCATCCTCGACTTCTGCCGCCGAACGACGACCCTGCTGCACCGGGGGCCGATCCGCCGCTACGTCGATGAGGAGGAGAACCTGACTAAGCTGCGCGGCCGCCTGCATTTGCCGGGACAGATGCGCCACAACCTCGTGAACCAAGCCCGGCTCTACTGCCGCTACGACGAGTTCAGCCTCGACAACGCCCACAATCGCGCCCTGAAGCACGCGCTGCGCGTCATGCTCGACCTCGCCGTCGGGGGCGCAGCCCGGCGCGAGGCCAACGTGCTGCTCCGCCGCCTGGAAGACGTCGCTGCAATGAAGGTCAGGGCGGAAGACGTCGAGGCCCTACCCTTCGACCGGACCATCGCCCCCTGGCAACCTTTGTTCACCCGGGCGGCAGCCTTTCTGCGCAACCTCCACCCCGACGTCGCGGCGGGCGGCGCGGCAAGCTTCGGACTCCTGTTCGACATGAACCGCCTGTTCGAGGCGTTTGTTGCCGCCGTCGCCGCGCGCGACTGGGGTCGGGAGGGGCGCCGCGTCGTCGCGCAGGGCCCGCAACGGTACTTCGCCGCCCACGGTGACGCGTCCGTGTTCAGGATGCGGCCGGACATCGCCGTGCTCGACCGGGAGGACCATGTCCTCCTCGTCGCCGACGCCAAGTGGAAGGCCGTCGACGCCGGGCTTGCGGACCTGGGCCTCGCGCAAGGGGACGTCTACCAGCTCGCCGCCTACGCCGCCCGCTACGACTGTCAGCAGGTCGCCCTTCTCTACCCTTCCAGTCCTGCCATGCCCGCTGGCCTCATGCGGCGCTATGCCCTGAAGGACGGCCACGGCACAGACCTGCTCGCCTACGGTCTCGACCTGCCGGCTCTCATCGCGGGCGAGCGGTTGCCATTGCCGCCGCACCGTCCCTTTGGGAATCGAGCGTATGCGACTAAAACCTAGTTGGACTTTTTGCCTGCCGCGACGCCTCACCATCACCCTTGATGCCAGCTCAGGAAAGGATTGCCTCGCGCGTAGCCGCGGGGCATAAAACGTTGATAACGTTCAAGGCGATCACTTGGGGGCTTATGACGGATAGTGTGAACAGCCAGCGACATATCGAAGTCTTGGCCGGTACAGAAGCTATCGCCAAGAAAGGTTGGTCATGCACGGCGTCCAATCGGCGTGCAATGTTACTGAAGCGGGCCTTGACACCGTCATCTCAATAGGTGGCATCAAGCCGATACGAGCTACTGTCTACCAGGGCGAAAATATTGAGCATTTTTGCATATATTCAATCCGGATTGGCGAAGGGATGTCCCTCAAGACAATTGAGAAACGGCACTCGCAATAGGTCAAGTATCGTAGCTCCACTTGCAAGTGGCTTTCAATATTTTCCTACACGGGGACGTAAGCCGGAAGAAATATCTGAGCTTTGGAATTTGACACTGGGGCCAAGCAGACAAATTCTACTAAGAAAACCGACTCAAGCCACGCTTGGCTATCAAGCCGATGACGATCGCGACATCTTGCTAAGCATCGAGATATGCGCCGCTGAGCGGACAGGAAACGGGGTCGCCTTGCTCGTTGCAACAGAGACGGAAACTGGGCGACGGCTGCGGGTCGAGCGCGTCTTTGGTATCGTGAACGGCGACGGGAAGCTCGAACGGCGCGACGCGCATGACCGGCTCGTCCAGATGTTCCGACAGGCTTCGGTCACTACGCCTATGGGATCTTTCGAGGCCATCGACGCGAAAACGCCGAACAACGCTGTCAGGAGATCCGAACCGTCGCCCCTCTTAATCCCACAATCCCAAACCTTGCCTACCTTGCCGGAAGCGCCCGTTCGGAGCGGCTTGGCCGAAGCCGCGCCACCTGACTTTTCGATTCCCTACCCCTCCGCCTACGTCGCCAACGAACGGCAAGTTCGTCTGGGCAGCGAAAACGGAGAAAATGATGCGTCTGTCCCGGTACCGCACGAACCCGTTCTGTCGACAGACGAACCAATAAAGGAAGCGTCGGCGAAGGTTCCCGGGGAAGACGCCCCAGTGCTCCCTCGGACGGATCGCCCTTTGGTCCGTACCGTGGTCCTCTTGGATCCTGACCGCATCAAGCTGATCCAGGAACAGACCAGAAACGTAGGTGGAATTCTGGAAGAAATCTTCGACCACGACGAGCCTTCGCCAGTTCCAGTGCCTCCTGCCGCCGAAGCCAGCGTGGATGGCCCCTACCCCGGCCTCGAGGCACGGCACGCGGCCCTTCTGCAAGTTCTGGTGACGATCGAGCGGTGCAACCGCCCGGAATACGAGGCGCACGCCCGCGCGTTCGACCTGATGCCTGACGGCGCGCTTGAAACGATCAATGATTGGGCATTGGAGCGATTTCACGAAGCCGTGATCGAGGACGGCGACCCTATCATCGTCGCGCGCGCCGTTCTTGAACAGCCCCCCGAGGCGTAAGGGAAGGACAAATTAAAATGGCACGTGGCGACATCAAGGTCAGGGATCGCAACGCGATCGTAGGGGCTTTGCGTGCCGGGGTCGTTCCCCGGCTCGGCCTGCAGCACGTGCAGGTCGGCCGGGCGCGGGAGATCGAGCAGATCGTCAAGGACATCCGCAACCTTTCCCAAGGGGGCTCAACCGTGCGCTTCGTCATCGGCGACTACGGCTCGGGCAAGACTTTTTTCTTGAACCTCGCGCGTTTGGTGGCCCTGGAAACGAAACTCGTCACGGCCCACGCCGACCTTGGTCCCAACCAGCGCCTATTCGCAAGCGGCGGCGAGGCGCGCGGCCTCTACGCCGTGCTGATGACCAACCTCGCCACCCGCAGCAAGCCCGAGGGCGGCGCCCTCACCTCGATCATCGAGCGCTTCATCGGCGAGGCGAGGCGGCACGCCGGCACGGAGGATGCCGTCGGCGATGAGATCGAGAAGAGGCTTGCCGTGTTGCAGGACATGCGGGCCGGCTACGACTTCGCAACCGTGATCCGCCGTTACTGGGAAGCCTTCGAGGCGGGGGACGACCGGTTGAAGGATGCCGCGCTGCGCTGGCTAAGGGGCGAGTACGCGCTCAAGACGCAGGCCAAATCCGACCTGGGCGTGCGCGTTATCATCGACGACGACACTGTCTACGATCACCTGAAGCTCATGTCCCGCTTCGTGCGGCTCGCCGGCTACGACGGCTTCCTCGTCGTGTTGGACGAGATGGTCAACCTCCACAAGCTCGTGAACGCCACGTCGCGCAACGCCAACTACGAGCAGATCCTGCGCATCGTGAACGATCTCCTGCAAGGTCGAGCCGAGCATTTCGGCGTGCTCTTCGGCGGCACGCCCGAATTTCTCCTCGATCCCCGCCGCGGGCTCTACTCCTACGAAGCACTCCGCTCGCGGCTCGCCGAGAACAGCTTCGTCAAGCACGGCTTGGTCGATTTCTCCGGACCCGTGATCCGTTTGCCGGCGCTCACGACGGAGGAACTCTACGTTCTTCTCACGAAGCTCCGTCACGTCTTCGCCCAGGGCAACCCGGACGACTACCCGGTTCCGGACGAGGCGCTGCACGCTTTCATGGCGCACTGCCAGCAGAAGATCGGAGAAGCCTACTTCCGCACGCCGCGCAACACGATCAAGACCTTCCTCGACCTGCTCGCCGTCCTCGACCAGAACCCGGGCACGGCCTGGGACGACCTGATCGAAAGAACTGAGATCGCGCCCGACCGGGGCCCGCTCAACGCTGATCCCAAGGGGGCGGAGGGTCCGGCAACGAGCGACGAAGGGTTCGCAGAATTCCGGCTGTGAGCCTGCCCACGACCAGTCGGAGACGGCCATACCCGCCCTGACGCCGCCGTTCGACCTCCTGCACGAGGAAGTGCGGCGCTGGATCTGGCGCCAGGGCTGGAGCGGGCTGCGCGACATCCAGGCGCGGGCGATCCCGGTCCTGCTGGAGGGCCGGCGCGACGCCGTCATCGCCGCCGCCACCGCGAGCGGGAAGACCGAGGCGGCCTTCCTTCCGATCGTCTCGCGCATCGCCTCGGCCGCCGGGGCGCCGCCGTCCGGCTTCGACGCCCTCTACGTCAGCCCTCTTCGGGCGCTCATCAACGATCAGTTCCGCCGCGTCGAGTCCTTGTGCGGGGATCTCGACATCCCCGTCTTCAAATGGCACGGCGACGTCGGCCAAGCCGCGAAGAACCGCGCCCGGCGGGCCCGGCACGGCATCGTCCTGATCACGCCGGAGTCGCTCGAGGCCATCCTGGTGCGGCGCGGGGGCGAGGCGAGGGGCTTGTTCAAGGGCCTGACGCACGTCGTGATCGACGAACTGCACGCCTTCTTCGACGCGCCGCGGGGCAAGCAGCTCCAGTCCCTTCTCGTTCGCCTCGAGGCGGCGGCGGGGCGCCGGATCCCTCGGGTGGGCCTGTCCGCCACCCTGGCCGACCTGAGCGTCGCCGCCGCCTTCCTGCGGCCGAACGCGCCGGACGGGGTTGCCGTCGTCGAGTCGCAGGGCTCGGGCCTGCGGCTGATGCTGCAGGTTCGAGGCTACCTCGACCCCCTCCAGCCGCCGAAGGCGGACGGAGGGGATGGGGGCGCCCTCCCCGGCACGGCCGACCGGCGGATCGCCCGCGACATGTTCGAGAGCCTGCGCGGGGGCAAGAACCTGATCTTCGCCGGGTCCAGGCGTCAGGTCGAGATCTACAGCGCGGCCTTGAACGACCTGAGCGAGGAGGCCGGCGTGCCGGGGGAGTTCTTGCCCCATCACGGCAGCCTCAGCCGCGACCTGCGCGAGGAAGCCGAAGCGAGGATGAAGCGGGCGGATCGGCCCGCCACGATCGTCTGCACGACCACGCTCGAACTGGGAATCGACGTGGGCGCCATCGAGGCGGTGGCCCAGATCGGCCCCGGCCACACGGTGGCGGGCATGCGCCAGCGCCTCGGCCGGTCCGGCCGCCGCGAGGGGGCGCCCGCCGTCTTGAGGGTGTACGTTCCCGAAAGCGAGCTGGGCGCGCTCGCCCACCCGCTCGACGCCCTGCGCCCGACCCTCCTGCAAACGGTCGCCATGGTGGAACTGCTGCTCAAGCGCTGGGTGGAGCCGTCGGGGACAGGCGAGCCGCACCTTTCGACGCTCGCGCATCAGATCCTCGCCCTGATCGGCCAGCACGGCGGCGTCACCCCCAGGCGCGCCTTCGACTGCCTCGTTCGCGGCGGCGCGTTCGCCGACGTCGACGCCGCCCTGTTCAAGAAGCTCCTGCGCCGGATGGGCGACCCGCGGGTGGGGCTGATCGAGCAGGCCCCGGACGGGGTGCTGCTGCCCGGGCGCGAGGGCGAGCGGCTGCTCGCTTCCTACGCTTTCTTCGCCGTGTTCGACACGCCGAAGGAGTACCGGCTCGTCTGCGACGGGAAGACGCTGGGCTCGCTGCCGGCCGAGCACGCCCCCCTCCAGGGCGATTACATCCTCTTCGCCGGCCGCCGCTGGCAGGTCGTGGCGCTTCACGCCCACCGGGGCGAGATCGAGGTCGTCCCGGCGCGCACGGGCAAGGCGCCGCGATTCGGCGGCGGCACGATCGCGCCCCACGACGCGGTGGTGGCCGAAATGCGCCGCCTCTACGAAGACGCCGGCGTCCCTGCCTACCTCGACCCCGGGGCGCGGGCGCTGCTGCGCGAGGGCCGGGAGACCTTCGCTCGGCTGGGACTTGCCCGAAGACCGATCCTTGCGGACGGTCACGACACGCTGGTCTTTCCCTGGGTCGGGGGGCGGCGCCAGGAAGCCCTCCTGCTCGCCCTGGCCGCCCACGGTCTCAAGACCGAGCCCACGCTGCTGGCGCTGCAGGTCGCGGGGAGCGCCGGGGAGGTGCTTTCTGCGCTGGCGAGGATCGCCGGGGCGCCCGACCCCGATCCGGTCGCGCTGGCGGCGAGGGTAAGGGACCGCTGCCTGGACAAGTACGACGTCTACCTGGGCGACGAGTTGCAAACGCTGGGCTACGCGAGCCGAAGGCTAGACACGGTGGGCCTCGCGCGCCTCGCGCGCCGGCTGATGGATGCCGTAGGGGGATGACAAGCCTTGCGCTCCCGCGTCCTCCCTCGCCGCCATACGGGCGCATTGCCTCGCGCGGGGCGAGAAGGCAGAAGTCGGTTACGACGACGGACATCGCTTGAGGAGCCCATGACGGACGGCGCGAACGAGACACGGTTCATCGACGCCCTGGCCGATCTCGGCGGATCGGCCGGCAACGCGCGCCTGCGCGCGGCGCTCGGCTGGGACGAGGCGTCCTACGCCACGACACGCGACGCGCTGGTCGCGGACGGCCGCGTCGCGCTTGGCCGGGGCCGGGGCGGGTCGGTGGCGCTGACCGACAGGCGCGAAGCGCCGGCCGGCCTGTTCGCCCACCCCGAACCCCCGCCCGAACCCCCGCCCGAACCGAAGCCCAAGGCCAAGCGCGGCAACGGCGGCGCCAGCCTCGGCTTCGAGGCGGACCTGTTCCGGGCCGCCGACAAGCTGCGCGGCAACATGGAGCCGTCCGACTACAAGCACGTGGCGCTCGGCCTCATCTTCCTGAAGCACGTCTCCGACGGCTTCGAGGCGAAGCGCGCCGAACTCCTGGCCGAGTACCCGGAGGACGCCGAGGACCCCGACGCCTATAGGGCCGAGAACGTGTTCTGGGTGCCGAAGGAAGCCCGCTGGTCGCGCCTCCGGGCGGGCGCGAAGCAGCCCGGCGTCGGCAGGGCCATCGACGAGGCGATGGCGGCGATCGAGAAGGTGAACCCGAGCCTCAAGGGCGCCCTGCCCAAGGAGTACGCCCGGCCCGCCCTCAGCCCCGTCATGCTGGGCGAGCTGATCGACCTCGTCGCCGACATCGCCATCGGCCACGGGCGGGGCGAGGCGCGCGACCTGCTCGGCCGCGTCTACGAGTACTTCCTCGGCCAGTTCGCCGGCTCCGAGGGCAAGCGCGGCGGCGAGTTCTACACGCCCCGCTCGGTCGTCCGGACGATGGTCGAGATGCTGGAGCCCTACCGGGGCCGCGTCTACGACCCCTGCTGCGGCTCGGGGGGCATGTTCGTCCAGTCGGAGAAGTTCGTGGAAGCCCACGGCGGGCGGATCGGCGACATCGCCGTCTACGGGCAGGAGTCGAACCACACCACGTGGCGCCTCTGCCGGATGAACCTCGCCGTGCGCGGCATCGAGGCCGACGTGCGCTGGAACCCCGAGGGCAGCTTCCACGAGGACGAACTCCCCGACCTGCGCGCCGACCACATCCTCGCCAACCCGCCCTTCAACGTCTCCGACTGGGGCGGCGGGCGCCTGCGCGACGACGCCCGCTGGGCCTTCGGGGCGCCCCCGCCCGGCAACGCCAACTTCGCGTGGCTCCAGCACGTCCTCCACCACTTGGCCCCGAACGGCACGGCCGGCGTCGTCCTCGCCAACGGCTCGATGTCCTCCACCCAGAGCGGCGAGGGCGAGATCCGCCGCCGCATGGTCGAGGCCGACGCCGTCGACTGCATGATCGCCCTTCCCGGCCAACTGTTCTACTCGACCCAGATCCCCGCCTGCCTGTGGTTCCTCGCCCGGAACAGGCGCGGCGGCGAGGTGCTGGGCCGTGGCCGGCTCCGCGACCGCAGAAGCGAGGTGCTGTTCGTCGACGCCCGCAAGCTCGGGCACATGGTCGACAAGACGCGCAAGGAATTCTCCGACGACGACGTCGCCCGCATCGCCGACGCCTACCACCGCTGGCGTGAGGGAAGCGGCTACGCCGACGTGCCCGGCTTCTGCAAGGCCGCGACGGTGGCGGAGATCGCCGACCACGGCTTCGTGCTGACCCCCGGCCGCTACGTCGGTGCTGTGGCGGCGGACGAGGACGACGTGCCGTTCGTGGAGCGGTTCGCGGCGCTGTGGGCAGAATTGGAGGGACAGTTCGAGAAGGGAGAGAGGTTGGCGGGAACGATTCGGGAGGAGCTAGGCAAGGTTAATATTGATGGATAATTGGAAATCAGCTAAATTAGCCGAACTTGTAGATATAAAGCATGGATTTGCTTTTAAAGGTGAATATTTTTTTGATAATCCACCTGGAGACATACTGCTAACTCCTGGTAATTTTGCAGCTGGTGGCGGATTTCAATGGGGAAAACACAAATTCTATCGTGGCGGGCCAGTGCCAGAAGATTTCATTCTGTTGCCAAACGATCTCCTTGTGACGATGACTGACTTAAGTAAAGAGGCTGATACCCTAGGCTATTCGGCAAGAATTCCAGAAAGCGCGCATCGCTTGTTGCACAATCAGCGCCTTGGCAAAATTATTATCAAAAACAGCGAAATATGCCAAAGTTATGTTCATTGGTTACTTAGAACGCCCGATTATCGCAATGAGATTTTAGCAAGTTATACAGGATCTACTGTTAAGCATACGTCTCCTGGTAAAATTCTAAATTATAAGTTTTTACTACCTCCACTTAATGAACAACGTGCTATCGCCTCCATCCTCGGCGCCCTCGACGACAAGATCGACCTCAACCGCCGCATGAACGCGACGCTGGAGGCGATGGCGCGGGCGGTGTTCAAGGACTGGTTCGTCGATTTCGGCCCTACCCGCGCCAAGGCCGAAGGCCGCGCCCCCTATCTTGCCCCCGACCTCTGGGACCTGTTCCCCGAGCGGCTGGACGCGGCGGGGAAGCCGGAGGGGTGGGAGACGTCGACCATCGGTGAGGAAGTCGAAGTGCTCGGTGGCTCGACGCCAAGCACGAGCGAACCGGCTTTCTGGGACGGGGACATAAACTGGGCTACTCCGAAGGATCTTTCGTCCTTGGCAAGCCCGGTTCTGATGAGTACCGCCCGTAAGATAACATCCAATGGTCTAGCAAAAATCGGTTCGGGCTTATTACCTGTCGGAACGGTTCTGCTCTCTTCAAGAGCGCCAATCGGCTATTTGGCATTAGCCGAAATTCCCGTTGCCGTGAATCAAGGGTTTATTGCAATGATTTGCAAAAACAAAATTTCTAATTTATTTGCTTGGTTATGGTGCATGGCAAACATGATTAAAATACTAGAAAAGGCGAATGGCTCAACTTTTTTAGAGATTAGCAAAAGAAATTTTCGTCCTATCCCAGTAACGATGGCTTCACGTAGCCTACACAGCGAATTCGATGCGCTCGTGAATTCCCTCTATAGGAAGATCGCTACGAATGAGCTTGAGTCCCGCACCCTCGCCCAGACCCGCGACCTCCTCCTCCCCAAGCTCATGTCCGGCGAGATCCGCGTGCGCGACGCGGAGAAGGTCGCCGCCGGGGTGGCCTGACGCGGTTGCGAAACGAACCCGAGCCCTCCCCTCGCCCTGGACGCCGGGGCGATGAAAAGGTAGGATGGGGGGCTTTGCCGGCGGGGGGCCGGCGCGTCCCGCGAAGCGGCGCGCGCGACGGCGGGAACGACGAAACGAACCCAAGGAGTTTGGCGAAAACAATGGCTTAGACCAAACGAGGAACCCAAGGGCGACCTCGAAACGAACCCGAGCGGGCGTCAAAGGAAGGGCCGGCCCCCGCTTCGCAGTGACCGGCCCATCGACGGCCTATACTCTTTTCACGGCATTTTAGCGAGACTCGCGGGAGGGGACACCCGATGGCCTTCATCACCGAAGCCGACGTCGAGGCGGCGCTCCTCATGCTGTTCGAGGATCTCGGTTACCGCCGCCTCCCCCCCGCCGCCGCCGGGCCGGACGGCACCGAGCCGGAGCGCGCCGCCCACGCCGACGTGCTGCTCGCGGGCCGCCTGAAGGCCGCCGTCGACCGCCTCAACCCCGGCCTCCCCCCGGAGGCGCGGGCGGACGCGCTCCGGCGGGTCACGGCGGCGGAGACGCCTTCCCTCGTCGGGGAGAACCGCCGCCTGCACCGGCTGCTGGTCGAGGGGGTGCCGGTCGAGTACCGGGCCGAAGACGGCGCGATCCGGGGCGACCGCGTGCGCCTCCTCGACCTCGACGACCCGGACGGCAACGACTGGCTCGTCCTCGACCAGTTCGCCGTCGTCGAGGGGGGGCGCCGCCGCCGCCCCGACCTCGTCGTCTTCGTCAACGGCCTGCCCTTGGCCGTGGTCGAGTTGAAGAACCCCGCCGACGAGACGGCGACGCTCACGGCCGCCCACAACCAGATCCAGACCTACAAGGCCGAGATCCCGGCCCTGTTCCGCACCAACGCCCTTTGCGTGGTCTCGGACGGGATCAACGCCCGCATGGGCTCGCTCACCGCCGACGCGGCGCGCTTCATGCCCTGGCGCGCGGACGGGGAGGCTCCCAGGGGCGCGCCGGAGATGGACGCCCTGATCGAGGGCGCGTTCGAGAAGCGCCGCTTCCTCGAGCTGATCCGGGACTTCACCGTCTTCGCCGACAAAGACGGCGGCACCGTCAAGATCGTCGCCGGCTACCATCAGGTCCGCGCCGTGCGCCGGGCCGTCGCCGCCACGGTCGAGGCGACGGCCGAGGGCGGGGACCGCAGAGCGGGGGTGGTCTGGCACACGCAAGGGTCGGGGAAAAGCCTGCTCATGGCCTTCTACGCCGGGCGACTGGTGCGCCACCCGGCGCTGGCGAACCCCACCCTCGTCGTCGTCACCGACCGCAACGACCTGGACGACCAGCTCTTCGCCACCTTCTCCGCGTGCCGGGACCTGATCCGCCAGACGCCGGTCCAGGCCAGGGACCGGGCGCACCTCCGCCGCCTCCTCGACCGCGCGTCCGGCGGCGTCGTCTTCACGACGATGCAGAAGTTCACCCCCGTTGCCGGCGAGGACGCGCACCCGCTTCTGACCGGGCGCCGCAACGTCGTCGTCGTCGCCGACGAGGCGCACCGCAGCCAGTACGGCTTCGGGGCCAGGATCGCCCGCGACACGGGGGCCATCAGGCACGGCCTCGCCAAGCACCTGCGCGACGCCCTGCCCGGCGCCGCCTTCATCGGCTTCACCGGCACGCCGATCGAGGCGGAGGACAGGAGCACCCCCGCCGTCTTCGGCGGCTACGTCGACGTCTACGACATCGGCCAAGCCGTCGAGGACGGCGCCACCGTGCCGATCTACTACGAGAGCCGGCTCGCCCGCATCGACCTGCCCGAGGACGAGAAGCCCCTGATCGACGCCGAGGTCGAGGCGATCGTCGAGGACGATTTGGGGGACGACGCCGAGCGGCTGAAGCGGAAATGGGCCGCCGTCGAGGCGCTGGTGGGGTCGAAGAAGCGCCTCGACCGGGTCGCGGCCGACCTCGTCCGGCACTTCGAGGACCGCACGGCGGCGCTGCACGGCAAGGGCATGGTCGTCTGCATGAGCCGCCGCATCTGCGTCGCCCTCTACGACGCGATCGTCGCCCTGCGCCCCGAATGGCATTCCGACGACGACGGGGCGGGCGCCCTCAAGGTGGTCATGACCGGCGACGCCGCCGACCCCGAGGCATGGCAACCGCACATCGGCAGCCGGGCGCGCCGCGACCGGATCGCCAAGCGGGCGAAGGACGCGGACGATCCGCTCAAGCTCGTCATCGTCCGCGACATGTGGCTGACCGGCTTCGACGCGCCTGCCATGCACACGATGTACGTCGACAAGCCGATGCGCGGCCACGGGCTGATGCAGGCGATCGCCCGCGTCAACCGGGTCTTCCGCGACAAGCCCGCCGGCCTCGTCGTCGACTACATCGGCATCGCCCACAGTCTCCAAAATGCGCTGAAGGACTACTCCGCCGCCGACCGGGGGCAGGTCGGCATCGACGAGGCCGAGGCCGTCCGGGTCATGCTGGAGAAGCATGAGGTCGTGCGCGCCATGTTCCACGGCTTCGACTACGGGACCGGCTTGGTAGGAACGCCCCGCCAGCGCCTCGCCGCTGTGGCCGAAGCGATCGAGTGGGTGCTGGCGAGGCAGCACGCGGCGGCGGCGAAGGAGACCACCGACGAAGCGAGGAAGCGTGCGCACCGGCGCTACCAGGACGCCGTGCTCGCCCTGTCCAAGGCGTTCGCGCTCGCGGCGTCGAGCGACGAGGCAAGGGACATACGTGACGAGGTGGCCTTCTTCCAGACGATCCGGGCCGCCCTGGTCAAGTCGTCGGCCAAGCCCGGCAAGAGCACTGCCGAGCGGGCCTTCGCCGTGCAGCAGATCGTCGACCGCGCCGTCGTCTCGACCGAGATCGTCGACATCCTAAAGGCCGCCGGCCTCAAGACCCCCGACGTCTCGATCCTCTCCGACGACTTCCTCGCCGAGGTGAGCGCGCTGGAGAAGAAGAACCTCGCGCTCGAAGCCCTCAAGAAGCTCCTGAACGACGGGATCGCCTCGCGGGGCGCCGCCAACGTCGTCGAGGGCCGGCGCTTCTCCGAGCGGCTGGAGGACGCCATCGGCCGCTACCACGCCAACGCCATCAGCGCCGTCGAGGTCATCCAGTCCCTGATCGACCTCGCCCGCGACCTGCGCGCAGCATACCGGCGCGGCGAGGAAACCGGCCTCTCCCCCGACGAGGTCGCCTTCTACGACGCGCTCGCCGAGAACGAGAGCGCCGTCGAGGCGCTGGGCAACGACCACCTGAAGGTCATCGCCCACGAGCTGCTCGCGGGCCTGAAAGCCAGCATCACCGTCGACTGGTCGCACCGCGAGAGCGCCCGCGCCCGCCTGCGCGTCCTCGTCAAGCGCATCCTGCGCGAGCACGGTTACCCACCCGATCTTCAGGAGGCGGCCGTGCGAACGGTCCTCCAGCAGGCCGAGGCGTGGTCGTCGGGGTGGGCGGCTTGATGCTCAAGGGACCAATGCGAGGGCGGGAAATCTGCTCACAGGATGCTCACAAGAACCGGAGTTAACGGTAGAGCCTGTGAGCAAAGACGAGCTAACCTATTGAAAGGCTTGGCACTTCCAGAAGGACTCGAACCTCCAACCTTCTGATCCGTAGCGCAGGCAGTCCTGTCCGAGACCATCCGCCGCTCGACCGAGATGCGCCGCGACCTCGACATCATGACGTGGCTCGGCGCCGAACCCGAAACCCGTGCCGTGATGGCGGACCTGCTCGCTCGCCGGATCTTCAAGGAAGCGCGCTTGCAGAGTGACGCGCGCTAGGGCCTGTCGTCAGGAAGTACTGTCCGACCCTTCTCGCAGTCCGTCCACTGCCGACTTGAAGCAGGCGATGAGCGGCTGCGTCCGGCCTTGGTCGAGGCTCGCCCGGCTGTCCGTCAGGCAGCGGTCGAGGGCGATGTCGACCTGCGGGCTGTCGGCCGCGAGCGCGGCCGCCGCCAGTTCCGTCACATCCATCTTCAGGCGCCGCCGGGCGGCGGGCGAAAGGCTCGGCGCCAGCGGGGCCGCTTCCCCTTCCGGTGCGACGAGGCGCTCGATCACGCCGTCGTCGGGCGGCATCTCCCCGGCGGAGGCGGCGAGGGGTACGAGCAGCGCAGACAGGACGATACCGAACCGCATCGTCGGACCGAAAGCCAACCGCGCCATGACGCCTCCTGGAAGAACGGGCGGGCCAACCCCTCCCTGCCCGAGGAGGAATGACAGCGGTTGGTTGACGAAAGGTTAACGGCGAAGCGCCGGCGGGCGTGGCTCGCGCCCGCCGATGGACGGCCGATGCGACGGGCGGCGACCGGAACGGCTCACGCGGCGATCCGCGCGTCGTCTTCGAGGTCCATGATGGTGCCCTCCATCCGGCGCAACAGGTCGCCGGCCTCGTCGCGGACGGCGATCCCGTCATCGAGAAGGGCCTCGAAGCGGGCGAGGAGGTCGAAGCCGAGATGGCGCTCCAGCAGGCGTTCGAGCGTCACCGCCCGATCCGCCAGCACTTGCAAGATGTCCTCGTCCGCCATCGCCATGAAGGCATCTTGCGGGAGGCTTGGTTAACGCCCGCTTAAGCCTGACCTGCAAAGCGGGCTTGCATGGGCCGTCGCGTTCGGTTTACCTCACGTATCGGAACATATCATGAACACGAAGGAGGCCGACCATCCGCAGCGCCCCGCCGCCGTACCGGCCCCTGCACCCCGTGCCCGTGCCGCTCGCGGACGCGCCCTGCCTTCTCGTCCGCCCTTCCTTGCGCGCGCCCGCCGGCTTCCCCAGCCCCGCCGACGACGACCTGGAGGACGGCCTCGACCTGCACGGCTACCTCGTCCGCCGCCCGGCCGCGACCTTCGTCATGCAGGTGGACGGCGACAGCATGAGGGACGCGGGCATCCTGAGCGGCGACCTCGTCGTCATCGACAAGGCGGAGGAGCCCGCCCCCGGCCGGATCGTCATCGCCGTGCAGCTCGGCGAGTTCACGATCAAGCGCCTCGTGCGCGACAGGGACGGGCGGCACTGGCTGTGCCCCGAGAACAAGTCCCGCCCCGAGCTGAAGCCGATCCCGTGCCTCGAGGACTGCGAGCTGTGGGGCGTCGTCGTCGGCTGCGTGCGAAGGCTCGCCTGAAGCGGTGCCGCCGGTCGCGCTCATCGACGGCAACGACTTCTACGTCTCCTGCGAGCGCGTCTTCGACCGCAGGCTCGCGGGTATGCCGGTCCTCGTCCTCTCCAACAACGACGGCTGCGCCATCTCCAGGAGCGCCGAGGCCAAGGCGCTCGGCGTCGGCATGGGCGAGCCCACCTTCAGGCTCCGCCCCCTCGTCCGCCGCCACGGCATTCGGGTCCTGTCCTCGAACTACCCCCTCTACGGCGACATGAGCCGGCGGGTGAACGAGGCACTGGCGGGCTTCAGCCCGGCCGTCGAAGCCTACTCGATCGACGAGACCTTCCTCGACCTCGCGGGCTTCGACGGGCGCGACCTCTGGGCCTACGCGCAGGACCTGCGCGCGACGGTGCGGCGCTGGACCGGCATCCCCACCTGCGTCGGCCTCGGCCCCACGAAGACGCTGGCCAAGCTCGGCAACGCCGTCGCCAAGAAGAACCCGGCGTTCGGCGGCGTGTGCGACCTGACGGATGAGCGCGTGCGGTGCGCGGTGCTGCGGGCACTCCCGGTGGGGGACGTGTGGGGCGTCGGCCCGGCGACGCGGCGGAAGCTCGAAGGCGTCGGCGTCACGACGGCGGGCGGCCTCGCGGCGCTGGACCCGAAGCACGCAAGACGCCTCGGCACGGTGGTCCTGGAGCGGGTCGCGGCCGAACTGCGCGGCCTTGCCTGCCTCGACCTCGACCTCTTGCCAGCGGCGCGCCAGGGCGTGGCCGTCACCCGCTCCTTCGGGCAGCCCCTCCACGACCTCGCCCCCGTCGTCGGGGCGGTCGCCGCGTTCGCCACCAAGGCGGGCGAGAAGCTGCGGGCGCAGGGGCTTATCGCCGGGCAGCTCACCGCCTTCCTCCACACCGACCGGCACCGGCAAGGGCCGCAGCACCACGGCAGCCGCACAGCCCGCCTCGTGCCGATGACGGCGGACGCCCGCGACCTCGCCGCCGCCGCCGGACGCTGCGTCGAGGCGGCCTACCGCCAGGGCTTCGCCTACGCCAAGGCGGGAGTGATCCTCGACGACCTGCGCTTGGCGGGACAGGCGCCGCTCGACCTCTTCGCCCGCCCGCGCTCGGACGCGCTCATGCGGGCCGTGGACGCGATCAACGCGAGGTATGGGCGGGGCACCGTCCGCGTGGCAAGCATGGGCTTCGGGGCCGCCTGGAGCCCTCGCGCCGCCCACAGGAGCCCCGCCTACACGACGAGGCTCAAGGAGGTGCCGAGGGTGCGGGCGTGATTGACGGCAAAAGGGATGATGGGCCTAGCGTTGATCAAGGATAACCTGCTCGCAGAGTGCTCCCAAATATGTCAAGAAGTCATAAAATTGGGAAGCAGCAATCAGCTTAAGCGACTGAAAAGCTTGGCGACCCCGACAGGATTCGAACCTGTGACCTCGTGCTCCGGAGGCACGCGCTCTATCCACTGAGCTACGGGGCCGTGCGGTGCGGCGGGGACGGTCTAGCAGGGAACCCCCGGCCTCGGCAAGGGCGCGCAGGCTTGCGCCGGGGTTGCAGCAGCGGGCTTCACGCGGGCGGGCGGCTGTGGTTTCATGAAGCCGCCAAGGGGAGGGCTTCGGATGCAAGCGCACGTCAAGGAACGGAAAGACGAGATCGTCGACCATCTGGGCGAGACGATCCGCGAACGGCTGGGGCCGGAGGAGGCGCCGCTCGCCGAGCGCTTCGCCCGCCTCTACTACGGCAGCGTCGCCGCCGCCGACATCGAGGGCTGCGACCCCCTGGACCTCTACGGCGAGGCGTTGGCCCACCTCCGCTTCGGGGCGCGCCGCCGGCCGGGCGAGGCGCTCATCCGCGTCTACAACCCGAAGCTCGGCCAGCACGGCTGGCAGTCGACCCACACGATCGTCGAGATCGTCAACGACGACATGCCCTTCCTCGTCGACAGCGTCGGCATGGCGCTCGCCCGCCACGGGCTCGGCACCCACCTCGTCATCCACCCGGTCATGGCCGTGCGGCGCGACGCCGAGGGGCGGCTCTTGGACGTAGGGCCCGCCAGCGACGACGGGGCACCCCACGAGAGCTTCATGCACGTCGAGATCGACCGCCAGAGCGACGGGGAGACGCTCGCCGCCGTCGAGGCCGACATCGCCAAAAGCCTCGTCGACGTCCGCAACGCCGTCCAGGACTGGCGCGAGATGCGCGCCAAGGTCGGCGAGGTGCTGGACGGGCTCGCCCACGCGAAGGGGGCCGTCGACCCCGCCGAGCTGGAGGAGTCGGAGGCTTTCCTCCGCTGGCTCGCCGACGACAACTTCACCTTCCTCGGCTTTTCGAGCTACGATCTGGAGCGGGGCGAAGGGGGGCTGTCCCTTCGCCGCATCAAGGGCTCCGGCCTCGGCCTCCTTCGCGCCTACGACGAGGGGCTGCCGTCGCGCAGCTTCGCCGCGATGACGCCCGCGGCCAGGGCCAGGGCGGAGGAGCCCTCGCCGCCGCTCGCCATCACGAAGGCGAACGCCCGCAGCACCGTCCACCGCAGCGCCTATCTCGACTTCATCGGCGTCAAGCGCTACGGCGCGGACGGCAAGGTCGTCGGCGAGCACCGTTTCCTGGGCCTCTTCACCTCGACCGCCTACTCCTTGAGCATCCGCAACGTGCCCCTCCTGCGCCGCAAGGTCGAGCAGGTGGTCCAGGCGTCGGGCTTCACCCGCTCCGGCCACAACGGCAAGGCCTTGGCCCACCTCCTCGAGACCTACCCCCGCGACGAGCTGTTCCAGATCGGCGAGGGCGAGCTCCTGCGCACGGCGATGGAGATCCTCCACCTCCAGGAGCGCCAGCAGATCCGCCTCATCCTGCGCCGGGACCCCTTCGAGCGCTTCGTGTCCTGCCTCGTCTACATCCCGCGCGAGCGCTACAACACCACCGTGCGCCAGCGATTCCAGGAGATCCTGGAAGACGCGCTCGGCAGCAAGGAGAGCGACTTCCAGGCCCAGCTCGCCGAATCGACGCTGGCCCGCATCCTGTTCATCGTCCGCACCCCGGACGGCATCAGGGATGGTCTCGACGCCGAGGCGATCGAGCGCCGCCTGCGCGAGGCCGCGACCTCGTGGACCGACCGGCTGCGCCAGGCCCTCGACGACGCCGAGGGCGAGGAGGAGGGCAACCGCCTCTTCGCCCGCTTCGGGCAGGCCTTCCCCGCCGGCTACCAGGAGCGCCAGCCGGCCCGCGCCGCCGTGCCCGACATCCTCGACATGGACGCGCTCGGCAACGACGCCGACCGCCTCGCCATGTCGCTCTACCGCCGTCTCGAGGACGGGCCGGAACTCGTCCGCTTCCGCCTCATCCGCCCGAACCAGCCGGTCCACCTCTCGGACGCGCTGCCGATCCTGGAGGACATGGGGCTCCGCGTGCTCGCCGAGGTGCCGTCCCGGATCGAGGCCAAGGGCGGCGACACGTTCTGGCTGCACGACTTCGCCATGACCGCCGAGACGGGCGAGGTCATCGACGTCGACGCGCTCAAGGAGAAGTTCCAGAACACCTTCAGCCGCATCTGGTCGGGCGGCGCCGAGAACGACGGCTTCAACCGCCTCGTCCTCGCGGGCGGGCTCGACGTTTCCGACGTCGTCGTGCTCCGTGCCTACTGCAAGTACGCGCTCCAGGTCGGCACCACCTTCAGCCAAGCCTACATCGAGCGCACGCTCGTCGCCAACCCGGCCATCGCCCGCGACCTCGCGGCGCTCTTCCGCCTGCGCTTCGATCCCGCCTTGCAGGAGGACCGGGCGGTCGCCTGCGAGGCCCAGGAAAAGCGTATCGAGGCGGGGCTGGACGGCGTCGCCAGCCTCGACGAGGACCGGATCCTGCGCCTGTATCTGGAGCTGATCCGGGCGACGCTCCGCACCAACGCCTTCCAGACGGACCCGGCGACGGGCGGGGGCAAGGACTACCTGTCGTGCAAGTTCGACCCGGCGAAGGTGCCGGGAATGCCCCTGCCCCGCCCGCTCTTCGAGATCTTCGTCTACGCCCCCTACGTCGAGGGCGTGCATCTGAGGGGCGGCCGGGTCGCGCGCGGCGGGCTGCGCTGGTCCGACCGCCGGGAGGACTTCCGCACCGAGGTGCTGGGCCTGGTCAAGGCGCAGATGGTCAAGAACAGCGTCATCGTGCCCGTGGGCGCCAAGGGCGGGTTCTACGTCAAGCGCCCGCCCCAGGGCGGCGACCGCGCCGCCCAGGTCGAGGAAGCGATCCGCTGCTACAAGACCTTCCTCTGCGGCCTCCTCGACATCACCGACAACAGGAAGGAAGGCGGCGTCGTCCCGCCCCCCGACGTAATGCGCTACGACGACGACGACCCCTACCTCGTCGTCGCCGCCGACAAGGGCACCGCCACCTTCTCCGACATCGCCAACGGCGTCAGCCGTTCCTACGGCTTCTGGCTCGACGACGCCTTCGCGTCGGGGGGATCGGCCGGCTACGACCACAAGGGGATGGGCATCACGGCGAAGGGGGCCTGGGAGTCGGTCAAGCGGCACTTCCGCGAACTCGGCATGGACCCGCAGGTCGACCCCTTCACCTGCGTCGGCATCGGCGACATGTCGGGCGACGTGTTCGGCAACGGGATGCTGCTCTCCGAAGAGATCAAGCTCGTCGCCGCCTTCGACCACCGCCACGTCTTCATGGACCCCGACCCCGACCCCGCCGCCTCGTTCGAGGAGCGGCAGCGCCTCTTCGCGCTGCCCCGCTCCAGTTGGGCCGACTACGACAAGGCGAAGATCAGCGAGGGCGGCGGGGTCTACCCCCGCACCCTGAAGTCGATCCCGGTCTCGCCCGAGATGCGCCGGGTGCTCGGCATCGAGGCGGAGGCGCTGCCGCCGGCCGACCTGATCAACGCGATCCTGAAGGCCCCGGTCGACCTGTGGTGGAACGGCGGCATCGGCACCTACGTCAAGGCGAGCTTCGAGAGCCACGCCGACGCCGCCGACCGGTCGAACGACGTGCTGCGGATCGACGGGCGCGACATAGGGGCGAAGGTCGTGGGCGAGGGCGGCAACCTCGGCTGCACCCAAAGGGCGCGTATCGAGTACGCGCTCAAGGGCGGGCGCATCAACACGGACTTCATCGACAACTCGGCCGGCGTCGACTGCTCCGACCACGAGGTCAACATCAAGATCCTGCTGGGCGAAGCCGTCGCGGCCGGCGACCTCACGATGAAGCAGCGCGACCGGCTCCTCGCCTCGATGACCGACGAGGTGGCGGGGCTCGTTCTCCGCGACAACGTGCTCCAGAACATCGCGCTCTCGATGAGCGAGGCGCTGGGCACCGCCCTCACCGACGCCCACCTGCGCTTCATGCGCAAGCTGGAGGCGAGGGGGCGCCTCAACCGTCTGGTCGAACTCCTGCCGTCGGACGACGCGCTGGCCGAGCGGCAGGCGGCGGGCCGGGGGCTGACCCGGCCGGAGATCGCCGTCCTCCTCGCCTACGCGAAGATGACCGTGTTCGCGGACCTGCTCGAGACCGAGCTGCCCGACCGCCCCTTCTTCCTGGAGGACTTGGCCGACTACTTCCCCACCCCCTTGCGCGAACGCTTCGCGGACGGCATCGCCGCCCACCGCCTCCGGCGCGAGATCGTGGCGACGATCGTCGCCAACGACATGGTCAACAAGGGGCTTGAAGTCTTCGTCTCCGAGATCGAGGACGAGACCGGCGCCCACCTCGCCGACATCGCGCTCGCCTACATCGTCGCCCGCGACAGCCTCGCCCTGCCCGCCGTCTACGACGCGGTCGAGGCGCTCGGCCGCGAGGTGCCGGCGGAGCGGCAGACGGCGATGCTCAACGAGGCGCGCGCCACCCTCGTCGGCGGCACCCGCTGGTTCCTCGCCCACGTCCAGGGACCCTTGAGCATCAGGGAGACGGTCGACCGCTTCGCCCCCCAGGTGCGGCTCCTGATGGCCGGGCTGGAGGGGCTCGTCGCCCCCGTCCACGCCGAGGAGCTGCAAGGCCGGGTCGCCGGGCTCAAGGCCGACGGCGTGCCGGACGACACCGCCGTCGCCGTGGCGAGGCTGCCCTACGCCCGCGCCGCCTGCGACCTCGTCGCCGTCGCGGGCGGCGGCGGCGAGGACCGGCTGCGCGCCGCCGCCAGGGTCTACTTCGCCCTCGACGCCGTGCTCCGCCTCGGCTGGCTGCACGGGCGCCTTGGCGGGGCCGCCCTTCGCTCCCGCTGGGACCGCCTCGTCCTCACGAACCTGGAGGACGAGCTGGCCGGCGTGCTCCAGCGGCTCACCCTCCAGGCCCTGGAGACGGAACCGGCGCTCGGCCGTGCCAACGGCGGGACGGAGCCGCAGGCCGCCGTCGAGCGCTGGCTCGAAGCCAACGTGCGCGGCCTCGACCGCCACAGGGGGCTCATCGGCGAGATCGAAGGGGTGGAGCGGCCGGACCTCGCCATGCTCAGCGTCGCCGTCGGGGTCGCGTCGCGGCTCGTGCCGAAGGTGGCGGCGTAGAAAATGACGCTTCGCGTCCGCCGCACGGGCGCGAAGCGTGGCGGCAGCGATTGACAATCCTGCAAGGTCGCGTATGTGCGAACGGTTCGCCGCAAGAAGCGGCACGGTGCCCAACACAAACGGGGGCGGTCCTCGGCCGCGCCATCGACGCCAGGGATCGGATGATGCAGCAGTCGAACGTGGTCAAGGAAGGCGAGGTTTTCTTCAAGCAGTGGCTTCGCTCGCCGAAGTCGATGGGGTCGATCATCCCCTCCTCGCGCTACCTCGCCAAGGCGCTCGCCGCCGAGGTGGCCTGGGCGCCGGGCCAGCACGTCGTCGAGCTTGGCGGCGGCACGGGCTCGATCACGCAAGGGCTGCTCGACCGGGGCATCCCCAGCGACAACCTCATCGTCATCGAGCTTGAGACCCACCTCTACGAGTACCTCAAGGACCGCTTTCCCGGCGTCAACGTGATCCAGGGCGACGCCACCCGCCTCGACGAGATCCTGGAGCGCCAGCCCGTCTCCAGCGTCGGCACGGTGGTCTCGGGCCTGCCGATGGTGCAGATGCCCTTCGACTTCCAAAAGGCGATCATCGACCAGGGCTTCCGGGCGATGGGCGGCAAGGGGAGCATGTTGCAGTACTCCTACTCGCCCGTCTCGCCGGTGCCGGCGGAGAAGCTCGGCATCAAGGCCGAGATCGCCCGCCTCGTCCTGCTGAACGTCCCTCCTGCCTTCGTCTGGCGCTACCGCCGCTAGCCCCTTGCCCGCCTCCCCGCCACCCGTTCCGGCGAGCGTCCTTCCGGGTGCGTCCCCGCTCCCGGGGGTGCCGGGCCGCGAGGGCTGAGGGAAGGGTCCATGCCGGACGAGGATCTGGACGGACTGTCCGAGACGCCCGACGGCGACCCGGAGGACGATCTTACCAAAGGGCGCTTCGGGCGCCTCGTCGTCACCCTCGTCGCCCGCCACGGTTGGCGGCGGATGGCGCTCGGCGGCGGCTTCCTCGTCGTCCTCCTCGCCCTCCTCGGCATCGGCGTCTTCTTCGTCGGCCTCTCGCCCTGGACGCCGCCGGGTAGCACCAGGACGCGGCTCGCCCTCCATCTCGCCTTGGGGATGACGCTGCCGCTCGCCCTCGCCTTGCCGGTCCTCGCCTTCAGCTTCCGGGCGATCGAGCGTCTCCTGAAGACCCGCCAGCGCCTGTTGCGCGAGATCGAGCGTCGGCTCGGTGCCGAGGAACGGCTCAGGCGCCTCGCGACGACCGACGAGCTGACCGGGCTCGACAACCGCCGCCAGTTCCTCGCCCGCGGCCGCGAGGCCGTGGCGCTCGCCCGCCGCTACGGCCAATGGATCGCGCTCCTCGCCCTCGACATCGACCGCTTCAAGGCGGTCAACGACCGCCTCGGCCACAAGGCCGGCGACGCGGCGCTCGTGACCCTTGCCGACGCCCTGCGCGATGCCTTGCGCTCGACCGACCTGCCCGCCCGCTTCGGCGGCGACGAGTTCATGGTGCTCATGCCGCTGACCGACAGGGACGCCGCCGTCACCGCCGCCGAACGCATCCGCGCCGCCTTCGCCCGCAACGCCCCGGACGACCTCACGCTGAGCGTCGGCGTCGCCGCGGCCAGGGGCGAGGAGGCCCACCTGGAAGACCTTATGGCCCGAAGCGACCTCGGCCTCTACGACGCCAAGCGCGGCGGCCGCGACCGTGTCCGCGCCGCCGACGCCCGCCCCGAAGGGCGGTCGCAGGGCCAGAGCGGCTGAGCGGGGTGCGCCCCGTGCGGTACCCCCGGTGCACCCAACCTGTGCCGCCCGACACACGGGCGCGGCACAGGTTGGCGTTGGGGACGGGGGTTAGGGGCGGAAGCGTGTCGCCGCCATCTTCGAAACGGCCTTCTGCCGAAGGGGCGCTGGCACCCTACCGTAGAAGGCGCCGCTCCGCATCACCTGCTACGGTGCCCTTTCCTGGCGGGCGGCTGGTTGAACGGCGGCGTCCTCGCGGCGTGGCGAAGGCGGTGGGGCATGAACCGAGCCGTCTTCTGCGTCACGCCGAAGTCGTGGGCGAGCCGCGCGCTGGCGATGCCTTTCTGGTGCGAGGCCGCAAGCCAAACCTCCTTGAACCACTTGGACAAGGGAACCTTGCTGCCCTTGAAAAGGGTTCCGACCTTGATGCTGAACCGCCCGCCGCCACAGCAGAGGCGGGGCAGGCACCGCTGGCCCAGCGGAGCGCCTGTGGTTTCCGGGCGTCAAGGGGATAGGCGCCTAATATTTTTCCCCACCGTCAACTACCTGAACGCGATGGTTTGCTTTAACAGTCAAAATACGGGTGGCAGTTCGAGGAACGGCGTCAAGAGGATAGATGCGTGAAAACGAAGGCGGTGCCGACGGGTCTTCCTGGACTGTCGTCTTGGCCCGCCTCGGTATGCCATCCTGCATCGCTGCTTGGCCCTCTGCCAGAGCGCCGCGCTCGAACGAGGTTCACGAGACGAAGCCAAGGAAACGCCCTGACGCGGCACCAGGAGATGCTTCACGTGCGCTGCCGCCCAAATTTCACACCGGGGCCAGCCCCCGGCGGCATCCAGGCGGCGGCGCGTGCCGCACCGCCACCGGCCCATGCGTGGGCCGCTCGGGACCACGGGCAGCGAACGTCGTCGGGGGATCCGCTATTGGCGGGCTTCGGGTCGAATCGTCCGGTCGCGCTGCACGAGGGAACTTCGAGGCCCTGCTATCCCCAGTCCGCGTCGTCCCACGCCCCGTACATCCGTCGCGCGATCCGCTCCTCCAGCTTCTCCGACGACCCCTCGCCCCTTGCCTTTGCCCGCATCGCGCTCTCGAACCGGGCCAGTTCCTCCAGCCGTTCCTCAAGCTCGACGAGCGTCCGCTTCACCGCGGCTTCATCCTTAGGATGCTGCACGGCTGCTTTCCTGCTCTGATGGCTCCCCGTCGCCCCCACCCTCCATGCAGCAAGGACGTGGGGTCTGGCCTCTTCATTCCATCCTGCCGATCGAACCTTTGAAGCGGGCGGAACACCGTTCCTACGGTCCTGCATGGCTGATTCTAGTCCTCATCCCCGCCGCCTTGCCAGGGCGTTTACGCGTTCGGAGCCCTACCCGATGCCCCGTCCGCCCAAAAACCCGCCGCACGGACGAGCCCGCGAGACGTTGGACGGGCGAAGCATGAACGCCGTCGAACCACCCGCAGGCGCGGTCCGAGCCCGGGGCGGTGCGGGCCTCGTGGATGCGGTGCCGCCGGCCGAAAATGATGCCCGGCACATCCGACGCGTCTACGGCGCGATCGGCCAAACCTTGCGATCGATGAAACTACGACCTTGACGATCCGTGCGACGTTGCCCGGCCTACGGTCGATGAAAACGTCCTCGGGAGCATCTTCGGCGAGACAGGAAGTTGCCTTCGCCTGGAGCCGCTTCAAGAGCCGGTCCATGCGAAACGTTACGTTGTTGAAGAACCTGGACGACGACAAGAACCATCAGGCATGGGGCAGGCTTCAACACAACTATGATCTGTCATGGGTTATCTGGCGGTCCTGCTCGAAAGCGGCCCGTAGACCGATCTCCTTTCCGTCCGGACCTTACGGAACAACCGTCTTGCCTGAACCGAAGCTTGTTGTTGATGATTTGCATGGCGCGGACAGGTCTGGCTTCAGGAGAAGGCCCACAAGGGTCGACATGAACTGCCGGCACGCGGGGGTGGAGGATCACGGAAGCCAAGGTACAGGCCCGATAAGAAACCATCGAGCGGGAAAACCTTGCGGGAGGCCGCCATGCCCTGAGGCTGGTCGACCCGATCCCCCGCTCCCTAGTCGTGCCAAGCCTGTCCAAGGCCATGGCCGACCCTCACGTCCCCGCCTTCGGCATCCTCTTTGCCGTGACAGGCCGGCAACTCGGTCCGCTCACGACGATTTTCAGAACATTTTCAGCGAACCAGGATCCGTTCCTAGGGCATGAAAATGCCCCGTTGCAACGGCCTGAGCGTCCTGCGCGAACCCGTACCTAAGCGAAACGTCCTAGCGTGCGCCGACCTTGGCCTCGTCGTCACGGTTCGACTTGCTCTGGGTGGACTTGAGACGCAGAACCTCGCCGGCGCGCCGGGGACGGGGGGGGCCTTCCGCCGTCGTGGGCGCGGCCTCGGGTGAGGGGAGCTTTTCGGGCGCGGGGACTTCCTCCACCACGGGCGCCGCCGCTTGGGCCGGGGCTTTGACCTCGGGCTCCTCGAGCGGTTGGGCAAGGCTGAGGGCGAGCGCCCGCAGGCGCTCCAACGGCACGGGCTGGGGCGGCGGCTCCGGCTCGCGCGCGTCCGGATCGGCCTCGGCCTCGCGTTCATGCGCCTCGGCATCGGCAAGGGTGAGCTTCAGCCGGGCGAGCTGTTCCAGGAATTCCTCGCGCATCGCGGGCGGCATTCGCTCCACCGCATGATCGCCGACGAGGCGTTCGGCCTGCTCCAGCACGTTGCGCGCCTGAACAAGCTGCCCGGACAGCCGGGTGTTGCCGGCGAGCACCTGCGCCACCGCCTTCGTCGCCGGTTGCAGCATCGGGAGGAGTTCGGCCCCCGAGCCGAAGCCCCCTTGGCGCTTGCCAGGGTTGAAGGGCCGGCCCTGGCCGCCCGCGCCGCCGTTGTTGCGGTTGCGCTTCTTGCTGCCCCCGCCCCGGCGGAAGGGAAACATCGAAGAACGATTTTTGGAATTCACGCTGTCGACCTGCGCATGGATGGCCCCGTATCGGCCTTGCGTTCGCCTGAAGCGGGAACGATGGCCCTGTCCTTGTGGCTGGAACGGATTGATTGCGACGTGTCCACCCAAGGGAACGCGCTTTCGGTAACTTTGTGCCAGGAAAACCTGCCGTGGCCGCGACGGTACCTTCGGCTGGTCCCCCTGACCGTAGAACGCAAAACGTCTGCGGGCACCGATGCTGGTCTCGGGAGGAGCGCGGTTGCCCCCTGCCGCGTCCCGGCCAGCCCTGCCCTCTTGGTGCTCACCCGCCTTCTGCACGGCGCCACGAACGCCATTGCGATCATGAATCCATCTTGGTTCCAGGACGGCACGGGCAGGCACAGGGAAAGCACTACCAATGCATATGGAAAAATCAAGAGAAAAGTCCAGCCCCTGCATTTGGATAGCTCTTGCCATCTCAACCTTCGGCAGGACCAACCCCCTTGTCGGTCCAGAACCTTTCCCGGCGGCGGGCCCCACGCGGCAGGCTGGCCCGTCGTCGAACGCCGCTTCTTCGGTTCACGGGATCCGGACCACCCCGGCCATGCTCCGGTCAGCCGGGACGGGTGACGACGGCGGTCATTTCAGCCAGGAATTCGAGCAGGCACGCGGCGGGCATGGGCTTGCCGATGAGGAAGCCCTGGATCTCGCCGCAGCAGGCCGTGCGCAGGGCCTGGAGCTGGGCCGGGGTCTCGATCCCCTCGGCGAGGACCTCTATTCGCAGGCTACGGCTCAGGTCGATGATCGCCTTGATGATCGAGGCGGCTTTGGGCTGGCCGAGGTCGGCGACGAACGAGCGGTCGATCTTGATCCGATCGAAGGGAAAGCGTCTCAGATAGTTCAAGGAAGAGTAGCCCGTGCCGAAATCGTCGAGGGCGATGAGCACGCCGAGTTCCTTCAGGCGGGACAGGATCGAGATCGCCCGTTCGCTGTCGGCGATGAGAACGCCCTCCGTGATCTCCAATTCCAGCCGCGACGGCGGCAGGCCGGTCCGGGCGAGAACGTCGGCGACCAAATTCGGCAGGTCGTTGCGGGCGAACTGGACCGGCGACAGGTTGACGGCGACGCGAAGGTCGTGCGGCCAAGCCGCAGCCTCGGCGCAGGCGGCTTCCAGGACCCAGGCGCCCAAGGGGACGATCAGCCCCGTCTCCTCGGCGAGCGGCACGAAGTCGCCCGGGGGGACGAGGCCGCGCTTGGGGTGGGGCCAGCGGACGAGGGCCTCGAAGCCGATAATGCGGCCGGTGCGGGTACAGGCCTGCGGCTGGTAGTGGAGGACGAGCCCGCCTTTGGCGATCACGGCGCCAAGCTCGACCTCCAGGCAACGGCGCTCGTGCAGCCGCTCGTCCATGACGGGCTCGAAGAAGCGGTAGGTGCCGCGCCCGTCGGCCTTGGCCCGGTAGAGCGCAAGGTCGGCCTTGCCGAGCAGGGCGTCGGGGTCTTGGGCGTCGTCGGGATAGAGGGCGATGCCGATGCTGGTGCCGACGTCGACCTGGATCCCGTCAAGCTCGCAGCTGCGACCGAGCCGCTCGACGAGGCGCGCCGCGAATTCGGCGCTTCCCCTCGGCTGGTCGGCCCCGGCCTGGATGATGGCGAACTCGTCGCCGCCGAGGCGGGCCACCGTGTCGGCTTCGCGCACCGTCCCGGCCAAAGCGGCCGATACCTTGCGGAGAAGGGTGTCGCCCGTCGCGTGGCCGTAGAAGTCGTTGACCGCCTTGAAACGGTCGAGGTCGAGGCAGAGCACGGCCACTTGTCCACCCGTGCGGGCGGCGAACGCGATTGCCTGCCCCAAGCGGTCGCGGAAGAGGGCGCGGTTCGGCAGGCCCGTCAGCGCGTCGTGGTGGGCGAGGTGGCGGATGCGGGCCTCGGCCTGCCGGCGCTCGCTCAGGTCGCGCACGGCGACGACGCGTGCGTGGCGGCCGTCGTAGACGGCGTCGCGGGCCAGGATCTCGACCGGGACGCGCCGGCCGTCCCGGCGGACGATCTCGGCTTCATAGGTGGACCGGCCGCCGGGCAAGGCCCTCGCCTTCGCCTCGTCGACATCCTCCCCTGGCAGGCAGTCGAAGATGCCGAGGCCGACCAGTTCCTCCCGCGGCCGGTCGACGAGGCGGGCAAGGCTCTCGTTGACGTGGAGGATCGTGCCCTGGTCGTGAATGACGAGGCCTTCAAAAGCGGCGTCGACGAGGGTCCGCAGCCGCTCCGTCTCGCCTTTTGCCCGCGCGTCGAGGTGCCGGTCGACGATGGTGCCGATGATGGCAAGGCTCAGGATGAAGAAGGTCGTGACGACGACCTCGACCGCGAGCCAGCCCTTCGGCAGATCGGGGAGGACGGGCAGCAGGAAGGGCGACGGTTCGAGGCGATAGGCCGCCATCGCAACGAAATGCAGGGCGCAGACGGCAAGGGCGAGGCAGGCCGTGCCGAAGAGGACGGCGTAGCGGTGACGGACCCGAAAGGCGAGATGGAAGGCGGCGGCCGAGAGGACGACGCCGAGGCCGACGGCCGTGGCCGCGAGGAGAGGATCCCATGTGGCGACGGCCTGTGCCTTGATCCCGGACATGCCGGTGACGTGCATGACGCCGACGCCAAGGCCGAAGACGGCGCCGGCCGGCGGGGCCAGACGCGCCTTCGTGGCGGCGAGGAGGGCGAGGGCGAGGGCGGCGGCGACGGCGGCGACACCGCCCGACAGAAAGGTGCGCCAGCCGTCGTAAGCGACCGGCAGGGACGGTTCGTAGGCCAGCATGGCGATGAAATGGGTCGACCAGACGCCGGAGCCGGCGACGAGGGCCGCGGGCGCGAGCCAGAGCCAAAGGCACGTCCTGTTCGGCGCCGCAAGACCGCGTTCGGCCGTGCGTAACGCCGTCCACACGGCAAGCAGGCAGATGACGACGGCCACCAGGACGAGGTGGCCGTCGTGCTCCTTGGCAAAACAATCGTAGACACGATACATCGGCTTGATCCTGACCTATGGCCAGGATTATCGCCCACGAACCTTTACAAATGCCTAACCGCCGGCTTTCAACGCCGGTGCCTCGCGGCAAACGCCTAGAAGCCGAGCTGCTTCACCTGGAGCACGTTCGGCAAGGCCGCGACCTTGACGAGCACGTCCGGCGGCACCTCCTGGTCGACCTCGACGAGGGCGATGGCGTCGCCGCCGGGGCGCTCGCGGCCGAGGTGGAAGGTGGCGACGTTGATCCCGGCGTCGCCGAGCGTGCAGCCGAGATTGCCGATGAATCCGGGCCTGTCGGCGTTGCGCACGTAGAGCATGTGGGGGCCGAGGCGGGCCTCGACGTCGATGCCGCGCACCCGGACGAGGCGGGGCTCGGCGTCCTGGAACAGGGTGCCGCAGACTTCACGCCGACCGCGATCGGTCTCGACCTCGACCGAGACGAGGATCTGGTAGCCCTTCAACTCCTGGCGCTCGACGGTGGCGACGTCGATGTTGCGCGCGCGGGCGACGGCGGGGGCGTTGACGGTGTTGACGCTAGCGAGGAGCGGCTTGAGGAGCCCTTGCAGGACGATCTGGGTGAGGGGCCGCGTGTTGAGGCGGGCGGCGTCGCCGGCGTAGGTGATCGTGACGCCCCTCAGCCCGGTCTCGGTGAGCTGGCCCGCGAACGAGCCCAACTGCTCGGCGAGCTTCATGTAGGGCTTGAGCCTCGGTGCCTCCTCGGCCGTGACCGAGGCCATGTTGAGCGCGTTCACGACGGCACCCTTGACGAGGTAGTCGCTCATCTGCTCCGCCACCTGGAGGGCCACCTTCTCCTGCGCCTCCGAGGTCGCGGCGCCGAGGTGGGGGGTGACGATCACCTCGTCCAGCTCGAAGAGAGGAGAGTCCTTCGCCGGCTCCTTGGCGAACACGTCGAGGGCTGCGCCCTTGACGTGGCCCGCCTTGATGAGGTCGTAGAGGGCGGCCTCGTCGATCAGCCCGCCGCGGGCGCAGTTGACGATCCGCACGCCCTTCCTGGTGCGTGCCAGCCGCTCGCGCGAGAGGACGTTGCGGGTCTGCTCGGTGAGCGGCGTGTGCAGCGAGACGAAATCGGCCCGCGCCAGCAGGTCGTCGAGGTCCACCTTCTCGACGCCGATGTCGGATGCCCGCTCGTCGGAGAGGAAGGGGTCGTAGGCGACGACCCGCATCTTGAGCCCTTGAGCGCGGTCGGCGACGATCGAGCCGA
>JAGRGG010000060.1 GCA_020445645.1 Geminicoccaceae bacterium | reverse complement strand
TCGTGGTGCGGCGGCGGCGAGATGAGGGTGACGCCCGGCGTCGAGTGCCGCAGGCGCGCGATCTCGACCGTGACCTTGAAGCCGGGCAGCTGCCCGCCCTCGCCGGGCTTGGCGCCCTGTGCCACCTTGATCTCAAGCTCGCGGGCGGCGTTCAGGTACTCGGCGGTGACGCCGAAGCGGCCTGACGCCACCTGCTTGATCGGCGAGTTCGGGTTGTCGCCGTTGGGGCGCGGGTGGTAGCGCTCGGCCCCTTCCCCGCCCTCGCCCGAATCGGCCTTGGCGCCGATCCGGTTCATGGCGATCGTGAGCGTCTCGTGCGCCTCGGGGCCGAGGGCGCCGAGCGACATGCCAGGCGTCACGAAGCGCTTTCTGATCTCGGTGATGCTCTCGACCTCGTCGAGGGGGACCGCCCTGGCCTCGCGGCGGAAGTCGAGGAGGTCTCGGATCGAGACCGGCTCCTGGGCGTAGACCTGCTCGGCGAAGCGCTTGTAGGCGGCATACGAATCGGTGGCGACCGCCTGCTGGAGCTGGTGGATGAGCCGGGCTTCGAGCGCGTGCGCCTCGCCGCCGCGCCTGTAGCGGTAGAACCCGCCGACGGTGAGCGGCGGCTCGCCGGCCGCGAAGGCGCGGGCGTGGAGATCCTGGACCTTGTTCTTGATCCCGGTGAGGCCGATCCCGGAGATGCGGGTGATGAGGCCGGGGAAGTACTCGCGGCAAAGCGAGCGCGACAGCCCTACGGCCTCGAAGTTGTAGCCGCCCCGGTAGCTGGAGAGGATCGAGATCCCCATCTTCGACATGATCTTGAGGAGGCCCTGGCCGATCGCCTCCCTGAAGCGCTCCAGGCACTCGTCCAGGGTGAAGCCGGGGAACAGCCCGCGCTCGTGACGGTCAGCGATCGCGGCCTCGGCGAGGTAGGCGTTGACAGCGGTGGCGCCGACGCCGATCAGGACGGCGAAGTAGTGGGTGTCGAGGGCTTCCCCTGTGCGCACCGTGATCGACGAGAAGGCGCGCAGGCCCTGGCGGACGAGGTGGCTGTGGACGGCGCCCGCCGCCAGGATCATCGGGACCGGCGCCCGGTCGGGCCCCACCCCCTCGTCGGTGAGGATCAGGTCCTCGCAGCCGCCGCGCACGGCGTCCTCGGCCTCGTGCCGCAGCCGGTCGATGGCGGCTTGCAGCCTTCCATCCGTGGCATCGAACGTGCAGTCGATCGTCCGGGCCTTGGACCCGAAATAGCCTTCGAGCGCCTTCAGGTCGCGGGTCAGGAGGACGGGGGTTTCGAGCTGAAGGATCGCGGTCTGGCTCGGATCCTCGTCGAAGACGTTGCCCAAATTGCCGAAGCGGGTCTTCAGGCTCATCACCCGCCACTCGCGCAGAGAGTCGATCGGCGGGTTCGTGACCTGGCTGAACTGCTGGCGGAAGAAGTGGTGCAGGCCGCGGTACTTCTTCGAGAGCACGGCCAAGGGCGTGTCGTCGCCCATCGAGCCCACCGCCTCCTTCGCGTCCAGGACCATCGGCGAGAGGATCAGCTCCATGTCCTCGAGGCTGAGGCCGTAGAGGGCCTGACGGCGCCTCAGCTCGTCGCGGGCGTAGGTTTGCGGCCCCTCGGCCCTGGTCGCGGCGAGGGCGGCGAGGTGGGTGATGTTCTCGGCCCACTTCGAGTAGGGCTTTTGCCCCGCGAGGCGGTCCTTCAGCTCGGCGTCGTGGTAGAAGCGCCCCGCTTCGAGGTCGACGCCGATCGTCTCGCCGGGGCCGACCCGGCCCTTCTCGACGATGTCGGCTTCCTTCAGGGGCACCATGCCGGCCTCGGAGCCGACGACGAGGAGCCCGTCCGCCGTGCGGCTGTAGCGCATGGGGCGCAGACCGTTCCGGTCCATGCCGGCGACGACCCAGCGGCTGTCGGTGGCGACGAGGGCGGCCGGGCCGTCCCAGGGCTCCATGACGCAGTTGCAGTAGCTGAACAGGTCCTGGTGCGCCTCGGGCATGGCGATGCGGTTCGACCACGCGGGCGGCACGCACAGGGTCTTGGCCAAGGGCAGCCGGCGCCCGCCGCGCACGAGCGCCTCGACGACGGCGTCGAGCGCCGCCGAGTCGGAGGAGCCCGCCTGGATGATCGGCTTGATGTCCTCGTTGTAGGGTCCGAACGCTTTCGAGACCATGCGGGTCTCGTGGCTCTTCATCCAGTTGACGTTGCCGCGCAGCGTGTTGACCTCGCCGTTGTGGGCGAGCATCCGGAAGGGCTGCGCCAGCTTCCAGGACGGCCACGTGTTGGTGGAGTAGCGCTGGTGGAAGACGGCGAAGCTGGAGACGAAGCGCCCGTCCATGAGGTCCGGGTAGAAGACCGAGAGCGATTCGGCGAGGAACAGCCCCTTGTAGATGATCGAGCGGCACGAGAACGAGCAGATGTAGAAGTCGACGATCGTCTCGGCCAAGGCCTGCCGCTCGATCCGGCGGCGGATGAGGTAGAGGTCGCGCTCGAAGTCGTCCTCGGGCGTGCCGTTCGGGTTGCCGATGATGATCTGCTCGATCTCGGGACGGGTCGCCTGCGCCTTCTCGCCGAGCGCGCGGGCGTCGACCGGCACCTGCCGCCAGCCCCTTATGTCGTAGCCGAAGCGCAGGATCTCGGACTCGGCGATCGAGCGGCAGGTTTCCTGCTGCGCTTGGTTGTTGCGCGGCAGGAAGACCATGCCGACCGCGAGCCGGCCGCCGCCGCCGCTCTTCTTGGTCTTGACCCTGGCCTGGAAGAAGTCCTGCGGGATCTGGACGTGGATCCCGGCCCCGTCGCCCGTCTTGCCGTCGGCGTCGACGGCGCCCCGGTGCCAGACGGCCTTCAGCGCGTCGATCCCGGCGAGCACGACCTCCCGCCGGGGCTTGCCGTCGATGGCGACGACGCAGCCGACCCCGCAGGCGTCGCGGTTCTCGCGCGCGTTGTCGAATCCCAAGGCTTCGAGGCGCGCGCCCTCGCGGGCGTAGGCGTCGAGGAAGGCTTCGACGGTCTCGGCGCCGTCGGCGGTGCGGTGCGTGGTCATGGTGTCTCCTCCTGTCCGACGGCGTTCGATCGAAGGCCCCTCACCCCGACCCTCTCCCGCAGGCGGGAGAGGGGGTAGGAGGAGCGTGTTGCTTCCGCAGGCGCCTCATGCCCCCTCTCCCTCGGGAAGAGGGGCCAGTGAGGGGCGTCAGCCGGCCAAAGCCAAAGGCGCCCCGTCCCCGGCGTTGTCGTCCTTGGCCCTGGCGGCGAGGTGGCGGTGGATGCCGGCGGCGGCGTCGCGGCCGTCGCGGACGCCCCAGACGACGAGGGAGGCACCCCGCACGATGTCGCCGGCGGCAAAGACCCCTTCGAGCGAGGTCATCATCGTCCGCCAGTCGACGTTGACGGTGCCCCAGCGGCTTACCTTCAGGGCCGGCTCGCCGAACATCCCCACCATGTCCTCGGGGTCGAAGCCGAGCGCCTTGACGACGAGGTCGGCCTCGACGTCGAAGCCGGAGCCCGGTACCGCTTCCGGCTTCTGCCGCCCGGTCACGTCGGGGGCGCCCAGCCGCATCCTGTGGCCGCGCACCCGCCCGACCCGCCCCCCCCCGCCCTCGACGAAGGCGTCGGGGGCGGAGAGCCAGACGAACTCGACCCCCTCCTCCTTGGCGTTCGCCACCTCGCGCATCGAGCCCGGCATGTTGGCCTCGTCGCGGCGGTAGAGGCACTTCACCGACTTGGCCCCCTGGCGGACGGCGGTGCGGACGCAGTCCATCGCCGTGTCGCCGCCGCCGACGACGACGACGTTCTTGCCCATGGCATCCAGGGTGCCGTCGTCGAAGGCGGGCACGGGCTCGCCGAGGCTTTTCCGGTTGCTCGCCGTGAGGTAGGTCAGCGCCGGGACGATGCCGGCCAGCCCGACGCCGGGGGCCTGGATCGCCCGCGCCTTGTAGACGCCGGTGGCGACGAGGACGGCGTCGTGGCGGGCGCGCAAGTCGGCGAAGGAGGGTCCGCCCCCGCCGCCGATATCGGATCCCAGGTGGAAGGCGACGCCGCTGTCGGCGAGGAAGCCGTGGCGGCGGGCGACCACGTCCTTTTCGAGCTTGAACCCCGGGATGCCGTAGACGAGGAGCCCGCCGACCCGGTCGTAGCGGTCGTAGACGTGGACCTGATAGCCCTGCTTTCGGAGCTGGTCGGCGGCGGCCATTCCGGCCGGGCCGGCGCCGACGATGCCGACGCTCTCGGGGCGCTCCTTCAAGGGCCTGATCGGCTTGACCCAGCCCCTCTCGAAGGCGGTGTCGTTGATGTGCTTCTCGACGGCGCCGATCGTCACCGTGCCGTGGCCCGACTGCTCGATGACGCAGTTGCCCTCGCACAGGCGGTCCTGCGGGCAGATGCGGCCGCAGATCTCGGGCAGGTTGTTGGTGAGCGAGGAAAGCTCGAAGGCCTCCTGCAACCGCCCTTCGGCGGTGAGGCGGAGCCAGTCCGGGATGTGGTTGTGGACGGGGCAGTGCACCTGGCAGAACGGCACGCCGCACTGCTCGCAGCGGGACGCCTGATCGCCGGCGGCAT
>JAGRGG010000255.1 GCA_020445645.1 Geminicoccaceae bacterium | reverse complement strand
GATCATTTCGTGGCCGTGTGGGACGAAGGGGCTGAGTGTCACGAGCGGTATAAGGTCGTGGGTGTCTAGCCGTTGCTCCGTGTGGAGGAGCCAGCGAGCGGGCTCAATCATCGCCACGGCTATCATCTGATGGCGTAATTCTTCATGTCTCACTATCTGATGGCGCAATCCGTTCGCGTCAGGACCATTGCGAAAATCTGCTGCGCTGGATTTACTGCGTACTTTGCCTTCGCGGTCGAGCATCTGCACGGCGAATAAGCTTTGAAGAGGGTGCTTCATGGCCAGATCGAGAGCATTTTGCTCCAATTCCTGCGGGTCGGGCGATTTGGCCAGCAAGGCGAAGCGCTTGAGACCTTCTGGCAGTGAAAGGCCGCTCAATTCTTTGCGGACGGATGATACTAGGTCAGAAATGTCAACTGAATGGCTTACTGTTCCCATCTCATAGCGGATATCACGCTGCCGCTCGACCATACGTTGTTGCAATTCTTGGCGCCGCTCCTTGACGTTCGGTACCCCGTGCAGCGCCCCGATGGCTTCCTCATACCAGCTTGCCGCCAGCATGGCGGACAAGCTCGGCCGCTCCGCCCAGCGCACGAAACTGTTGGCCATTTCCAGGCGGCAGCGGCGCCAGTTCTCCTCATCGCGGGCTTTATGAAAGGCTTTCGCCGCGAGCCCCCAAAGCTCCTTTCCGGTCCAAGGAACGCCGTCAGACGGCAGACGGGCGGCAACCTGCTCGATCTGCCGGGCAAGCTCTTCCGCAGGCGTAATGCCATGCTCCAGATCGAGACCGGCGATCTTGGAGAACGGGAAGGGCAAACCTCCAGCAGCTTTTTCGCGCAGATCGCATACCGTTACCCTAAGCGCGTCGTTTTCCACCCTGTCCCAGCCTGTGCTTCGGGCAATGGAGCAGGCCCGGCGCAGCATGTCCACGAGCCGGGGGTCGTTTGGGTCATCATCCTCGTCCAGGACGGCGGAGCCATCCATCACCCGCCGGACACCCTCGACGTAGGCGTCGATGGCGGTGCGGGCGCAATGTACAAGCCTGCGCTCGTTGTACCACGCGACATCGGCCAGCCGCGCGCGCAGTCCGGAATTGATGATATGAAGCGCCAACTCCGCTAGTACCATGCTCTGCTCGGATGGCAAATCGCTGGGGATCAAGCTTCTGTTGTCGCCGCAACTGAATAATGGGCCGTAGGGTTTTGCACGATCTTGTGGCTTGAAGTGCATATCACATAAATCTGCGAGGAGCGCAAAGACGCATCCTGCTTGTTCATCGCCTATGTCGCGTGCTACTTTCGTCGCGCTTTGATATTCGAGCGATAGGTTTGAACAATTTATCGTTCGACACCCTAATATTGGGTTTTCTAACCCTACTGCCAGGAAATCCGCGAGGCTGATGAAATTCCAGCCATTCTCTTCTTGAGAAGCCTTATCGGGAGAAGAGTCGGTCTGTTCGCTCATTGATCACGCTTTCGATGGACATAACTTGCAGACCAAATACTAACCGCTGCTCAAATTTAAAGATGTCAATGACAGCTTTATAATCCGTCGCAGGGCGTTCTTCTAAACAGCCTGCCTGCCAGCCACAGATGGCTCCGGTGCCCGTACCATTCATAGTACCAACAGACAAAAAAGAGAAAAAAGGCCCCGCGCCAGCGGGCGCGAAGCGCGTTCAGGCGATCAGCCCCTGGCTCCGGAACGACAGGTGCCGGTTCTTGCCGACGATGACGTGGTCGTGGACGGTGATGTTGACCGATTTCAGCGCGTCGACGACCACGGCGGTCATGTCGACGTCGGCCTTGGAGGGGGTCGGGTCCCCCGACGGGTGGTTGTGGACCATGATGATGGCCGACGCCGCGAGTTCGAGGGCGCGCTTGACGACTTCCCGTGGGTAGAGGGGGGTGTGGTCGACGGTGCCGCGCGACTGGACCTCGTCCTTGATGAGGATGTTCTTCCTGTCGAGGAAGAGGATGCGGAAGTGCTCGGCCGGCTCGTGCTGCATCGCCATGTGCAGGTAGTCGATGAGCGCGGTCCAGGAGGAGAGGAGGGGGCGGGTCTTGATTTCTTCTTTCAGGACGCGCTGGAAGAGGTCGTGCATCCCCTTGAGGAGGACTTGCGTGAAGCGGAGGTCCTGGGCGTAGCGCTCGGTGTCCTCGGGCTTCGGGTTGGGGGGGACGACGGCCTCGGCGTAGCGGGCGGGGTCGGCGGCGAGGACGCCGCCCAGCCCCCCGAAGCGGGCGATCAGGTCCTTGGCGATCGGCTTCGTGTCGCGGAAGCGGACGGTGAAGAACAGGAGCAACTCCAGCGCCTCGTAGTCGGCGAGGGCGCCCTGGCCGGCCTCCAGGAAGCGGTCGCGCAGCCGGTCGCGGTGGCCGTGGTAGTGCTTCGAGCCCCAGGCCCCGTGGCCGGCGTCGGGCTTCGCGCCGCCGGGGGCGTCGCCGGGGGGGCGGGCGAAGTCGGCGGCGCCCTCGGCGAGGCCGGTCGCCCCGCCGGCGAGGGCGGCGGCGAGCGCCTTCAGGGCGCCCTCGTCGGCGACGTGCCACGCCTGCGCCATCCGGCTCCAGGTGCCGCCGCAGCGCTTGATCGCTTCCCGGTGCGGGTAGGTGTTGCCGGAGAGCCGCCAGGGGCGCTCCGGGTCGCCGGTCGGGGCCGCGGTCAAGCCGTGGTCGGCAAGGGTGCTGCTTTCGGGCATGGGACGCTCGGCCTCGCGGGCGTAGAGGTGGCGGCCTTATTAAACTTATGGTTGATAATTTTGCAATAGGATCGCCGATAGGTAGATAGGCCTCCGCGAGGGGCCTTGCCTTCGAGCGCGGGCGCGACCAGATGGGCGCGGGCACGAACGAGGGGAGCGAACCCATGAGCGACGCACAGGGCAGGGTGACGGCGGGGCTGGTCGTCATCGGCAACGAGATCCTCTCCGGGCGTACCCAGGACGCGAACACCGCCTACTTGGCCCGCTTCCTCAACGACGCCGGCGTGCGCCTCATGGAGGTCCGGGTCGTGCCCGATGTCGAGGCCGACATCGTCGAGGCGGTCAACCAGCTCAGACGGCGCCACGCCTACCTGTTCACGACCGGCGGGATCGGCCCGACCCACGACGACATCACCTCGGCCGCGGTCGCCAAGGCGCTTGGCCGCCCGCTCACCCGCCACCCCGAGGCCGAGCGCCGCCTGTTCGCCTACTATCCCGAAGAGCGCCGCACGCCCGCCCGGATGAAGATGGCCGACACCCCCGAGGGCGCCGACCTCGTCGACAACCCGATCAGCACCGCCCCCGGCTTTCGCGTCGAGAACGTCTTCGTGCTGGCGGGCGTGCCGAAGATCATGCAGGCGATGCTCGACGGCGTCCGCCCCCTCCTCAAGGGCGGCCGCCCCGTTTCCAGCCGCACCCTCAAGGTCGAGGCCGGCGAGGGCGACGTGGCCGCCACCCTGAGCGAGGTCCAGGCCCGCCACGGCGCCGTCGACATCGGCAGCTATCCCTTCTTCCAGCAGGGCCTCTTCGGCACCAGCGTCGTCGTCCGCTCCGACGACGGGACCCGGCTCGACGAGGCGTTCCTCGACCTGGAACGCGCGCTGGCGGAGCAGGGGGTGGCGACGGCGGAGGAGGGGGGGTAGGCGGGAAGACGCTTCGCGTCCGCTGGCGCGGGGCCTTTTCTTCTTTTCTTTTTGTCTGTTGGTGCTTGGCATGGGCGCCCGCGCCATGCGGGACCGGCAGACGAAGCCTTTGGTTGCGCCCGTGTCCTTTCCCGACTTCCCGCACCCGCGACGAACTCTATCGCCACCGCCCGACCGGCCGTGCCACGGTCATGGTGGGTTCGGGCTTCAGCCGCAACGCCGTGGCGCACGGCCCCTCGACGCGGCCGATGCCCACCTGGGGAATCTGACCGGCGTCCTGTCCGACGGTCTCTACGACCCCGGCTCCGAAGCGTGGAAGAGGAGCAAGGAAAGGGCCGGCGCCGCGAGCGGCTTCCTTCGCCTCGCGCAGACCTTCGAGAGCCTTCCACGGCCGCGCCGCCCTCGACAACCTGCCCCGATCCTCGGTGCCCGACGAGGATACGCCCGGGCAGGCTGCACCACGGCCTGCTTCGCCTGCCTCGGGCCAGTCCTCACCACCAACTGGGACACGCTCCTGAGGCCGTTGCGCATCTGCGGGCCGAGCATGGCCCGTCGGAGCGGCGGGCCCGCCCTGTTGTCGGTGCCGATCGGGCGATGATCCGCTACCGCGCGCGGCGCGGGCGGTTGCGGGAACCGGCCCATGGACGGCGCAGGGCCGGCGGCCCGCGCGCTCCGATCCTGGTCGAGGCACGTGCCAATGCGCGCTGGTCGCTGGATCCCGTGCATGACCTTGCGCCGACGGGCAGGGGGTTCGGGTGCTCGACGCGGTCGACGACGCCACCCGCGAACGCCTGGCGGCCGTCCCGGACACCCCGATCTCAAGGCGTCGGGTGGCCCGCGGCCTTCCGTCGTTGGTCGGGCGCCGGGGCGAGCCCGGGATGATCGTCTCGGACAACGGGACCGGCCCGCGATCCTGCGCTGGTGCCGGATCACGCGGCGTTGCCTCGCCCCTGGCACCCCGATGCGCAACGGGGTCGTGGCGCGCTTCGATGGAAGGAT
>JAGRGG010000059.1 GCA_020445645.1 Geminicoccaceae bacterium | reverse complement strand
GCTATGCTACGATGAGAAAGAACATTCGACCCGGCCGCCGAACTTGACGGCCCGTTCCCACGGAAGGGATCGGAGGGTCGGTGCGCCGTCAGCCAGACTTGGCCGGCATCGGGCGACGCGATTTGCTTCGCAGCGAGGTCATCGCCGCGCTGAGGGGGTATATAGACAGACGCCCGCCCGGCGGCAAGGGCTTTTTTCGGGCCGGTCGTGACGGGGCCGGCGGAGGCGAAGCGCATCCCCCTTGCCACCGCCTCGCGCGCCACGCGAGCCGGCGGCCGGAAGTGTTTGACACCCTCGGCATCTGCCAGCATCTTGCCGCTTCCGGAAAATTCGCTGCCCCGTCTCTCCTCGCGGAGGAGTTTGGCGCCCGGTCCGGCGCCTTCGGCGGCCACGACGCCCTCAACCCCCGCCGGCTCGGCCGCGCGCGCACCAAGGTCAGGCGGACTCTTGAAACCGATCCTCAGGCTTCCCCCCTTCCTTCGACCGGCGACGGTCCCCCTGATCCTCACCGCCTTCATGGGTGCCGTCGTCGGCGGCGCCTTCTTGGATCGGGGCCTCGAACCGCCGCGGCCCGCCGTCTCGGCGCTGCCGACGGCGGCGGTCGCGGCCCCGGCGCCGTCGCCCGCCAAGGCGGCGCCGATCGCCCGCGCCCCCGTCTCCCCGGGGGCCTTCTCCCTGGGGGCCACCACCCCTCCGCCGCCCGCGCCGCCCGCGGCCTCCCCCTCCGACCCCGAGCGCGTCGTCACGGCCGTCAAGGTCGGGCGCGGCGACACCCTCTTCGACCTTCTGGACCGGGCGGGCCTGGAGCGGGTCGAGGCGCACGAGGTCGTGACGTCGCTGAAGGGCGTCTTCGACCCGCGCCGGCTGCAGGTGGGGCAGGTCATCGACCTCGAGCTGGAGCAGCGCCGGGGCGACGACGACCCCAGGCTCGTCTCGCTCGCGCTCAACCTCGACTTCGCGCACGGCCTGCGGCTCGCGCGGGCGGCGGACGGGCGCTTGGCGGCGGCGCAGACGGCGCGGCGGCTTCGGACCGAGGCCAGGGCCGCGGCCGCGCGCATCGACGACAGCCTCTACATGGCCGCCCGCCGCCACGACGTGCCGGACGCCACCCTCCTCCAGGTCATCAAGCTCTTCAGCTACGACGTCGACTTCCAGCGCGACATCCGGCCCGGCGACCGCTTCGCCGTCGTCTACGAGGCGGTGGCGACGGCGGACGGCGGGGAGGAGCGCACGGGCGACCTCCTCTACGCCGCGATCGAGACCCAGGGGCGCACCTTCACCGCGTACCGCTTCCAGCCCGAGGGCGGCGCCGCCGACTACTACGACGAGGGCGGCCGGTCGCTGCGCAAGTGGCTGATGCGCACGCCCGTCGACGGCGCCCGCCTCTCGTCGGGCTTCGGCCGGCGCAAGCACCCGATCCTCGGCTACACGAGGATGCACAAGGGGGTCGACTTCGCCGCCCCCTCGGGCACCCCCATCTACGCCGCGGGCGACGGCACGGTCGTCTACGCCGGGCGCAAGGGCGGCTACGGCAACTACGTCCAGATCCGCCACAGCGCCGAGTACGGCACCGCCTACGGCCACATGCGGGGGTTCGCCAAGGGCCTGAAGAAGGGGCGGCGGGTGCGCCAGGGCGAGGTGATCGGCTACGTCGGCACGACCGGCCGCTCGACCGGACCCCACCTGCACTACGAGGTCCTGAAGGACGGCACCCCGATCAACCCCCTCTCCTTGAAGCCGCAGACCCTGGCCAAGCTCGAAGGCGGGACGCTGGAGCGGTTCAGGGCGCAGGTGGCGAAGGTGAAGGCGCTGCGCGACGGACCCCCGCCGCCGCAGTTCGCGCAGCGGACCGACTGAACCCCGCCGCGCCCGCGGGTGCGGGGCCTTCTTTTGGCTCTGTCGGTCGGAGGAAGGGCCCCCACCGCCTAAACGCTGGCGGCCACCCCCCGCCGTCCTTATATCGAGGGGCGATGGCCCGCCCGCCCGGGCTCGGGCCGAACGACGGGAGGACTAGGATGGACGGTCCGCTTCGGCCCTTGGGGCAGGCGCTCCTGGCCTTTCTCACCGTGGCGCTCTGCTTTGCGGTGGCGTTCTGATGAACGGCGAGACCCTGAGCCGCTTCGCGCGCCGGGTGGGTTCGCGCGGCGACGGGGCGGTTTCGGGGGAGGTGCAGGCGCCGGGCAGGGGGCGGCGGCCCTGGCTGCTGACGATCCTGCCGGCGTTCTTCGTGCTCCCCTTCCTGTCGGGCCTGTTCACGGGCGATCCGCTCTCGATGCTGGGCGCGGTCGCGGCGGCGGGGCTGTTCCGGCTCGCCGCCGTGCGGATGCGGCGGGGCTTCGGGCTCGAGGCCGACTACCACGCCCGGACGATCGCGGCCCCCCCGCCGCCGTGCAAGCTCCAGGCCGCCGGGATGGCGGGGCTCGGGCTTCTGCTCCTGGCGCTCTGCGGCGGGCAGGGGGTCGGCATGGCGCTCGCCTACGGGCTGTTCGGCGCCTTGGCGACCGTCCTCGCCTACGGCCCCGACCCCTTGAAGGCGAAGGGGCCGGCGGGGGTCCTGGAGGGGCGGATGCCGCACGGCGAGATCGTCGCGGCCCTGGGCGAGGCGCGCGCCAAGGTGGCGGCGATCCGCGCCGACGCGGCCGGGATCGCGGGGCTGGAGCTGAAGCGGCACCTGGGGCTCATCGCCGGGCGGGCCGACGCGATCCTGGGCCAGCTGGAGCGGGAGCCGCGCGACATGCACAAGGCGCGGCGCTTCCTCGTGACCTACCTGGACGGCACGCGCGACGTGGTCGCCCGCTACCGCCAGCAGCAGGCGGACGTGGCCGGCACCCCGCTCGCGCGCAGCTTCAGGGACGTGCTGGGCACGGTCGAGCGGGCGTTTCAGGAGCAGGAGGAGGTCCTGAAGCGCCGCGACACGCTCGACCTCGAAGTCGAGATCGACGCGCTGCGGGCGCAGATGGAGCGGGAAGGGGTGAGCCGGTGAGCGAGGGCAGGACCGACCTCAAGGAACGGATCGAGGCGCTCTCGGTCGAACTCTCGCGCGAGCTGCACGGCAAGGCGCCGGCGCCGGCCGAGCGCGCGCGCGAGGTGCAGGCGGCGAAGGACGAGCTCGACCTGAAGGACGCGGCCTCGGTGCTCTTCTTCGGCAGCGGGGCGCAGGACCGCCTCTCGTCGCTCTCCGACGAGATGCTGGAGGAGGTCAAGGGCAAGGACCTCGGTCCGGCGGGCGACGCGTTGGGGCGGATGGTCGCCACCCTGCGCGGCATCGACTTCGACGCGCTCGACCCGAGCGCCAAGCAGGGCTTCCTGGAACGCCTGTTCGGGGGCGCGAAGAACAGGCTCGCCGAGGCGATCGAGCAGTACGACAGCGTGCGGGGGCAGGTGGACAGAATCGGCGACGACCTGGAGCGGCACAAGGGCGCCCTCCTCAAGGACATCGTCCGGCTCGACAAGCTCTACGACGCGAACCTGGACCACTTCCGCACCCTGGAAGTCTACGTCGAGGCCGGCAAGGCGAAGCTGAAGGAGCTGGACGAGGGGCTGATCCCGGAGCTCCAGGCGAAGGTCGAGGCTTCCGACGACGTGGTGCTGACCCAGGAACTGCGCGACCTGCGCTCGCTCCGCGACGACCTGGAGCGCCGCGTCCACGACCTCCTCCTGACGCGCCAAGTGACGATGCAGAGCCTGCCGTCGATCCGCCTCATCCAGGAGAACGACAAGGCGCTGATCGCGCGCATCAACTCGACGCTCGCCAATACCGTGCCCCTTTGGCGCCAGCAGATGGCGCAGGCGATCACCGTCTGGCGGGCCGGCAAGGCGGCGACGGCGGTGAGGGCCGCGACCGACCTCACCAACGAGCTTCTGGTCAGGAACGCCGAGACGCTGAACCAAGTGAACCGGGACGTGCGCAAGGAGGTCGAGCGCGGCATCGTCGACATCGAGGCGGTCAAGGCCGCCAACGACAAGCTGATCCAGACGATCGAGGAGAGCCTCCAGATCGCCGACGAGGGCAAGGCGCGGCGGCGGGTGGCCGAGGGCGAGCTGGGGCGGCTCGAGGCGCAGCTGAAGGAGAGCCTGGGGCGGGCCAAGGCGCGCGTCGACCGCGCGGGGGCACGCTAGGCCGCCCGCCGGCCGGATCGGCGGCTTCCATCCTCCCGGGCGAATTCCCCGGCGTGTTGCCCCGTTGCCACTTGGCCCGCCCGTTCGGGCGGATGCAGGCGGGTAGGCGCCCGGCGCGCGGGGATTCGTGCCCGCGACCGCCGGGGCCGAAGGAACATTCGCGGTCATGCGGCATTCCAACGACGTGAAGCGGTCCTCAGCCGGCCCGCTTCGTTGAAGCCGGGCGGAAGGCGTTCGCAGACGACCGCCCGCTCTTCACCCTATCCCTGACGGCGGCACCCTACCTCGTTTGCAACCGCCGACCAGCCGCGAGAAATGCCAATGAAACGCCTCCTCACGATGACCTCGCTCCTCGCCCTCGCCGCCTCGCCGGCGCTGGCGCAGGGCATGTCTTCGGGCTCGATGTCCTCTTCCGGATCGATGTCGTCGGGTTCGATGTCGTCCGACGCCTCGATGGCCGCCACGAACGACTACAGCGTCTATTTCGGCTTCGACAAGGCGACCCTCGACTCCGTGGCGCAGGCCACGATCGATCAGGCCGCCGCCGCCTACAAGCAGAACGGCGGCGGGCGCGTCAGCGTGCGCGGCTTCACCGACTCGACGGGCAGCAGCGCCTACAACCAGCGCCTCTCCGAGCGCCGCGCCGACGCGGTCGCGCAGGAGCTCGTCCGGCTCGGCGTCGATTCCGCGAGCATCGACCGCCAGGGGTTGAGCGAGGCCGCGCTCGATTCGACCGGCAAGGGCCAGCCCCAGGCCGCCAACCGCCGGGTCGACATCGCTATCGAGGCCCCGCCCCCGCCGGCGCCCGTGGCGATGGCCCCCGAGCCGGCGCCGGCGCCCGCCTACACGCCGCCGCCCCCGCCGCCCGAGCCCGCCATGAAGAAGGAGCCGGAGGGCAACCCCTTCTTCCCGACCATCAACGCCTTCTACGGCTACAACCTCGGCGACGGGGCCGACAACGACAAGAACAGCATGTTGGGCGGCCTCAACCTGGGCTTCACCTACGGCCTCGGCAGCATCGCCTCGCTCAACCTCCAGCAGGCCGGCTTCTACAACTTCCTGAGCGAGGACAACGGCTTCGGCGGCCGTACCGCGCTGGGCGCCAACCTGAACCTCGGCTTTGCCGACCTCGTCCCCTACATCGGCGCCAACGTCGGTGCCATCTACGGCGCCGGCATCAACGACAGCTTCTTCGCCGGCCCCGAGCTCGGGCTGCACCTCGGTCCCTTGAACCTCAAGGTGGCCTACGACATCCCCTTCAACCGCAGCCTCGACGAGGGCATCATCGACACCACCCTCGGCCTGGGCTTCCGCTTCTAGGCTTCTGGACGGGTCGAAAGCGGACGCGCTACAAACGGCGGGGCGGCACGGGCGTGCCGCCCCGTTCGCGTTCGGGCGCGTTCGGGATCGGGAAAGGAGTGCGGCGATGGCCCTCATGGACAAGCTGTTCGGCGAGTTCGTCGACGTCATCGCCTGGACCGACGACAGCCAGGATACCCTGGTCTGGCGCTTTCCCCGCCACGACAACGAGATCAAGGCCGGGGCGAAGCTCACCGTCCGGGAGAGCCAGACCGCCGTCTTCGTCAACGAGGGCGAGGTCGCCGACGTCTTCAAGCCCGGCATGTACGAGCTGACGACGGCGAACCTGCCGATCCTGTCCACCCTGCGCGGCTGGAAGCACGGCTTTGAGAGCCCGTTCAAGGCGGAAGTCTACTTCGTCTCGATGCGCCGCTTCACCGACCTGAAGTGGGGCACCCGCAACCCCGTCATGCTGCGCGACCCCGAGTTCGGCCCCGTTCGCCTGCGCGCGTTCGGCACCTACGAGATCCGGGTCCACGACCCGGCCGAGCTGATCCGGGAGGTCGTCGGCACCGACAGCCACTTCACGACCGACGAGATCGCGGACCAGCTCCGCAACCTCATCGTCGCGCGCTTCGCCGGCGTGCTCGGCGGCTCGGGCATCCCGATCCTCGACCTCGCCGCCAGCTACGAGCAGCTGGGCACCTTCCTCTCCGGGCGGATCAAGCCCGAGTTCGCCAATTACGGCCTCGAACTCGTCCGCGTCCTGGTCGAGAACGTCTCCTTGCCGGCCGAGGTCGAGGCGGCGCTCGACCGCCGCACCTCGATGGGTATGGTCGGCGACCTGAACCGCTACGCCCAGTTCCAGGCGGCGGAGGCGATGCGGACGGCGGCGGCGAACCCGTCGGGCGGCGGGATGGGCGCGGGGATCGGCGTCGGCATGGGGATGGCGATGGGCCGGCAGATGGGCGACGTGCTCGGCGCCGGCGGGCAGGCCTCCGCCCCCACCCCCGCCGGCGCCGCGCCCGTGCCCCCGCCCTTGCCCGGCGGGGACGTTTCCTTCCACGTCGCCCGGGACGGCAAGCCGGCCGGCCCCTTCGGGCTCGGGGAACTGAAGGACCGGGCCCGCGCCGGCGCCTTCGACGCCGAGAGCCTCGTCTGGCGGCCCGGCATGGCCGCCTGGACCAAGGCGGGCGAGGTGGAGGCGCTCCGGCCCCTGTTCGGCGCCGTGCCGCCGCCGCTCCCCGGCGGGGCGGAAGGCTAGCCCCGACGCATGGCCGGCCCCCCCGCCGGCCCCCCCGCCGGCCCTTGGGGCCAGCGCCCGGCGGCGGCCAGGATCGCCGAGGACGACCGGCGCGCGGCCGGGGGCGCGCTCCAGACCACCTGCGACGCCTGCGGCGCCGTCCTCGCCTACGCCCCCGGCACGACCGACCTGCGCTGCCTCTACTGCGGCAACGTCAAGCACATCCAGGACGCCCCCGTCGCCATCGTCGAGCAGAGCCTCGAGGACGCGCTGGACGCCGGGGGCGGGCACGCGCCTTTGGAGGAAACCGTCGTCGCCGTCGCCTGCGGCAGTTGCGGCGCCCGCTTCACCTTCGACCCCGACCGCCACGCGGGGTCCTGCCCCTTCTGCGGCCACCCCGTCGTCGCCGACCCGGGCGAGCACCGGCAGATCCGCCCGATCGGCGTGCTCCCCTTCGCCATCGACGCCCGCACCGCCCGCGAGCGCCTCAGGGGCTGGCTCGGCTCCTTGTGGTTCGCGCCCTCGAAGCTCCGCGACTACGCCCGCCAGGACGGCGCCCTGAACGGGGTCTACCTGCCGTTTTGGACCTTCGACAGCCGCACCGAGACCGACTACACGGGCCAGCGCGGCGACTTCTACTACGTGCCCGTCCAGGTGACGCGCACCGTCAACGGCCGAACCGTCACCCAGACCGAGATGGTCCAGAAGGTGCGCTGGCACCCGGTCGCGGGGCGGGTGCGGCGCCACTTCGACGACGTGCTCGTCCTCTCCAGCGAGACCCTCCCCCGGCCGATGACCGAGGCGCTGGAGCCCTGGGACCTCGCCGCCCTCAGGCCCTACACGCCGAACTATCTGGCCGGCTTCCAGGCCGAGACCTACCGGATCGGCCTCGCCGACGGGTTCGCGCTCGCCGACCAGCGGATGCAGGCGCGGATCGCCGCCGACATCCGCCTCGACATCGGCGGCGACCTCCAGCGCATCGCCGGCATGGACGTCCGCCACGCCGACCGCAGCTTCAAGCACGTGCTCCTGCCGATCTGGATCGGCGCCTTCCTCTACGCCGGCACGACCTACCGCGTCTGCATCAGCGGCCAGAACGGCGCCGTCAGCGGCGAGCGCCCCTACAGCGCGTGGAAGATCGCGTTCGCCGTGCTGCTGGCCCTGATCGTGCTCGCGGTCGTCTGGTGGCTGGGGGGAAGGTAGGAACACGCTTCGCGTAACCCTTGCCCCCGCCGCCGCTTTCCCCCATCCTTTTTCGCAAACGAAAACCGCACCGGGGGGCCAGCCCGTGTCCAAGCAACGCTACGTGCTCGCCATCGACCAGGGAACGACGAGCAGCCGCGCCATCCTGTTCGACGAGGGGGGCCGCATCGCCGCGAGCGCCGGGCGCGAACTCCCCCAGCGCTACCCCGCCGACGGCTGGGTCGAGCACGACCCCGAAGCGATCTGGGCCGACACCCTCGCCGTCTGCCGGGACGCGCTGGCCAAGGCCGGGTGCGGCGCCGACGCCCTCGCGGCGATCGGCATCACGAACCAGCGCGAGACCGTCGTCGTCTGGGAGCGCGCCACCGGCAAGCCGATCCACGACGCAATCGTCTGGCAGGATCGGCGCACCGCCGACGCCTGCCGCCGCCTCGTCGATGAGGGGGCCGAGGGCCTCGTCCGCGAACGCACCGGCCTCGTCGTCGACGCCTATTTTTCGGGAACGAAGATCGCCTGGCTGCTCGACAACGTGCCCCGCGCCCGCGACCGCGCCGCGCGCGGCGAGCTCGCCGCCGGCACGATCGACAGCTTCCTCCTCTATCGCCTCACGAACGGCCGCGTCCACGCCACCGACGCCGCCAACGCGTCCCGCACCATGCTCTGCGACATCCACAAGGGCACGTGGGACCCGGACCTCCTCCGCCTCCTGAACGTCCCCGAGAGCGTCCTCCCCCGCATCGTCGACAACGCGGGCGACCTTGGGGTCGCCGACGCCGCCCACCTCGGATCCCCCGTCCCCGTCGCCGGCATGGCGGGCGACCAGCAGGCGGCGACCTTCGGGCAGGCGTGCTTTGCCCCCGGCACGATGAAGAGCACCTACGGCACCGGCTGCTTCGCCCTCCTCAACACCGGCGGGCGGGCGGTCCCATCAAGAAACCGCCTCCTCACCACCGTCCTCTGGAGCCTGGACGGGAAGCGCACCTACGCGATCGAGGGCAGCATCTTCGTCGCGGGCGCCGCCGTGCAGTGGGTCCGGGACGGCCTTCGCGCCATCGACACCGCCGCGCAGTCGGAGGAGCTGGCCAGGAGCGTCCCCGACTCGCACGGCGTCTACATGGTCCCCGCCTTCACCGGCCTCGGCGCCCCCTGGTGGGACCCCGACGCGCGCGGCGCCATCCTGGGGCTCACCCGCGACAGCGACCGCGCCCACATCGTCCGCGCCGCGCTCGAGAGCGTCGCCTACCAGACCGCCGACCTCCTGGGGGCGATGGCCGACGACGTGGCGGCGGCCGGAACGGGGGGCCTGCCGGACGCGCTTCGCGTCGACGGCGGCATGGTCGCCAACGACTGGGTGTGCCAGTGCCTCGCCGACACCCTCGCCCGCCCCGTCGAGCGCCCCGCCGTCATCGAGACCACGGCGCTCGGCGCCGCCTACCTGGCCGGCCTCGCCGTCGGCTTCTACCCCTCGATGGCCGCGATCGAAGGCCAATGGCGCCTGGACCGCCGCTTCGAGCCCGCCCTCGACGAGGCGACCCGCGGCAGGCGCCTTTCGGGCTGGGCCGACGCCGTCGCCCGGGTGCGGGGCCGGTGAGCGGCCTCGGCGGCCGGCGCAACCTCATCGTCGACCTCGTCCGCCGCCAGGGCTTCGTCACCATCGAGGCCCTTGCCACCCACTTCGACGTCACCCCGCAGACGATCCGCCGCGACATCAACGAGCTGGCGGCCGAGGGCCGCCTGCACCGCTACCACGGCGGCGCCGGCCTGCCCTCCTCGACCGAGAACATCGCCTATTCGAGCCGGCAGGTGATGCAGCAGGACGAGAAGCGCCGCATCGCGGCCCTGGTCGCCGCGCACGTGCCGGACTACGCTTCTTTATGCATCAACATCGGCACGACGACCGAGGAGGTGGCGCGGGCGCTCCTCGGCCACGAGGGCCTCTCGGTCATCACCAACAACCTCAACGTCGCCAGCATCATGGCCGCGAACGAGGGCTTCCAGGTCGTCGTCGCCGGCGGGGTCGTGCGGTCCCGCGACCGCGGCATCGTCGGCGAGGCCGCGATCGACCTCATCCGCCAGTTCCGCGTCGACATCGCCGTCATCGGCATCAGCGCCATCGACCTCGACGGCACCCTCCTCGACTTCGACTACCGGGAGGTGCGCGTCGCGCAGACCATCATCGCCGGCGCGAAGCAGGTCTACCTTGCCGCCGACCACAGCAAGATCGGCCGCCGCGCGATGGCCCGCCTCGGCCACCTCGACCAGGTCGACGCCCTCTTCACCGACCGGCCCCTGCCGCCCTCGCTCGCCAGGGTGCTGGCCGGCTGCAAGACCAAGGTGCAGGTCGCGGCGGAGAGCGGTTGAACGCGCTTCGCATCCGCCGGCGGGGGGGGGCGTCGTCAAACGGGAACGTCGTGCGCGTGCACGTCGTGCGCCGCGTGGCGGCGCAGGATCCCGATCGCGTCGGCCTCGCGTTCCGGCGTCGGCGTTCGCACCCAAAGCAGGATGCCGCCCCGGTCGAGCTGCTCCTGGAGCCAGTCGGCGTGGCCTTTGTCCATCCAGCGGGTGAAGACGGTGGCGATCGCCACCCCCACGGCGGCGCTGCCGGCGATCGCCGCCGCGACCGCGCCCGTGGACGCGACCACCGTGCCGGCGGCGAGCAGGGCCGGCAGCGTCGTGAGCGAGCCCAGGACCCAGTCCTCCCGCTGGTTCACCGTCCGGGTCGAGACGAACGCCGCGCGGGGTGCCTCCGGGTCGTCCGCCATCTCCTCGACCCGCTCGTAGCGGTGGCCCAGCTTCGCTTCCACCGCCTCGCCCGCCGCGAGCAGGCTGATCGCGTCCTGCCCGAACCCGGCGGCCTTCAGTTCGTCCACCGCCATCTCCAAGGCCGGCACGTCGTCCATGACCGCCACGACCTCGCGCACCCGTTCCGCCATCCGTCGCCCGCCTCCTGCTGATAAGCGGCGCCGACCCTAGCAGCGCCGCCGCCCCGGCGCCAACGCCGTTTCCCGTTCCCGCCGGGTCCGGATTGCCTACGGGGATGCACTTCCTGAGCGTCCGGGTCCGGGCTTGGTTAACCTTCGTTGGACAGGAAACCCCGCGGCGGCTACCACACGCTGCGTCAACACGCCGGCAAGTCGGAAGGCATAAGAATGGTTGAAAGACGTCTCAGGAAAGTCACCTGCGTGGTCGTCGCCGGCATGGTCGGCCTATCGACCTCCGCCTGTAGCGGCGGCGGCTCCGGCGGCAGCACCCCCGCCGGCGGCACCACCACCGGCGGGACGACGACCACGGGCGGGACAACGACCACGGGCGGCACGACGACGACCGGCGGGACGACGACCACGGGCG
>JAGRGG010000254.1 GCA_020445645.1 Geminicoccaceae bacterium | reverse complement strand
CTGACGCCGAACCGGGCCGCCGCGGCGCGTGCCGGTGCAAGGCGCCGCCTTGCACCCTTGCCCAACCCTGCAGACCAGCCGCCGGCGCAAGTCCTGGGACAAGGGTGCCGTCATCCGTACCCCGCCGCTCAACCGGTGCGCCCCAACCAGAACCCATGAGACCGTGCAACCCTGAAATGTTCTAGACTCCTACCACCCGCAGCAAATGGCGGCCGAATACACGGCTGACGACCACCCATACCTTGCCAATCCCGCCGTCCGCGATCTCTTCGATATCCTGCGCAAGGAGGTGCTGGCGCTCGATCCTTGCGTTACCGAAGAATTTTTCAAGACTTGCATCGCCTACAAGGTCGAGACGAACTTCGCCAACATAGTGCTACAAGCGAGCCGCCTGAAGATCATCTTGAACGTGCGCTTCCATAAGATCGCCGACGTCAAGGACATTTGCAGGGATGTCACGAACGTCGGGCATTTGGGCAGCGGAGACATCGAGCTCAATCTCGCCACCTTTGAAGAGTTACCCTACGCGATCGGCCTCGTCCGGCAATCGTTCGAAAGGCAGATGGGGGTCGGTGAGAACGACTAGTTGTACATTATCGTGATGTTGTAGCACATGCGACTGGACACGGAGGGACGCGCCGTGGGCCGAGTTCTTCACGGCAGCGTCACGACGATAAAGGCGGTGCGTCGCGCGATCCAAGCTGGTGAAGCGGGGGTGAAGGCGCCGGCGACACGCTACGGCAGCAGCGCCACGACGGTGCGGAAGTGGCGCAAGCGCCAGATGGTCACCGACGAGCGAAGGGGGCCAAGGCAGACCCGCTCCCCCGGGCCCACGACCGGGGAGGAAGCGGTCGTCATTGCTTTTCGCCGGCACGTGCTCTTGCCGCTGGACGATTGCCTCTATGCCCTCCAGCCGACGATCTTGCATCTCACGCGCCCGTCGCTCCAGCGCCGCCTCCAGCGCCTTGGCATCCCGCGGCCGCCCGACGGCGGCAGGCCCGGGCGCCCGCGCTTCAAGGCCCGCCCGATCGACCCGAAGGCGCCGCTTTCGGTTCGCCGCGACGTTGCCGAGGTGCCTGCCGGGGAGGGACGGCTCCGCCGCCTCGTCGCCATCGACCGTTTGCCTTCGCCCGGCTGCACGGGCGGGCGACCCGCCGCCGACCTCCTGCGCGCCCCCCGTCACCGCCGTGCCCTGCACGATCCCCACGGTGCCGACCGATAACGGCACCCCGTTCGTCGACGGCCTGCCCGTCGACGGAGCCGCCGAGGCCGAAGCGGAAGCGTCGTGGGCGGTCTGGGGCGAGCCGCGCCTCTACCGCGTCCACGCCTTTGCGCCTGCCTGCGGGCGGAACGGCATCGTGCACGGGCCCCAAGTCGCGCCATCCCCTCGGCAGGCTTGGCCTGCCGCCCTTCGGGCCGGATCGACGCCTTGCGTCGGTGGACCAGCGGCCGAGTCGGGCGCATGAACCGCGCCCCCGAGGACGCGACCGTGCGGCGCTGCCACTGCGACGGCCACGAGCGGGTGCGCCCCCACCCGCAGCCCTTCTCGGACGCCCGCGCCTAAGCCCGGCGGCCCAGGACCCCGCGCGGCCTCGCCCCTTGCCAATCCATCCGCAAAACCTCGACCGGGCAGCCCAGCCGGTCCAGGGTCAAGCCGGTCCACCACACCACGGGACTGTACGGCTAGGGGCGCGGTGCCCCCTCCTGGTGGACAAGGGCGTGGATGTAGGCGAGCTTTTCCACGACCGGGGGCGAGATCACGAAGGGGTAGAGGTCCTGGTGGCCCATGCTGCGGTTGAGGCTGTTGACGGCGAAGGCGAGGGGGAGCCACGCGCCGATGATGCGGGGCATGGGCACGTCCTGGTGGGGGTCGAAGGCGATGACGGCGTCGAGGTCATCGGTCTCGGCGACCTTCGGGTGGATGCGCAGGCCGAAGGCGCTCGCGGTCTCGAGCGTGTCGACGATGTGGAGGTAGTGCGCCCAGGTTTCGGCCCAGTCCTCCCAGGGGTGGGTGCTGGCATATGCGCTGACGTAACGCTCCTGCCAGTCGGGCGGCGCGCCCCCGGCGTAGTGGCGCTTGAGCGCCTCGCCATAGTCCTCGCGGTCGTCGCCGAAGAGGGCGCGACAGCCCTCCAAATTGCCCCGGTCGCGGACAAGTTGGTCCCAGAAGAAGTGGCCGACCTCGTGGCGGAAGTGGCCGAGAAGCGTGCGGTAGGGCTCGCCCATCGCGGTGCGAAGGCGCTCCCGCTCGGCGTCGTCGGCCTCGGCGAGGTTGATGGTGATGAGCCCGTCGGCGTGCCCGGTCATCACCTTCGGGGCGCCCCCGCCCTTGGGGTCGGCGAGGACGTCGAAGACGAGGCCCTGCGGGTGCTCGGCCCGCGTCGGGAGCGGCAGGCCCAGCTTGATGAGCGTGTAGAACAGCCGGTGCTTCGCCCGCTCCATCTTCCGCCAATTTAGGAGGTTGACGGGGTCGTGGAGGTTCGGGATCGTCCGGTTGTGGCGGCAGGCGAGGCAGCGGTCCCCCGCCGCATCCGCCGGCAGGAGCCAGTTGCAGGCGTCGTCGGCGGCGTTCACGCAGAAACGGTACACGCCGTCCCTCGGCGCCAGCGCCCGCCAAACCTCCTCGCCGGCGGGGTCGAGCGCGCTCAGGGCGCCCTCCTCCGGCAGGTAGCCGAGCCGGTGCCCACAACGCTCGCAGCGCGTGTTCTCGAAATAGAGCAGTTGGCCGCAGTGCTGGCACTTGAAGAGCTTCATGGGGCGGGGTCTTCGGCGTGAGGCGGGAGGGTGCCACACCAATATGGGCGGGCACGATCGGTTCCGGAACCGTCGTTTGAATACGCTTCGCGTCCGCTGGCGC
>JAGRGG010000253.1 GCA_020445645.1 Geminicoccaceae bacterium | reverse complement strand
CGGCGGCCGCCCCGACGGCGCCGGCGGCGGCGCCTGCCCTGCTCGTCCTCCTCCCCGACGGTGGGGCCGGCGGCGGGGACGGACGCGCGGGCGGGGGCCGGCGCCCGCTCGGGCGCGTCCTCCTCGTCGGACGTTTCCTCGACGGGGGCCTCCTCGACCCGTTGCTCGGCGACGGGTGCCGGGTGTCGCGGCGCCTCGCCCTCGCCGGGCTCGCGGCGCTCCAGCACCTGGGCGCTCATCTGCGGCGGCAGCATGTCGCGGTCGACGCCGACGATCACCTTCATGAGGTAGCGCTGTTCGAGGCGGACGAGGGCGTCGCGCTTGCGGTTTAAGATATAGAGGGCGACGTCGCTCGGCAGCGTTACCTGAAGGCTCAAGATCCCGCCCTTGATGCCTTCCTCTTGGATCAGCCGCAGAACGTGGAGGGCGCACGACTCGGTCGAGCGGACGACGCCGAGCCCTTGGCAGGTCGGGCAGGCCTGCGACGACAGCTCCTGGAGGGAGGGGCGCAGCCGCTGGCGCGACAGCTCCATCAGGCCGAACATGCTGATCTTGCCGAGCTGGATGCGCGCCCGGTCCATTTTCAGCGCCTCGCGCAGCCGGCGCTCGACCGACTTCTCGTGGCGCGACTCCGACATGTCGATGAAGTCGATGACGATGAGCCCGGCGAGGTCGCGCAGGCGCAGCTGACGGGCCACCTCGTCGGCGGCCTCCAGGTTCGTCTTCACCGCCGTCTCGTCGATGTGGCGCTCGCGGGTCGAGCGGCCGGAGTTGACGTCGATCGCGGTCAGCGCCTCGGTCGTGTGGATGACGATCGACCCGCCCGACGGCAGCTGGACGGTGGGGCTGTGCATGGCGTCGAGGTGGTCCTCGACACGGTGGCGGAAGAAAAGGGGGATCTCCTCCTTGTAGGGCTTCACGAGGCGGGCCCGGCTCGGCATGATCATCTGCATGAGCCGCCTTGCGTCCTTGTACGCCTCGTCGCCCTCGACCAGCACCTCCTCGATGTCGCGGGTGTAGAGGTCGCGAATCGCCCGCTTGATGAGGTTCCCCTCCTCGTAGATGAGGGTGGGGGCGATCGACTTCAGCGTGGTCTCGCGGATCTCGTCCCAGAGGCGAAGGAGGTAGTCGTAGTCGCGGCGGATCTCGGCCCTGGTGCGCTCCTGCCCCGCCGTGCGGACGATGAGCCCCATCCCCTCCGGCACGTCGAGTTCCTGGACGATCGACTTCAGCCGCTTGCGGTCGACGACGCTTTGGATCTTGCGGCTGATCCCGCCGCCGCGCGGCGTGTTCGGCATGAGCACGCAGTAGCGCCCGGCGAGCGAGAGGTAGGTGGTGAGCGCCGCCCCCTTCGTGCCCCGCTCCTCCTTGACCACCTGGACCAGCATGATCTGGCGGCGCTTGATGACCTCCTGGATCTTGTAGGAGCGCATGAGGCGGGCGCGGACGCGGGCCTGCTCGCCGACGACGTCGGCCGTCTCCTCGTCGGCGTCCTCGGTAAGGTGCTGCGGCCGCTCCTCGCCGTCCGCGTCGCCCTCCGGCTCGGGTTCGGGCTCGCGCTCGCCGTTCGAGCGGGCGCTCTCCCGTTCCAGCCGTTCCAGCATGTTCCGGTCGGCCTGCGGGATCTGGTAGTAGTCGGGGTGGATCTCGCTGAAGGCGAGGAAGCCGTGGCGGTTGCCGCCGTACTCGACGAAGGCCGCCTGGAGCGACGGCTCGACGCGGGTGATCTTGGCGAGGTAGACGTTGCCCTTCAGCTGGCGCTTGGTTGAGCTCTCGACGTCGAAGTCAACGAGTTGTTGGTTGTCCACCACGACCACCCGGGTTTCCTCCGGGTGGGTGGCATCGACGAGCATACGCTTTGTCATCTTGTCTGATCCTGGGGACCCGCGGCTCAAGCAGGGGCGTCGCCTTGCGCGCGGCGGGTCGGTGTTGGTGGCGGTCGGGGCGCCTTTGCCCCCTCGCCGGCAGGAAAGGCCGGGGGGATGGGGCGGCGCCGGGAGGGATCGGCGGGCGCGGCATCGCGGCACGGGAAGCCGGCGCCGTCGATGGGCCGGGCAGGCCCTCGCGGCCGTTGGTTCCTGAGGGGCGAGACGAAAGGGACACCGCTGCCGATATAACCTTTTGGTTGAAAGATGGGCGGGCGGCTGCAAGATGACCGCCGTGGCGCCCAGGCCACGCGGACCCCCTTCCCGGAGCCTCACCCGTTCCATTACGCTGGACTATAATGTCTGTGACGCCGCAGAACAATCGGGTATTCTGGAATAGGCGGATCGCGGCGCCGGCATCCGCCGTCGCGGACCCCCCGCGCGCGCCTTCCGGCAAGGCCGCCACCCAACGACTGGACAGGATGCTCAACCGAAAGGCAAGCACCCGGCTCGGCATCCGGCTCGCCTTCCTGCTGGCGCTGCTCGGGTTCGGCGTCTTCACCGGGGCCGGGGCCGCCGAGACCGAGGTGGTGGCGATCCGCTTCGGCGTCAACGCCGGCACGACGCGGATCGTCCTCGACCTTACAGCAGAGGCCGGCTTCGAGGCGCGGGTGCTGGAAAGTCCACCCCGGCTCGTCCTCGACCTGCCGCCCGTGCGCTGGAACGTGCAGGACCATCCGCAGAGCCGGCCGAAGGGCCTCGTCAAGGGGATGCGCTACGGCCGGCTTGACCCCCTGCACGGCCGGCTCGTCCTCGACCTCGCCGCCCCCTTCGACATCGAGGGCAAGCGCCTCATCCCGCCGACGAAGGACGCGCCCGACTGGCGGCTCGTCGTCGACATGGCACCCAGGAAGGCGGTCCCTCCCCCGGCCCGAGCGGCGGCCCAGGGGGTAGGCCAAAAGGCGGCCCGAAAGGCGGCCAAGCCGGCGCCCCCCGTCGTCGCGGCGCGGCGGGCATGGCCGCCGCCGCCGGCAAAGCCGGGGGCGCCGCGGAGGGCGACGGCCGCCGTCGCCGAGACGGTGCGGGTGCCGGCCCCGGTCCAGGCGGCGGTGGCGGACGCGGGGACCGAGGCGGCGTCCGAGCCCGGCCCCCCCCCGACCCCCTCGCACCCGAGACGGCCCATCGTCGCCATCGACGCCGGGCACGGCGGGATCGACCCCGGCACGGTGGGCGTGGGCGGGGTCCTCGAAAAGGACGTGACGCTGGCGATGGCGCGGCAGTTGCAAGCGGCGCTCGACGCCACCGGCCGCTTCAACGCGGTGCTCGTCCGCGACGACGACGCCTTTATCCGCCTGCGCGAGCGGATCGAGCGCGGGCGCAAGGCCGGGGCGGGGCTGTTCGTCTCGCTCCACGCCGATTCGATCGCCCAGCCGAAGCACAGGGGCGCTTCCGTCTACACGCTCTCCGAGGATGTCTCCGACGCCGAGGCGGCCAAGCTTGCCTCCAAGGAGAACAAGGCCGACATCATCGTCGGCGCCGACCTCACCGACGAGGACCCGCTCGTCACCGAGATCCTGATCGACCTCGTGCGCCGCGACACCAACAACCGCTCGATCGACTTCGCCGATCAGCTCATCAAGCGCCTCCAGGGCGTCACCCGCCTCGTCCGCCACTCGCGCCGCTTTGCCGGCTTTGCCGTCCTGAAAGCGCCCGACATGCCTTCCGTTCTCCTCGAACTCGGCTATCTTTCGAACGCGGAGGATGCGAAGAACCTCACGAGCCCGGCCTATCGGTCGAAGCTCGCCGCCGTGATCGCCGCCGCCATCGGGCGCTACTTCGACGCGCTCGAAGCCCAGCGCCAAGGCTAGCCCATCAAGCCCAGATCAAAAGGAAGGCCCCTTGCGCCGCCTGCTCCGCTTCTCGGCCACCCTCGTCATCGGCCTTTCGGTTCTGGCCCTCCTGGGCGGCGGCATCGTCGCGTATGCGATCCACGACTACGCGAAGGACCTGCCGGACTACGCGCACCTCGCCGACTACGAGCCGCCGACGGTGACGCGGATCCACGCGGGCGACGGCCGGCTGCTCGCCGAGTACGCGCGCGAGAAGCGGATCTTCGTCCCCATCGAGGCGATCCCCAAGCGGGTGCAGGACGCCTTCATCGCCGCCGAGGACCAGAACTTCCGCCACCACTTCGGCATCGACCCGAAGGGCATCCTGCGCGCCGTCGTCGACAACATCAAGCGCCTGCGCGACAACCGCCGCCCGGCGGGCGCGTCCACGATCACCCAGCAGGTGGCGAAGAACTTCCTGCTCACGAACGAGGTCTCGATCGAGCGCAAGATCAAGGAGGCGATCCTCGCCATCCGCATGGAGCAGGCGTTCTCGAAGGACAAGATCCTCGAACTCTACCTGAACGAGATCTTCCTCGGCAACCGCTCCTACGGCGTCGCGGCGGCGGCGCTCAACTACTTCGACAAGTCGCTCGACGACCTGACGATCGGCGAGGCCGCCTACCTCGCGGGGCTGCCGAAGGCCCCCTCGTCCTACGACCCCGCCCGCAACCACGACGCCGCCGTCGAGCGCCGCGACTACGTGCTCGGCCGCATGGCCGAGGACGGCTACGTCACCCGGGCCGAGGCCGAGGCGGCGAAGGACGAACCGCTCACGACCCGTTCCAGGGCGCCGACCGAGTACGCGCACGCCGATTTCTTCACCGAAGAGGTGCGCCGCCAGCTCGTCGAGCACTTCGGCGAGGAAGGCTTCTACGAGGGGGGACTCTCGGTGCGCACCACGGTCTCGCCCCGCCTCCAGGGCATCGCCGACGCCGCCCTTCGCAAGGGGCTGGCGTCCTACGACCGGGCGCACCGCGGCTACCGGGGTCCCGTGGCCAGGATCGACGCGAAGGGCGACTGGCGGACGGCGCTGCAGGGGGTCGATCCGGGGTTCGAGCTTGCCGACTGGCGGCTCGCCGTCGTCCTCGGCCTCGCACCCGAGAGCGCCGCGATCGGGTTCGCCGACGGAACGAAGGGCGGGCTTCGCCTCGCCGACATCACCTGGGCACGGATCGAGGACAAGGACGGCAAGCTCGGCCCCGCGCTCGCGGGCATGGCCGACGTCATGGCCCCGGGCGACGTGCTCCTGGTCGAGCCCGTCCAGACCGCCGCCAAGGACGGAACGCCCGCCCCGCCGCATTGGGAGCTGCGCCAGCGTCCCTCGGTCGAGGGGGCGATCGCCGTGCTCGACCCGCACACGGGCCGGGTCCTGGCTCTGTCGGGCGGGTTCAGCTACCGGCAGAGCAAGTTCAACCGGGCAACGCAAGCGCTGCGCCAGCCGGGCTCGGCGTTCAAGCCGTTCGTCTATCTGGCGGCCCTGGAGGACGGGCGCACGCCCTCGACGATCATCATGGACGCCCCCATCGTCGTCGACCAGGGGCCGGGCCTGCCGCTCTGGCGGCCCGAGAACTACACCCAGACCTTCTACGGCCCCTCGACGCTTCGCCTCGGCCTTGAAAAGTCGCGCAACCTGATGACCGTCCGCCTCGCGCAGGAGGTCGGGATGGGGCGGGTAATCGACGTGGCGCGGCGCTTTGGCATCGACCGGGGGCTGGGGCCGGGCCTCGCCTCCGCGCTCGGCTCGAACGAGGTCACGGTGCTCGGGCTCACGACCGCTTACGCCATGCTGGTCAACGGCGGCGAGCGGATCGACCCCGTCCTGGTCGAGCGCATCCAGGACCGCTTTGGCCATACGGTGATGAGCCGGGAAGGCTACGCCTGCGCCGCCTGCAGCATGGACGCCTACGCGGGCGGCCCGCCCCCCGACCTGCCCCACGACGACGACGCCGTCGCCGACCCCCGCAACGCTTACCAGATGGTCCACATCCTGGAGGGCGTCGTCGAGCGCGGCACGGCGAAGGCGGCGTCGCGGATCGGCAAGCCGCTCGCCGGCAAGACCGGGACAACCAACGACTCCAAGGACGCGTGGTTCGTCGGGTTCTCGCCCGACCTCGCCGTCGGCGTCTATGTCGGCTTCGACCGGCCGGAAAGCCTCGGCCGCAAGGCGACGGGGGGCACCGTGGCGCTGCCGATCTGGATCGACGTCATGCGGGCCGCGCTCGAGGGCCAGCCGGCCGTGCCCTTCCGCACCCCCCCCGGCATCCGCCTCGTCCGCATCGACGCCGCGACCGGCCTCCTCCCCGGACCCGACACGGCCGAGGTGATCCCCGAAGCCTTCCTGCCCGGCACCGAGCCCGACCGCCAAACCCCCGGCGTCGCCGCGACCGGCCTCGGCGGCGGGTCGAGCCGGCGGGGGAACAGCGTTTCGGCGGGGGGGCTGTATTAGGAATGTGCTTCGCGCCCGCCCCGGACCCATCTACATCTAGGTTCGACCCCCATCCCCTACCCGAAGGAAACCCCCTTGCGCGCCGAATTCGTCAACCTCGCCGACCCGATCCGCCAGGGGCTCCTGCTCCTGAGGAGGCATCTTTGACTGGGACCAAGCGCTGGCACGGCTGGACGAGCTGGACAGCCTGACCGAGGATCCGAAGCTCTGGGAGGACGCGGAACGCGCGCAGGCGCTGATGCGCGAGCGGCAGAAGCTGAGCGCCGCCGTCGGCGAGCAGCGGGCGATGGAGGCGAAGCTCGACGACACGCTGGCCCTGGCCGAGATGGCCGAGGAGGAGGGCGACGAGGAGGCCGTCGCGGCCCTATTGGAGGATCTGCGGGCCTTGAAGGCGCGCGCCGACCGGCTGCAGCTGGAGGGGCTGCTCTCGGGCGAGGCCGACGGCAACGACGCCTTCCTCCAGGTCAACGCGGGCGCCGGCGGCACCGAGTCGCAGGACTGGGCGGAGATGCTGCTTCGCATGTACCTCCGCTGGGCGGAGCAGCACGGCCACAAGGTCGAGTGGATCGAGGAGAGCGAGGGCGAGGAGGCCGGGATCAAGTCGGCGACGCTCAAGGTCGGGGGCGAGAACGCGTATGGCTGGCTCAAGACCGAGAGCGGCGTCCACCGCCTCGTCCGCATCTCCCCCTTCGACAGCGCCGCGCGCCGCCACACCTCGTTCGCCAGCGTCTGGGTCTACCCCGTCATCGACGACCGGATCGAGGTCGTGATCGACGACAAGGACCTCAAGGTCGACACCTACAGGGCGAGCGGCGCCGGCGGGCAGCACGTCAACCGCACCGATTCGGCCATCCGGATCACCCATCTGCCGACCGGGATCGTCTGCGCCTGCCAGAACGACCGCTCGCAGCACCGCAACCGCGCCCAGGCGATGGACATGCTCCGCGCCCGCCTCTACGAGCTGGAGCTGCAGAAGCGGCGGGCCGAGTCCGACGCCGTCGAGGCCGGCAAGACCGACATCGGCTGGGGCCACCAGATCCG
>JAGRGG010000252.1 GCA_020445645.1 Geminicoccaceae bacterium | reverse complement strand
AGGGTGCCGCGCGCGGCGTCGTCGAGCGAGGTGGCGTCGTAGCCGAAGTAGACGCGATCGCCGACGTTGACCTCGAAATCCTGCTGCGTGCCGGCGACGGCACCGTTCGCGGCCTGGGGATCGAGCCCGCTCGTCGTCGTCGACGGGTCGGCGGCACCCTGGCCGTAGGCGCCGCCGGCGGCGCTGCCCGCCGTCGAGCCGCCGTAGACGTCAGGGGCCGGGCTACGGCTGCACGCACCCAGGAGGACGAGGGCCGACAGGAGGGCGACGGGGGGTCTTTGCATGGGAGGGGGAACCTTGGGCGCGGGAGGGGGCGGTCGCGTGCGGTGGGTGTCATTACGCACTCGGGCGTCAGGGAATCAAGGGCGACCAGTCGGGGTCGGAGGCATCGGTCGGCGTCGCAAGCTCGCGCTCGTTGTAGCCGGTCACGTCGATCGTGAAGAGGCGGCGGCGGCTCCGCACCGGGTCTTCCCGGGCGAAGACGATGGTGCGGCCGTTCGGCGCCCAGGACGGGTTCTCGTCGAGGAAGCTGCGGGTGATGAGGCGCTCGTCGGAGCCGTCGGGGCGCATGACGCCGATGTGGAAGAAGCCGCCCTTGACCTTGGTGAAGGCGATGAGGTCGCCGCCGGGCGACCACGCGGGGCTGCCGTAGCGGCCCTCGCCGAAGCTGATCCGCCGGGGGTCGCCGCCGGTGCGGCCCATGACGTAGAGCTGCGGCGAGCCGCCCCGGTCGGAGTTGAGGACGATGCGGTCGCCGTCGGGCGAGAACGAGGGCGAGGTGTCGATCGCGGGGTCGCTCGTGAGCCGGGTCCAGCGCCCGCTCGCCCGGTCCAGGCTGACGATGTCGGCGTTGCCGTTCTGCGCCTGGGTGACGAGCATCGTGCCGCCGTCCGGCGAGAAGCGGGGGCTGAAGGTCATGCCGGGCAAGTCGCCGACCAGCGCGTCGCGCCCGCCGGAAAGGGTCTTCAGGTAGACTTTCGGCTGCGGCGCCCCGTAGGCGAGGTAGGCGATCTCGCGCCCGTCGGGCGAGAATTGCGGGGTGAGGACGAGGTCGCCGCCGTCGGTGAGGAAGCGGTGGTTGCTGCCGTCCTGGTCCATGAGGGCGAGGCGCTTCGTGCGGGCCGTGGCGGGGCCGGTCTCGGCGACGTAGACGATGCGGCTGTCGAAGTAGCCCTTGTCGCCGGTGATCCGCTCGTAGACCACGTCGGCGATGCGGTGCGCGATCTGCCGCCAGTTGTCGGTGGACGAGGTGTAGCGCAGGCCCTGGAGCTGCTGGCCCGCGAACACGTCGAAGAGGCGGAAGTCGACCCCGAGCCCGCCCCCTGCGTCGAGGGCGACGACGCCGGCGACCAGCGCCTGGGCGTTGATCTGCCGCCAGTCGGCGTAGCGGGGCGTCTGCCGCAACCCGTCCGGCGACTGGATGTAGGCGCCCTCCTCGATGACCTCGAACAGGCCGGAGCGGGCGAGGTCGGCCGCCACCACGTCCCGGATCTCGCGGCCGAGGCCGGACGCCCCCGGACCGTCGCCCGCGAACGGGCTCACGGCGATCGGCAGCGCCTCGATCCGGCCGCCCGTCACGTCGACGCGCAACTGGGCGAAGGCGGGGCCGGCGAGAAGCGTCGCGGCGGCGCCCGCGAGAAGGGCGCGGCGGGTGGGGCGGAAGCGGGCGGTGGGGCCAAGTATCATACGGGGCGGGCTCTCGGCACTGAAGGGCTCATGGGTAGAAGGTAAGGATCATCTCGCGCCACTGCGCGTATTTCTCGGGCGGCAGGTCGAGCTGGCAGCCGTAGACGCCCCGCCTCGCACTCTCGGCAAGGGCGCGGAACACGGGGTCGGCCTGCATCCGGCCCCGGTCGATGATCTCCAGGTTCTCGACCTTGCCGTCGCGGCCCAGGTTCACCTGGACCTCGAACGGGCCCTGCGCGCCGCCTTGGCCCGCGTCGGCGCGGCGCCAGCAGTCGTTCAGGCGCCGGCCGATCCGGGCGAACTCGGAGGGGCTGAGGCCCGCTGCCGGGGCACCCGCCGCGGCCTTGCCCTTCCCCTCGCGCGGCGCCTCGGCCTCGACCCGCTTGTTCAGGTCCTCGACGCTGCGCAGCAGCTCGTCGAAGTCGACCGGCGCCGCCTCGGGGTCGGGTTCCGGCGCCGGCGCGCGCTCGGGGGGGGTCGGTGCCGCCTCGGGCGCGGGCGGCGGCGGCGGCG
>JAGRGG010000058.1:18956-21206 GCA_020445645.1 Geminicoccaceae bacterium | reverse complement strand
CCCCGCGTCAGCGGACGCGAAGCGTTTTCTACTTCAGCCCCGCCGCTTCCGCCAGGAACCGGACGTGGGTCTTGATCCCGCGCTCGTAACAGACGAGGTCGAACTTCTCGTTCGGGCTGTGGATGCGGTCGTCGTCGAGGCCGAAGCCGAGGAGGAGGCTGTCCATGTCCAGCACCCGCTTGATGACCGCGACGACGGGGATCGAGGCGCCGCAGCCGACGAGGGTGAGGGGGTGCGGGAAGACCGCTTCGGCGGCGCGGCGGGCGGCCTCGACGTAGGGGCCGCTCGCGTCGATGCCGATCCCGCCGCCGAGGCCGAAGTCGCGCACCGTCACCTTGCAGTTGGCGGGGCAGCGGCGCCGGAAGTGCGCCTCGATGCTGGCAAAGACGGCCTCCGGGTCCTGGCCCGGCATGAGGCGGCAGGAGAGCTTGACGCTCGCCTTCGAGGGAATCACCGTCTTCGAGCCTTCGCCGGTGTAGCCGCCCCAGACCCCGTTGCAATCCAGCGTGGGGCGGGTCCAGAGGCGTTCCAGGGTCGAGTAGCCGGCCTCGCCGGAGCCTTCCTCGAGGCCGGCGGAGGCGAGGAACGCCGCCTCGTCGAGCCCGGCCTTGCGCCACGCCTCGATCTGCTCTTTGGGCGTCGCGGCGACGCCGTCGTAGAAGCCCTCCAGGGTGACGCGGCCTTCGTCGTCGTGGAGGGCGGCGACGATGCGGCAGAGTTCGTCGATCGGGTTCGGCACGGCGCCGCCGTACATGCCGCTGTGGAGGTCGTGCGCGGGGCCGGTGAGGGTCGCCTCGACGTAGGCGAGGCCGCGCAGGGTCGTCGTCACGGCGGGGCGGTCGGGGGCGAGCATCCCCGTGTCCGAGATGACGCAGACGGCCGCCTTCAGCTCGTCGGCGTTGGCCCGGAGGAAGGGCTCCAGGTTGACCGAGTGGCCCTCCTCCTCCCCTTCGATGAAGAGCGTGACGGGGACGGGGATGCGGCCGTGCGCCGCCTTCCAGGCGCGCATCGCCTCCACGATGGTCATCACCTGCCCCTTGTCGTCGACGGCGCCGCGCGCCACGACCTGGGGGCCGTTCTTGCCCTCCTTCACGACCGGCTCGAAGGGCGGGCTCTCCCAGAGGTCCAAAGGATCGGCCGGCTGGACGTCGTAGTGGCCGTAGTAGAGGAGGCGCGCCCCGTCGCCCTCCCCGCCGTGGGCGACGACGACCGGCATCCCCGGCGTCTCGCGGAGCGAAGCGTCGAAGCCGATGCCGCGCAGTTCCTGCACCAGCCACTCGGCGCAGCGGCGGGTGTCCTCGTGGTAGGCGGGGTCGGTGCCGATGCTGGGAAAGCGCAGGAACGCCTTCAGCCGCTCGACCGACTCCTTGAACGCCGCGTCGGCTTGCGCGACGACCCGATCGGCGTCTTCCATCGCACCCTCTCCCTTCGTTGAACGGACCCGCCCGTCGTGCCACCGCCGGGGAGGATGGGCAAGGGGGCGACGGAAGCATCCTGGCACGTGAGGGTTTTTCCTACGCCCGCGTCGCGCCCACCATCCTTGCCGCCTGCCCCGCCGAAGCCGTCGTCGCCCTCCGCGCGCTCATCGGCTGAAGTCCCCCGCCGCCCGTTCCCGACGAACGGTCCTTGACCGCCGCCGGACGAAATGAACCCGACGCCCCCGCCCGGACACCTCAAAAAAGAGAAAAAAGGAAACAAGGCCCCGCGCCAGCGGCCGTGAAGCGGGGTCTTCTCCCTTCAGTAGTAAGCCTGCCGCGGGTACGCCCGCTCTTCCTTGTCGAACAGGTAGCAGGCCCCCGCGGGGATGCCGATCCGGACGGTCTGGCCGGGTTCGGCGTGGGCGTTGCCGGCGGCCTTGGCGACGAAGGGGAGTTCCTGGTTCAGGCCGAGGTCGGCGTAGACGTAGGTTTCGGCGCCCAGGTGCTCCAGGGTGACGAGGGGGCCTTCGACCTGGGCGTCGCCGCCGCCGCCGGCCAGCAGGTGCTCGGGGCGGACGCCGAGTTCGTAGCCGTTGCCGAGGGCGGCGCCCTTGGCGTCGACGGCGATGGTCATGGTCTGGCCGTCGGGGAGCTTCACGTGGCTCGTGCCGTCCCGGGCCGCGAGCAGTTCGACGGGGAGGAAGTTCATCTTCGGGCTGCCGATGAATCCGGCGACGAAGCGGTTCTGCGGGTGGTGGTAGAGGTCGAGGGGGGAGCCGAACTGCTGGACGATGCCGGCGCTGAGCACGACGATCCGGTCGGCGAGCGTCAT